>CAJMLK010000013.1 GCA_905214305.1 uncultured bacterium
CCACTCATGGAAAAGAACAGCGTATCTGCCGATATGGACGCATCATTATAACTTTTTGCGGCCACATTCAGCCCTTGGCAGAAAACCTCCAGCTTCGAGGCTAGGAGGGTGAACAACGTGTTGACACTCTACACCTAGTTCAGTGAGTCTTTGAGCAGTTTGCCCGGGCGGAACTTGATAATCTTGCACGCCGGGATGGTAAGCGTGTCGCCGGTGCGGGGGTTGCGGCCCTGCCTGGCCTTGCGGTGCTCCACTGCGAATGTGCCGAAACCGGTAAGCGTAAGTTTGGATTCCTTGACAAGAGCGTCTTCGACAGAAGCGAGAAAGGCATTGAGGGTCCGTTCGGCAGCAGCCTTGGTCAGGTTGGCCTTGGCAGCAATTTTTTCTACAAGATCAGCCTTAGTCATCAGCATGTCCTCCTGAAAGGTTCCCCCGCGCGCTGTTTCAGGCGGCCTTCGCGACTCTGGTAAAAGCCGGAAGGCATACAACGCAGCAAGATTAGTGGATAGACTGAAAACTTTTTATGCCTTGTTGTCAAGCTGTGAAGCCCAAAAAGCGGCTATACGCTGGAAATCGGAGCATGACAGAGCTTCCGGTCGCAAGGCTGGATCAATGCCGGCATCGTGCAGGGACTTCTCCAGGCCCGGCAGTGCGGCACGGCGGAATATGCCGCCAAGTTGCTTGCGTCGTTGCTGAAAACATACCCGCAGAAGCCGCGAGAGCAGCTTCGGGTGTTCGGGCCGGTCATGCGCGGGCAGCGGTTCAAAGCTCAGAACCGCAGAGTCTACCTTGGGAGGCGGACTGAACGCCCCCGGCCCCACCACAAACTCCATACGCGGGCGGGCGTAGCTTTGCACCCATACCGAGAGCGCGCCGTAGTGCCCCGTGCCCGGCTGGGCAGCCAGACGCTGCCCCACCTCTTTCTGCACCATAAAGGCGGCCCGTTGCCAGCCCGTGGAGCAGGATACGATGTCCCAGATCAGGGGGGATGCCACATTGTAGGGCAGGTTGCCTATGACTTTCCACGGCTCCTGAGGGGTGATGCGCTGCCATGCAAATTTCAGGGCATCCGTGAGCACGGCCTGGGTGTTGGGGCCGCCCAGCCTTTGCCGTTCTGCAGCCCAGTGGCGGTCTTTTTCCAGCAGCAAAAGGCGTGCGTGGGGGGCTGCCTCAATGGCACGTGTCAGCGCTCCGGGGCCGGGGCCGATCTCAATGATGCGATCCTGTGCCCCGGGCGCAATGAGCGCCGCGATTCGGTGGCAGATGTCTTCCCGCCGCAAAAAATGTTGTCCCAGGCTTTTCTTGGCGCGGGGAGAATGAGTGGCAGAATTTTTTTTCATATGGGGGGATGCGACAGACATGGGGCCTCAGGGCAGGTCAAAGCGGTCAAAGGTCATTACCAGTCCGGCCCGGCCCTGTGTGGCCGAGCGCAGCGAGGTGGAAAAGCCAAACAGGCGACGCAGGGGAGCCGTGCCGCGAAGGGCCTTGCGCCCCCCGTGGTCATCAAGGTCTTCCACCTTGCCGCCGCAGGAGTTGAGCAGGCTGATGGCAGCGCCCAGAAAGTCTTCGGGGACGGAAATTTCAACCCGCATGACGGGTTCAAGGCACACGGGGGCGGCGGTGGCCAGCGCTTCGCGCAGTGCCTGTCCCGCTGCCATGTGACATCCCGGAACCGTTGTCAGACCTTCGCGCCGTTCCACTCCATTCAGGGTCACGGCAACATCAGTGACCGGATAGCCTGTGAGGTCGCCACTCTGCAAGGCGTCACGCACGCCTTCAATGGCCGCATCCACATAAGCGGGGGGCAGGATTTTACGTGCCTCTTCGGGATTGTCGGGCAGAAAGTCCCCGACTTCCACGGTATTGCCGCTACCGCGCGGCCGTGGGGTCACGCGCAGGCTTACCGTGCCCTGATGGTGCTCCTTGCCCAGTTCGCGGTCAAAGGTCACGGTGGCGGCGGCTTCCTTGCGCACGGTTTCGCGCAGAACGACCTGCGGATTGCCTGAACGGGGGCTGATGCCATATTCGCGCCGCATGCGCTCCAGCAGCACATCCAGATGCAGTTCGCCCATGCCGGAAACCATGCGCATGCCCGTGTCGTCATCCATCAGCGCCTTAAGGGTGGGATCCTCTTCGGCGTAGCGGGTCAGGGCTTCATCCAGAATCTTGCCTTCATCGGCATTGCGAGGCTCAAGGGCGAGGGTGATCACCGGAGCATTGGCCTCTATGCTTTCAAGCGAAAGCTGCCGGTCACGCGAGGTGAATGTTTCGCCGGTATGAGCGGAGCGCAGGCCCACGGCCACGACAATTTCTCCGGCAGAGGCGGTTTCAAGCTGCTCACGGCGATCGGCATGGGGCCTGTAAAGACGGCTCAGGCGGTCATCCTTGTTTTGTGCCGTGTTGCGCAGGTTGTCGCCTTCATGAATGCGGCCCGCATACATGCGGAGAAAGCAGTGTTTTCTGTTTTCTTCAAGCAGGACCTTGAACACAAGAGCCACGGCCGGTGCATCGGCATCGGGCAGTACCATGACCTCATGCCCCTCGGCGTCAAGCCCCACAGGAGCGGGAACATCCAGTGGAGAAGGCAGCCAGCGGCACACGGCATCCAGCACAGGCTGTATACCGGCGTTGCGCAGGGCCGAACCGCAAAAGACCGGGGTTATGCTGCGGGCCAGAACGGCCCGGCGCATGGCGGCGTGAACGGCATTGGCGTCATGGGTGTTTTCAAGATAGGGGACCAGAAAATCTTCATCAGCTTCGGCCAGTTTTTCCAGCATCTGCTCGCGCCAGGGGGCGGCAAGCGCGGCCTGTTCCGGCGAGAAGGGGGCGTGGTTTACGGTTTGCCCCTGATCAGTCTCGTCAAAAGTCAGGCATTCTTCATGCACGAGGTCAAGAACAGCGCAAAAGTCTTCACCCTGACCAAGGGGGATGGCAACCGCGACCGCATTGGCGGCAAGCCTTTGGCGCATGGCGGCCAGCGTCGCCTCAAAGTCAGCGCCCATTCTGTCCATTTTGTTGATAAAGGCTATCTTGGGGACGCCGAAATCCTCAGACTGCCGCCAGACGGTTTCTGATTGCGGCTCCACGCCGCCCACAGCGCAAAAAACGCCGACCGCCCCGTCCAGCACACGCAGGGAGCGCTCCACCTCAATGGTAAAGTCCACGTGCCCGGGAGTATCAATAAGATTGATGGTATGGTCGTTCCACTGGCATGTGGTACATGCGGACATGATGGTAATGCCGCGTTCCTGCTCTTCGGGCATGAAATCCATAGTGGCTGCACCGTCGTGCACTTCGCCCATGCGGTGGATTTTGCGGCTGTAAAACAGCATGCGCTCCGACAGCGTGGTCTTGCCTGCGTCGATATGGGCTATGATGCCAATGTTGCGGATGCGATCAATGCTGGACTGGCTCGACATGGCGGCTCCCGGACAGGCTGATTATAACAGGCCGAAGGCCAGGCTGTGTACGCGAAAAAAGTCCGGCGTAAGGCCGGGATGCAGCCAGAACCCTTCGCACCCCGGGGTCAGGGTGAGCAGGGGCGCGCAGGCATGCGGGTTCCTCTCCGGGCAGCTGGCGGAAGGCCGGGCGGGGCCGGTAAAAACATATTGCGCGTGGGGCCTTGCCGCATTTGTACCGGCAGGGTGCGACAGATGGGGGGGCGCTGCCGGAACTTCCGGCAAAAAATCGCTCTGCGCGTTGGGGGAGGGCATGCATGTGCCCTGAGCCACAACATCTTGTGCCGCTTTTTCGGAAAAAGCTGTGCGCGCCGGGGCGGTGTATGGCATGAAATTTGCCCCTGCCTGCGCAAAGGCCAGAGCTTCCATGTCAAATCCGGAACTTTCGGCGCACTCGCCGGAGCTGCTTTCTGCATGGGCCGGGGGCAGTACCAGCGTTGGCGCGCGGTCTTCCTGCCAGCAGGGCAGGCCCAGAGAGTGCGCAAAGGCGGCAGTGTCCTCCAGTTCGCCCGCGTGCAGCAGCAGAAGACGCCCGTGGCCGGGACCGCATTGTTCCAGCAGTGCATGCAGGTCCTGGGCATCCAGCACAAAAACGTCTTCCACACCGCTCAGTTCCAGACTCACAAGTGCGGAGGGATGGGGGGGGCCGCCTACGCAGACAGCGCCCACAAGGGGAACGTCGGCCAGAACAGGGGCAATGCAGGCCGCTGCCATGCGTGCCGCCGCGGCATAGGACGGCGAAAAGGCAATGACCGTCCATGCCGCAGCCTGATTTTCATGTTCGCGCCAGAAGCCGAGCCGGTCGTTGCTCCGGATTTCGCGTCCATGTCCGGTACTGGAGCCGAAATGCATGTGCGTGAGCGCCAGCCCTGTTTTTATGGCGGCCCGCCATGTGGGGGGCGTTGCTTCATAGGCGTCGGCGGCCAGATTGTCATCCAGGCGCGCCTGTTCCATCCAGTGGGGCCATTGGGACCACGGCGCATCGGGTGTGCTGCCGGACGTTGGTGCGTTGGGTGCGGACATGCGAGGGGCTTCCTGCTACTGGGCCTCGGCGTCCATGCCGGCAAGCCATGTTCTGAGCTGGGCCACTTGCGCGGCCACGGATTGCGGCCCGGTTCCGCCGAAGGTTTCACGCCGTTGTACCGCGGCCGTATAGTCCAGCACTGCGTACACGTCTTCATCAATGCGTGGCTCAAGGGCCTGCATTTCGGGCAGGGTAAGGTCTTCAAGCCCTTTGCCCTGTTTTTCCGCCGCAGCCACACATTGGCCGGTAACATGGTGCGCCTCGCGGAAGGGAAGCCCCTTGCCCACAAGGTAGTCGGCCAGCTCCGTGGCGTTGAGGAAACCGGCCTTGCAGGCTTCGCGCATGCGCTCCGTGCGAAAGGAGATTTCTTCCATCATGCCGGCCATGAGCCGCAAGGATGTTTCCACCGTCCTGTCGGCATCAAGAAAGCCTTCCTTGTCTTCCTGCATGTCGCGATTGTAGGCGAGAGGCAGGGCTTTCATGGTTGTGAGCATGCCCATGAGCGAGCCGTAGACGCGCCCGGTTTTGCCACGCATAAGTTCTGCCACATCGGGATTTTTCTTTTGCGGCATGATGGAGGAGCCTGTGGCGTAGCTGTCGGGCAGGCGCACAAAGCCAAAAGCGGGATTGGCCCACAGGATGATTTCTTCACACAGGCGCGAGAGGTGCATCATGATGGTGGAACCGCCAAACAGGGCTTCAAGAACAAAGTCCCTGTCGGACACGGCATCCATGGAGTTGTTGTAAACGCCGGTAAAGCCCACGTCCTCGGCCACGCTTTGCGGGTCAAGCGGATACGTCGTGCCAGCCAGAGCGGCCGCGCCCAGAGGGGAGACGCGCACCCGGTCAAGGCAGTCCGCAAGGCGCAGGGCATCGCGCCGGAACATCCAGGCATAGGCCAGCAGGTGGTGAGCCAGGCTCACGGGCTGCGCGGGCTGCAGGTGGGTGCAGCCGGGCAGGATGTCGTCAGCATGCTCGGTGGCGCGCTGCACAAGGATGGCGCACAGGGCTGCGGCGCGCTGTCGCCACGTTTCCAGCCTGTCTGCCACAAAAAGACGAAAGCTCAAGCCAACCTGATCGTTGCGGCTGCGGCCCGTGTGCAGTTTCTTGCCCACATTGCCCATGATTTCTGTCAGACGCGCCTCGATATTCATATGCACGTCTTCCAGTTCCGGCTTCCAGATGAAACTTCCGGTGCGAATTTCTTCGCGCACACGGTCAAGCCCTTCAACCAGCAGTTGCGCTTCCGAGGGCGTGATGACACCCTGACGGCCCAGCATGCGGGCATGCGCCTGTGAGGCGCGGATGTCCTGATCGTAAAGCGCTCTGTCGTAGGACTGCGAGTCAGTATACTGGGCCACGGCTTCCTTGGGGCCTTCGGCAAAGCGACCGCCCCAGCTCTGGTTGGTTTTCATGGCAGCATCCGTTTGAAAAATCGTGTGTTAGAAAAAGATCGTCGTTGGCCGGTGTTGTCTTGATGAACACGGAACCGTTTTTTGCCGTGCCTGCCCCGCAGAAAATGGCTTGCATTATCCCCGTAGGGGGGCGGCACTTTGCTGGCGAAGCTTTCCTTGAGAACTCCGGCAACCCGCAGGCACTGGCCCACGGGTTGCCGCTGCCGGACGGCATCCGGCGTTCCGTATTATTTTTTCAGCCTGTCGGCGACAGCCGCGTGCAGACGCAGACGCAGACTGTTGAGGCATATGAAGCCCGCCGCGTCCTTATGGTCGTAGTCGCCGCCCTCGAACGTCGCCAGGTCTTCAGAGAAAAGGGAATTGGGAGACGTGCGGGACAGGGGCCATACGCCGCCCTTGTACAGCTTGGCGCGCACCGTACCGGTGACGCATTCCTGCGACTTGTCCATGAATGCCTGCATGGCTTCGCGCTCGGGCGAATACCAGAATCCATTGTACACGCACTGGGAATAGCGCACGGCCAGCATGTCGCGAATGCCCAGCAGTTCGCGGTCCATGCAGATGCCTTCAAGGTCGCGGTGCAATTTGTAGAGCAGGGTTCCTGCGGGGTTTTCGTACACGCCGCGGCACTTCATGCCCACAAAACGGTTTTCCACCATGTCATCACGACCTATGCCGTTGCGCCCGGCGATTTCGGCCAGGGTGGTTATGACAGCGGCGGGGGAGAGCGCCTTGCCATTGACGGCAACGGGGTTGCCACGCTCAAAGTCCACAGTGACAATTTCAGGCGTATCGGGGGCCTGCTCCACGGGAACACAGCGCTCATGGCAGGATTCGTGCGGGGCGTTGCCCGGGTCTTCCAGTTCGCTGCCTTCAAAGCTGGTGTGCAGCATGTTGGCGTCCATGCTGTAGCGCTTGGCCGAGCTGGAGATGGGGATGCCGTGCTTTTCTGCAAAGGCGGTAAGGGCCGTGCGGGACATGAGTTCCCACTCGCGCCAGGGGGCGATGACCTTGATATCCGGCGCCAGAGCGCTGGCCGCGAATTCGAAGCGAACCTGATCGTTGCCCTTGCCGGTGGCGCCGTGGGATATGGCATCGGCCCCTTCCTTGCGGGCGATGTCCACCAGAGCCTTGGCAATGAGGGGCCGGGCGATGGAGGTTCCGAGCAGGTAGCGACCTTCATAGATGGCCGCACCGCGCATCATGGGAAAGACAAAGTCTTTGGCCATTTCTTCGCGCAGGTCGACTACATAGGCTTTGGAGGCGCCGGTTTTGAGCGCCTTTTCTTCCACGCCGGAAAGGTCTTCGGGCTGGCCCAGATCGGCGGTAACGGCAATGACCTCGCATTTGTAGGTCTCAATAAGCCATTTGAGAATGACTGATGTATCAAGCCCGCCGGAGTAGGCGAGAACAACTTTTTTTATGTCTTGCATTATCAAGCCCCCTTATGGATTCAAGAGAAGAAGTATTGCGTAAATCGGGGCGGGGCGCAAGGCTTTAGTGCCGGAAGGAAAGCTGTGGGACTGCCGGAGAAATTGTTGACCTCGCTTCAAAGTGCATGTACTATTCTTCAGTTTGAGCAGGCGGTGACAACACACCGCAGCTTTTCTTCACGATCCCCAAAGCCGCAGGAATATCCAATGCCCAAGCGTACGGATTTACACAAAATTCTTGTCATTGGCGCGGGACCCATCATCATAGGCCAGGGCTGCGAGTTTGACTACTCCGGTTCACAGGCCGTCAAGGCCCTCAAAGAAGAGGGTTACGAAGTGGTGCTGGTCAACTCCAATCCCGCCACCATCATGACCGACCCGCAACTGGCGGACGCCACGTATGTGGAACCGATCGAACACGATACCCTGGCCGCCGTCATCCGGAAAGAACGCCCCGACGCACTTTTGCCTACTCTTGGCGGGCAGACGGCATTGAACGCCGCTCTTGGACTTGCCAAGAGCGGCGTTTTAGCGGAATACGGCGTTGAGCTTATCGGCGCGCAGGCCCACGTTATTGAAAAGGCCGAAAGCCGTGAGCTTTTCCGTGAGGCCATGGAAAAAATCGGCCTTAAAATGCCCGCCAGCGGCATTGCCCGCACCATGGACGAAGTGCGCCAGTTCGGCAATGTGCTGCCCTTCCCGCTGATTGTGCGCCCGGCATTTACCCTGGGCGGCACAGGCGGAGGCGTTGCCTACAACCTTGCCGACCTTGAAGAGGTGGCGGGCAACGGCCTTGCCGCCAGTCCCACTTCAGAGGTGATGATCGAGCAGAGCGTGCTCGGCTGGAAAGAGATCGAAATGGAAGTGATGCGCGACGTCAACGACAACTGCGTTATCATCTGCTCCATTGAAAATCTTGATCCTATGGGGGTTCACACGGGCGACTCCATCACCGTGGCCCCGGTGCAGACCCTTTCTGACTCGGAATACCAGCAGATCCGCGACGCCTCCATTGCCATCATGCGTGAAATCGGTGTGGAAACAGGCGGCAGCAATGTGCAGTTTGGCCTTAATCCCGCCAACGGCGAGATTGTGGTCATTGAGATGAA
Organism: uncultured bacterium; assembly: GCA_905214305.1. GTDB lineage: Bacteria > Desulfobacterota > Desulfovibrionia > Desulfovibrionales > Desulfovibrionaceae > Desulfovibrio. The sequence continues at coordinate 8,440 of CAJMLK010000013.1, forward strand.
CCCGCGCGTGTCGCGCTCGTCGGCGCTGGCTTCCAAGGCCACGGGCTTTCCCATTGCCAAGATTGCGGCCAAGCTGGCCGTGGGCTACACGCTGGACGAACTGCGCAACGATATCACCCGCGAAACCGTGGCAAGCTTTGAACCTGCCATTGACTACTGCGTGGTGAAAATTCCGCGTTTTACCTTTGAAAAGTTCCCCGGCGCCAAAGATGAGCTGACCACAGCCATGAAAAGCGTGGGCGAAGCCATGAGCATAGGCCGTACCTTCAAGGAAGCCATGCAGAAGGGGCTGCGGTCCATGGAAATCGGCGCTACGGGGCTTGGTTTCAACTTCAATGCCGAGCTTCCCGATCGCGAAACCATCCTGGAATCATTGCAGCGGCCCAACTCTCGCCGCATTTTTGCACTGCGTCAGGCCCTGCTTGCGGGCATCACGGAAGAAGAGATATTTGCCGTGTCCGCCATTGACCCCTGGTTTGTGCGTCAGTTGCAGGATATTGTGAGCATGGAGCAGCGCATCCGCAACTTTGGCCTTGCCAATGACATGACCGCCGGAAATGAAAATCTGGCCGTCATTCTGCGCGAAGCCAAGGAATACGGTTTTTCCGACAGGCAGCTTGCGGAAATGTGGAAGCGGCCTGAAACGGACATTCGCCGTCTGCGCAAGGAAATGAACATCCTGCCTGCCTACTATCTGGTAGATACCTGCGCCGGAGAGTTTGAAGCCTATACGCCCTATTTTTATTCGACCTACGAGCAGGGCAACGAAATCAAGATTGAAGACCGTCGCAAGGTGCTTATTCTTGGCGGCGGCCCCAACCGTATCGGTCAGGGGATAGAGTTTGACTACTGCTGCTGCCACGCCTCCTTTGCCTTGCGCGATGCCGGGGTCATGGCAATAATGGCCAACTCCAACCCGGAAACCGTTTCTACGGACTATGACACCTCGGACAGGCTGTATTTTGAGCCGCTGACCTTTGAAGATGTCATGAATATTGTGGAAGCGGAACAGCCCGACGGCGTTATCGTGCAGTTCGGCGGTCAGACGCCGTTGAATCTGGCCGTGCCTCTTATGCGGGCCGGGGTTCCCATCCTCGGCACAAGCCCCGACGCCATTGACCGTGCGGAAGACCGTGAGCGCTTTCAGGCGCTTATTCAGAAGCTTGGCCTGCGGCAGCCGCCCAACGGCACTGCCATGAGCCTTGAAGACGCCCTTGCCGTGGCCGAACGCATTACCTATCCCATCGTGGTGCGCCCGAGCTATGTGCTTGGCGGGCGGGCCATGGCCGTGGCCTACGACGCTTCGGAACTGACCGCATATTTCCATGCCCAGGTTCCGGAAAAGCCCAAGCATCCCATCCTGATCGACAAGTTTCTCGAGCATGCCGTGGAAGTGGACGTGGACGCCATCTCCGACGGCAAGGATGTTTATGTTGCCGGTATTATGGAACATATTGAAGAAGCGGGCATCCACTCTGGCGATTCGGCCTGCGTGCTGCCTTCCTATTCGCTGTCCTATGACCATGTGGCCCTGATCGCCGCCCAGACAGAAGCCCTCGCCCGTGAGCTCAAGGTCATCGGCCTGATGAATATACAGTTCGCCATCAAGGGTGACGACATCTACATTCTTGAGGTCAACCCGCGTGCCTCGCGCACCGCGCCCTTTGTGTCCAAGGCCACAGGCGTCCCGCTGCCGTATCTGGCTACTCAGGTCATGCTGGGCAAAAGCCTTGATGAACTGGACCCCTGGAGCATGCGCAAGGGCGGCTTTACCTGCGTAAAAGAAGCCGTCATGCCCTTCCAGCGTTTTCCCGGTGTGGACGTGATTCTTGGCCCGGAGATGCATTCAACGGGTGAAGTCATGGGCATGGGCGCCAACTTTGGCGAGGCTTTTCTTAAAAGCCAGCTCGGAGCAGGGCAGGTTCCCCCGCAGGGCGGCAAGCTCTTTCTCTCCGTCAATGACCGCGACAAGCCCTTCCTGCCGGAAGTGGCGGAAATGTTCGCCAAGCTCGGCTTTGAGCTTCTGGCTACCAAGGGCACGGCAGCCATTCTGCGCGAACACGGCCTGAAGGTGGAAGAGGTGCGCAAGGTCTACGAAGGGCGACCCAATATTGTGGATCTGCTCATCAACCATGAGGTCGCCCTGGTGGTGAACACCGCCTCTGGCAAGCATACGGCCAGAGATTCCAAGGCGATCCGTCAGGCGGCCCTGAATTACAAGGTGCCGTACTGCACCACCATTGCAGCGGCACGCGCCACGGCTACGGCCATAGGATCGCGCCGGGACGAGATTCATGTGGAAAGTTTGCAGGAATACTACGCGCGGGATGCGCGGGGGTAAGCTATGAAAGCATTGCTGGTGCTGGAAGACGGATTTACGCTGGAAGGCAAGTCCTTTACCGGCGACTTTGAAACCGGCGGTGAGGTTATCTTCACCACCGGGATGACCGGATATCAGGAAATTCTTACAGACCCTTCCTATTACGGGCAAATGGTCTGCATGACGTATCCTCTTATAGGCAATTACGGAACGTGCCGTGAAGATATGGAGTCCGCCGGAGTGCATTGTGCGGCTCTGCTGGTCAAGGAATGCTGCAAAAAGCCTTCCAACTGGCGCTCCACCATGTCTTTGCCGGAATTTATGAAGCGCTATGAAAAGCCCGGCATCGAAGGGCTTGATACGCGCGCGCTGACCCGGCATCTGCGCATTAACGGAGCCATGCGGGGCATTATTTCCACAAGGGAAACTGACCCTGCGGTTCTTCAGGAGCGCGCACAGGCCCTGCCAGCCATGAAGGGGCGCAATCTTGTGCCCTTCGTGGCCCCGGAAAAGCCGTATGCCTGGTATGACAATGCCGTGCAGGAAGCTCCCGTGGCCGAAGACGGCAGCTACGTCTGGCGCGGAACGGGCTTGCCCCTGCTGGTGTATGACTTTGGCATCAAGTGGAATATTCTGCGCCGCCTTTGCGAGGCGGGTTTTGAGCCTTTGGCCGTGCCGCCGGGCTTCAGCGCAGCCAGAGCAAAAGCCAGTGGAGCCAAGGGCGTTTTTCTGTCCAACGGCCCCGGCGATCCGGCTACGCTTACCAATGAAATCGCGCTGGTGCGCGAGCTTATCCAGATGTTGCCGGTCACGGGCATCTGCCTTGGGCATCAGCTCATCGGCCATGCGCTTGGCGCGCGGACGGAAAAGCTCAAGTTCGGGCATCATGGCTGCAATCACCCGGTTAAGGACCTGACCACCGGGCGCATTGAAATATCATCGCAAAACCACGGCTTTCATGTGGTTCTTGACGGTGTGGAAGATGTGGAAGCAACACACGTCAATCTTAATGACCAGACCCTTGAAGGGCTGCGCCACAAAACTCTGCCTGTCATGAGCCTGCAGTATCACCCGGAGGCCGCCGCAGGGCCTCATGACGGCGAATATCTGTTCAACCGCTTCAAGAACGTCATAGGCGAGAGCGCCGGGGCCTGATGCCGAAAAATACTTGATATGCAGGCATGCTTATGACTAAGGTACACGTACTGTACGAGGTTTTTAATGGCGACCCCAGGTCGCCTCGCCTGTAAACTGCAAGGAGCTTCGCGTGAAAAAGTCAGTTTTGAGCCTTGGGCTGGTTCTTGCTCTGGTTCTGGCCTGCGCTCCCGTTCGCGCTGCGGAAGTCGCCGTCGGCGATGTAGCAAAAAATAATCCCGTGGAACAGCTTACGGGACATGTGTGGCAAAAGACCAGTGAGTCCGATAAGGCTGCATTTCTGCTTGGTGTGGACTCTGCCATCACCGTAGAGTACTTTGTTAATGCCAAGCTGGCGGAAAAAGCAGCCAAATCCGGCAAAAAGCCCGCCTATACCCTTTCGCCTTTTGAAAAGGGCTGGATGAATGCCTTCAAGGGTGTCAACCGCGCTGAAATCATCAATATGGTGGATCAGTGGTACGCTGCCAACCCCGACAAGCTTGACCGTCCGGTAATGAGCGTTATCTGGTATGAACTGATCGCCCCTCGCATTGCCAAGAAGTAAGGCATTTGCCCTCGGGACGATAACAGGACTCAGGAGAATAGCCATGAAAAAAGCTTTGATTATAGCCATGCTGGCCGCCATGCTCGCCAGCGGCGTTGGTTGCACCAATATGAACAAGACCCAGCAGGGTGTTGCCAGTGGCGCTGCGCTTGGCGCGCTTGGCGGTGCGGGCATAGCTGCCATTTCTGGCGGCGCTGCCGGTTGGGGCGCTCTTGCTGGCGCTGGCGTGGGTGCTTTGGCCGGCGGTATTGTCGGTCACGAGCAGAGCAAGGGCAACAGCTGGTAGTTTCGCCGCCTCGCTGGCGCGATTCGTCATGTAAAAGAAATGTAAAAGACTGGTAAAAGGTCTGACCGCCAGTGGCGGCAGGCCAATAAGGCCACAGAAAATACACAGCGGCCGGCTTTTTCCGAAGTTTTATCGGAAAGAGCCGGCCGAATGTTTTTTAAATCACTTCGCGCACAAGGCGTATGCCCGTTCGATCAATGTGCTGCTATTCTGGCAGGTACGCAAAGATTACAGGTCGAAACGGTACTCCAGAATATCATCACCGTGCTCATCACGCTGCCCGGTTTCTTGCCATCCCAGATGACGATAGAAGCCATGCGAGCGCACGCGGGGATCGCTGCTGCACGCCAGAAAAAAGCGCTTGATGCCCCGGCCATGCAGATATGTGAGCATTTGCGTCAGCAGCATGCGCCCCAGCCCTTGGTTTTCATGTTGCGGCAGCAGGGCCAGCACCATGATTTCGCCACTGTCCCGGTCCGCGAAGCAGTAACCGGCTGTCTGTCCGTCGACGCAGGCCATGTAGCCCGGATAGCTTCCGTCTGCGATACCGGCGCGCCAGCTTTCTTCCGTGATACCCAGAGCCGCAAGCTCCTGCTCGGTAAACGCGTTTTCGCGCGTCAAGGCGCGGATGCGCAGGCATTCACGCGCATCGTCCGGTACAGCCCGGCGCAGAGTGGTCTGATTCATTGAAAACTCCATAGGATAGTATGATAACAGCCGCTCACGCCCCGCATCGCCCCTGCTGGTCTGCCCGGTCGCAGGCGAGGGGGAGCAGGCTCTGGTTGAAGCCAAGACCCATTTTGCGGGGCGGCAAAGGGCCGGTCGGTATTTTCGTGCCCCGGCATGTGGAGGCTACGTGTTCGCGGCCTGTGCGGCAGCCGTTGGCCGGAGCTTGCCGAAGACAATATTCAGCAGGGCAAAGACGTGATTTCCTATCCTGAAGAGGCCTGAATGGAAAGGCACGAATGCGCAGAGCGGCATGTGACTACATAGCATGTTCAAATTTATTATAGGTATTGCTATTTACATGAAACAGTCTTTGACTGGATTTCTGGCATTTATTACTCTCGCCTCATGGATAAAGAAAATTCGCCTATTGTGATTCGTCCGTGTATCAGGTGCGGTAAATTGTCAACAAAAATTGAAACATCACGGCCAATCGGCCGCACACGGGACCTGTATCGTGTGGTTTGTGAATGCGGAAACGGGCCATTGCGCTGGTCCATAAGCGTTTCTTCGGCCATACGGCTTTGGAATTCGCATGACGCATCCTAGGGCATTTTAGCTTTGGTAATGCATGTTCTCAACGTTTGAGGCACGCTCACTCCGGCATTTACCCGCGCAAATGGATAGCTCCGCATTATTGATGCTGGCTTGAGACCACGTCTCGCGTGCGTTCGAATTCTTGTTCGCCGCTACTGATAATCTTCTGGCTTTTATGCCTTTTTGCGCTGCACAGGCACAGGCGCGCCGGAAGGGACTGTTTCATGCGCCTGTCCTTGAGCAATACATCCTGTCTTGAGACACAGCAATGCGCCGCATCAATTCGTCCGCCAGCAGGCGGGAAGCGAGGCGGCGCAGTGCTTCTCTATCGGCCCTGCGCTCAGCTGCTTCATCGGCTGTTTCATAACACGGCTCTGTCGGTGGATACGCCACGAAGGTGGGGCCATTTCCCGTCAAGATCCATTCGGGATTGGCGTTTTTGCAGCGAATGAGAATGACCAGCCAACTGGACGGAATCTTGCCGCGCCTTTTGGCGTCGGAAATAAAAGACTGTCTGACGCCAAGCAGGTCGACAAGCTCGGCCTGTGTTTCCGCGCCGGTTATGAACCTGATGCGCTCCATTTGTGAATCGAAAGTTTGATTTTTCATTGGGACCTCGCCGTCATTGGGCCTGTGGGCACGACCTACTATTGATGGTCAATCGACTTACAATAGTAGGTCGATTTTGTAAAGTGGCATTGTATGCGAGGCTCATGAAAAAGAAATATGATGAAGATGCGTTGGCCAAGACTTTCATGCCTGCCGTGATCCGACGCTATCGTGATGCGGCAGGATTGTCGCAGCAGGAACTCGCAGATCAGGTTGGCATTTCTAAAAGCTACATATCGTCCCTGGAACTTGGTTATCGAGCGCCGAGCCTGAACCTGCTTGTGAAAATTGCCCAGACATTGGGAATAAAGCCGGGGAAGATGATCGATGAAATGGTTGATGATGCGGAGAAGGGGGAGCGGTAACCTTAACGGCTCAAATGCTTTCATCTCATCCCGCAGTTAAGCGGTTGTGACTTCCACACCAACGAGAAAAGGGAACTCATGTTTCCATGAATTCCCTTTAAATCTCTGGTCGGGATGAAAGGATTTGAACCTTCGACCCCTTGAACCCCATTCAAGTGCGCTCCCAGGCTGCGCTACATCCCGACGCGAGAAAGATAACTACGCTGAACCACCTGTCCTGTCAATCTTTTTTTAAATTATTTTTTCTTAATAATACTAAACCGACCAAAGGTGGCAGATACAGGTGGATGTTTCCCTCATGCCGATGGGGCAGTGGCTCGGTAAAATGCTCTACGGGCTGGCCGAGAATATCCAGATTGCCGTGTCCGGCAAAGCGCCTTTCGTCCGATGAAAGCAGTTCCACATACTTGCCGGGAGTAACGGCAAACGTCAGATTTTTTTGGGCATCAAGCTCATGAAAATTAAACGCAAAAAGCAGATGTCCCCGTTCAAAGGCCAGCAATCGTTTTTCTTCATGAATAAAACGGAAAAAAGGCGTCTGCCTGAAGCTGCACAGGTGAGCCTGCACCAGCTCCAGCATCTGCGCCTTATCCCAGGCGGCCAAAAGGCTGTATTTAAGGTCAGGGGCCTCTGACAGATGCCATTGACGGTGTGCGTGGTCTTCCGCATCAAGCCATTCGGGATGTCCAAATTCATTGCCCATAAAGTTGAGATAGCCCGCATCGGCTGTAGCCAGCGTAATGAGGCGCATAAGCCTGTAAAAGGCAAGTCCACGCGATACGGCCCAGCTGTCTGTTGCCAGCGCCATATGGCTGTACATGCGCTCACCGAGCAGCCGCCAGATCATGCTGTCTTTGCCGTTGATGCACTGGTCATGGCACTCCACATAGCTGATGGTGCGGTCATACGGCCTGTGATTGGTCATTTCATGCCACATGCTGCCCATATCGCGGGGACTGACGACACATTTTGCCCAATAGTCGGGTATGCCCATGGCAAAGCGGTAGTCAAAGCCAAGCCCGCCCTGTTCCGGGGGACAGGTGAGGCCCGGCATGCCGGAAAATTCTTCGGCAATAGTCAGGGCAGAGGGGCATATCTGGTGCGTCAGGGTGTTGGAAAGCGCCAGATACAGTTCTCCGCTGGTGTTGCCGCGCGGCTTGTCCTCCTTGTCGTAAAAACAGCGGCCCACATGAGAAAAATCGTCATCCATGCCGTGATCGAGATAGAGGATATTTCCCACAGCGTCGGAGCGAAAACCGTCTACGTGGTATTCCTCAAGCCAGTAGCGGCAGTTGGAGAGCAGGAAACGGCGCGTAATCTCCTGACTGAAATCAAAAGACGGCGTACCCCACTGGTTCAATGTTCCGCTGAAAAAATAATCGCTGCCGTCATAGCGGGCGAGGCCCTGCTCGGTATTGGGGCAGGCATGGGCATGAGGAATATCGAGGATGACGGCAAGCCCCAGACCATGTGCCGCGTCCACCAGTGCCCTGAATTCATCGGGGGTTCCGTAGCGGGAGCACGGCGCAAAATAGCTGCTGACCTGATAGCCGAAAGAGCGGTAGAGGGGATGCTCCAGAATGCCCATAAGCTGCACCGCCGTGTAGCCACTTTCATGTATGCGGGGCAGAATGTGCGCGGCAAAAGCCGCGTAGCTGCCCACGCTATCCTTGCTGCGCTGCAGGGCGGGTTGGGCCATGCCCACATGCGCTTCATAGATGCGAGGAAAAGGATGTCTGGCTGGGCGGCGCTGCGTGAAGCGGAAGGGATTATCCGGGAGCCAGAGCCGGGCGCACCACTGGCCGGGCATGACCGTATCCTGCTCCACCCAGTTGGCAAAAGCCGGAACCCGGCGCAGGGCGCGATCCCCTTGGGCGGCATTGTCGGCCTGAACGCGCAGCTCCATATAGCTGCCGTGGTGCAGCGACTCTTCGGGCACAAGCAGTTCAAAAAAGCCTTCTGCCTGATGGGTAAACTGAAAATGGGCGTGACGCTGAAAATTGAGCGCGTCTGTGGTGAGCCACACGGCCGCCGCATGGGGCATGTATTCGCGCAGCCGCCACAGGCTGCGGCCCTCGGCATCTTGGATTCTGTGCACCCCGAGGCAGTGGTGCAGATTGGCATAGGCGCGCAATGAGCCGTACTGTTCTGTAATGCGGGCCAGTTCAGCTGAAAAGGTTTCGCCTCTTTGTTGCAAGAAAAAACGGTAAGGCTGCAATGCCGGATCTTGTAACGGATTTTTGGGGATGGTCTGTGTCATGGCGGCCTCCATCGGCTGGTTGCCCCAAGGAGCAGAGGGCGCGGGCACGTCACGAAGAAACAGGACCGCCCGGTGGGCTGGCCACCGGGCGGGAAAAGGGTCGCTTTAGCTGTGCTGGCGCCACTGTTTGCCAGAAAGAGAGGCAAGGCAGTCAATCAGCGCCTGGGTTCCCAGGTTGCCCTGACCGCGGGCCTGCATGCTGCGGTACAGCTCTTCGGCCAGACCGATGCCTGGCAGCACGAGCTGCATGCGGCGGCATTCTTCAAGACAGAGGCCAAGGTCTTTGATGAAGTGGTTGATAAAGAAGCCGGGGGCAAAGTCGTTTTTGAGAATGCGGCGCCCCAGGGTGTCCATCGCCTTGCTGCCTGCAGCGCCGCCAACCACAAGTTCCATCCATTGGGCGACATCAAGCCCGGCCTCCTGCGCAAAAAGGCAGGATTCGCACACGCTGAACATCACACCGGCAATGGCGACCTGATTGGCAAGTTTGGCTTTTTGCCCAAAACCGGGGCCACCGCAGAGCATGATATTTTTGCCCATGCTGTTGAAGCAGCTTTCCAGCCGTTCATAGCCTTCCTTGTCGCCGCCCACAAAGATGGAAAGGGTTGCGTTGCGTGCGCCCACATCGCCGCCGGTGACGGGCGCATCAAGCGACAGGCAGCCCTGCTGCAGGGCCACGTCAGCGATGCGTTCTGCCAGCGAGGGGCTTGATGTGCTCATGTCGCATACGATGCCGCCGGTGGCCAGCCCCTGCAGCACGCCATGCTCGCCAAGGATGACGCTTTCCACATCTTGCGGATAGCTGACAATGGTAAAAACCACATCGGAATTGGCAGCCACCTGACGCGGAGTGTCGGCCCATTGAGCGCCTTTGGCAAGCAGCGGATCGGCCTTGGCGCGGGTGCGGTTGTACACGGTCAGACTATGCCCTGCATCTTGCAGGTGACCGGCCATGGACAAACCCATAACCCCGGTTCCAATCCAGCCTATGCGCATTTTTTCAGCCATGTTAACACTCCTTTGGCTACTGAAAGCGGCGTTCCAGAATTTCCTTTTGCATGATCTCTCGCGGCAACGCTTTGTTTTTGCGCAACAAATCAACATGCTTGCGGTACAGATCAAGGTTGCGCCGCATGTTTTCGTTGAACGGGTCACTGCCGCTGAAATCCTTGCTCAGGGTATCATAGGCTGCTGACAGTGTTTCCGGCGTCATTTGCGCGCCGTCTTCCACCTTGCTGCGATAAAAGGTCAGGGATTTGTCGAGGCTGGTATCCAGCATGACAAGCCCTCTGCGGGCATTATCCATTATCTGGCGCAATTTTTCAAGTTCGGCGCCCTTGGTGGTCTTGCTTTCTCTCTGCATGCCATCCAGCTGGGATTGAAGGGATTTTCGCCTGATGGAATAGTTGCGGATGGTCTCGGTCATATACACGCCCGTGCGTATGAGCGACTGTGCTTCCATCTGCTTTTGCCGCTCAAGCGTGATATTGTTTTCTTTGATAGTATTGCGCAGTTCCTGAAGATTTTTTTTCACGGCTTCATTGGGGGCCGATGCCAGCAGGCGGTCCAGTTCTTCAAGGGGGTTGCGCGCGGCCTGTGTGTCGTAGCCCGCGGCCTCCATAGATTCCCCGGCTTTGCCCCATTCCGCCAGCAACTCCTGAGGGCGCGGTCCCCCCGGAGTATTTATGCCGGAAATAACCGGGCGAAAGCCCATATCGCGGGCATGTGCAGGGCCATCGGCCATGAAAAACGGTGTTTCTTCGCGGCGGCCGGGCAAAATTTCGGCCTCGCCGGAAAGAAAGGAACCACCCTTGCGCACAAAGCCGCCAGCAGAACCGTGCAGCCTTCCGGCCAGTGAAAAGCGGAAGGCGTCCAGAACCATCTCTGCGGCATTGCCAGCGGTATCGTATATACCCAGAGGGTTGGGCTTGCGTGAGCCGATGTTGGCAGTATCTTCTGCTCTGGCAGCACCTTCCGGCCGGTAAACAGCGTAGTCGGCCTTGTTGGCTTCAGGCGGCAGGGCAAAAAAATCTTCCTGCAGGAGCTGCTGACTGCCTGCCATATGCCCGCCACGAGCGGCGTACTCCCATTCCGTTTCCGTGGGCAGGCGCACAAAGCCCACATTGCGGCTGTCGCCGGAAAAGCGGGGCAGGGACTGGGGAGAGTTTTGCAAAAGCCATGCGGTGTATTTGCGCGTAAAGTCCACGGCATCATACCAGCTCATGTCTGTCGCCGGTTTTGCTGCGCTGTTTGCCGGGGGCTGCGTGACGGGGCAGGCCGCGTCCATTACCGCCTGCCATTGCAGCTGAGAAACCTCATACTTCGCAACAAGATAAAAGTAGTTTTGTCCTTTGGGGGCAAACTTTCGCCAATCGGGCGGCAGGTCTTCAAGGGTGAAAGCGCCGGAAAGCGCGGTATTGTAGCGGCGGTCATAGAAGGCGCGGCTCGCGTTGGCGCTGTCATCCACACCGGGGCGCAGGGGCATGTCCCACAAAAGGCCCCTGGCCGGCACGGCCACCAGTTTGAAGGCCATGTCAAGTCCACAGGGCATGGGCAGCAGAATGTCGTCATCAGCGGGCCTGGGATTGCAGGCGTCCGCGGAGGTCAGTTCCCCTTTGCGGGCCAGAGCGGCTTTTGCCTGTTCCGCCGGAATGGCTGCCCCCAGCAGGGCGGCCAGCAGAAGAAGGCGAAGCAGGGCAAGAAATGCGGAAAATCGCCCGGGTTTATATTTCACGAATGACCTCCGAAGGTTCAATGCGCGCAGCGCGCAGAGCCGGTCCCAGTGCCGCTGCCACGGCAAGTCCGGCCACTGCGGCAAAGGCGATGAGAAAATGTTGCGGCAGCAGGCGGCAGACCTGTTCCATGCCGCTGAGGCTGGCGCTGAAAAGACGATTGATGACCAGCGCCGCCAGCGCGTACATGCCCGATGCCAGTGCTGTGCCGAGCAGGGCGGTCAGCAGGGCCTGAGCAAGCGGCAGCAGCATGAGTCGCCCGGTGGTAAAGCCCGCAAGGCTCAGCAGGCCGAGCGTGCGCTCTTTGCGTTTCACGCTGGCAAGGGTGCTGCTGGCGGTGGATGCGAGAAAACCGGCAGCCGTGGCCGCGCAGATCAGTGCAAAAACGAGATTGAGAGCCTGAGACAGGCTGTTGACCTGCTCTATTTCTTCGGCATGGGTGTATACGTCCAGCCCTTGCTGCGCAAAGGCCTGCCGCAGGCGCATGACGGCATCCAGGTCTTTGGCGTACAGCCGAAAGCCGGGATAAAGGCGTGCGTCTTTGGGCCGTTCCTCGCCTGTCCAGCCGTTGTGCGTGCCCATTTCAGGCACTGCGCGGCCATCCCGGTAATCCTCCGTGGCTTCAAGCAGGGGAAAAGGAATAAAGGCCACATCCTTCTGCTGTGCCGCAAGGGGCAGAACGGAAGCCACGCGCAAGGGAATGCGCACACTTTGCGCCTGACCGTTCAGGCGGCGCTCCACCTTGCCTGAAAGCGTGTCTCCCGCCGTAATATGCAGCTTTTCGGCCGCGGGGGTCGAAAGGGCGATGTTGACGGCCTCAGTGGCGGCCTGTTGCGGCATGGCAGGCACTGCGGCGTTGTAATGGCCCAAAAGGGGGTCACCGGCAGCAGTTGGTTCAAGCGATACCAGCAGGCTTGCCCGCCGGTCGCCCTCACCGGCAGTAAGGTCCATGGTGGCGGCAATGGAGCGCGTGCGGGGAAGCACAAAGGACACGTCCCTGTGTGCGGCCAGATCATCCAGATATTGCTGCGAAAAACGCCCGCTGAGCACTGGCGAGATTTCCAGATTGCGCGGCTCGTTGCGCAGCCTGTCTGTCAGTGTCTGCATGACGCCGAACTTGACGCCATAGAGCACCAGCAACGGGGTGAGCACTGCGGCCAGCCCCAGAACCGCGCAGGCCGAGAGCAGCTTTTCCCGCGCATAGTCCTGCCAGGAGAGGCGAAGCATCTGCACCAGAGCCGAAAAACGTCCGGGAGTGTCAGGGCTGCGACTCATGGCAGGACCTCCGTGCTGCCGCGTGTGCTGTCGTGTGTGCTGTCGGGCGCATGGGCGTGGGTGCTGCCGGATGTGCTGGCGGCCGTGTTGCCGGAAGCGCCGGAGTCGGCCGCATGATCAATACGTGATACGATGCCCTGCCCGCGTTCTTCAGAAGTGACCCTCACGGGAGTAAAGCCTGCTTCCAGCGCCATTTCGAGATTATGCGTGACCATAACTACGGTAATGTGCAGTTTGCGGGCCAGATCAGTAAAAATGCGCAGGGCGTTGCGGGCATGCATGGGATCCAGAGCCGCCGTAGGCTCATCAGCCAGTACCACGCCCGGCCCGTGGGCCAGAGCGGCGGCAATGGCCGCCCGCTGGCGCTCCCCGACCGAAAGCGTTTCCGGATACTGGTCAAGCAGGCGTCCGATGCCCAGACCGTCCACAATTGCCTGTATCTGCGGCTTGCGTTCTTCCACGCGGCCCAGACTGCGGCAGCGCAGAAGAATATTGTCTCTGGCCGTAAGAAAGGGCAGCAGCCCGCCGGTTTGCAGCACATAGCCCAGATGCCTCTGACGCAGCAGTGCGAGGGCGTTGGGGCCACCCGTACCCCAGGCCCGCAGCACGTCCACGTCTTCATGCGGCTCCGGACGGAACAGAAAACGCTGTTCTTTCCCGTCGTCAGTGGGCGAATGCGTATCCGGGCGCAGTATGCAGGCCAGCAGATCAAGGGCCGTACTTTTGCCGCAGCCGCTGGGGCCGACCAGCGCCAGCAGGCCGCTGCGGGGGATATCAAGCCGTTCCACACGCAGGCTGAAGCCCTCGGAGCCGGGGCGGCTTTTGCTTATCTGCCGCAGGGAGAAAACCAGACTGTCCATATGCAGGCCTTGTGAGACACAGTCTAGGGCAGCATGCTCAAAGGCACGCGGTATACCCAGTCGCCGGGATTGGGCTGACCGAAGCTTTCCCAGTTGGCCCGGTCGCGGTCATATTCCTCATACCGGGCGAGACGCGACTTGAGCCTGTTGATAAAGGCCGTCTGCTCGCCCACGCTCATGCGGTACCAGTCTTCTTCACGCAGCAGCATGATGTCGCTTTTGTAGGGCAGCCCGTCCAGAAATTCTGCCAGCACACCCAGTTGCGCCAGATTCTTCCCCTGAGTAGGCATGTTGGGGTCTCGGGCCATGCGCGTGGAGGCAGAGAGCACACCCTGAAAAAAGTCACGGGAGTCGGTCTTTTTGGTGCGTTCCGCGCTGTCGATGACAGCCTTTATCTGGGCGCTCAGATCATTAAGCTGGTTTTTGGTCAGCAGTACGGCCACTTCCACGCTGGGGCTCTGTTCGCTTTTGGCAAGGCGTTTGAGATCCATGTCGGCAATCCACGAACTGACCACGCTGGGGGCCTGATTTTCACGCGCCCTTCCAAAATATTCCAGCTGCATGGCATAGCCCAGAGTGGCGGCAAGGCGGGCGGCTTCTTCCTCTGCTGTGAGCTTTTGGGGCTTTTCGTCTTTGGGTTTGGTCATGATTTTGCCCAAAGCGGTGTTTTTGACCATATCCACCATGCCCGTGGCCAGCACTCTGGCGACTTCCGCAAACTGCTTTGCCCCCACTGCTGCCGTGGGCGCGGCAACCACCTGATAGTTTGAGCGGTTGCCAGAAAGCTTGCTCAGGGCGCGGTAGTTTTGCTCGGCATAGGCGTGGTTTTTGGCTCCGCCCGGGCTTTTGATATGCAGGATGGATATCCAGATGCCTTTTTGCCGCGCAAAGTCATTGAGTTCACTGGGTCCCATGCTGACGGAAGCATATTTGTCCGTGCTTTTGAGGGGACCGGCATCGGTAATGAGCAGAATGAGACGCGACGAATAGTCCCCCCAGCTGAGGGCCTCCACGGCTTTGTACACGCCCGCCAGTGAGTCTTCATTGAAATCGTGGCTGGAGACGGTGGCTTCCTGCACCTTGGAAAGTTTTTCTTCAAGACTTTTGCGGTTTTTGGCTGTGGCGAAATCGCTTACAACTTCAGCCACGTAGCCAAGGCCCGGGGTAGCCTGTGTGCTGTTGCGAAAGGCAACCACAGCAAAGCCCACGTTGTCTTCCAGCTTGTCCTGCTCAATCTTGTCGTATATCTGGCGCACCACGTTAAGGCTTTGATCGATATACGGTTTCATGGAGATGGTCGTGTCTATGACAAGGGCAATGCCGGTCTTGGGCGGGCCGCTTTTGCCGTTTTGGCCGCCCGCGGCATTGCCGGGGTCAATGGAAGCCACGCGCAGAAATTTAACGCCGTCAAAGGGGTCTTTCATGTCCAGAATGGGCATGAGATAAAAACGCTTTTCCGAAACTGCTCCGGCTGCGTCCGCAGGCTCACCGGCCAGCACGGGAAAGTCGGCTGGCGGCGTTTTGCCGTCTTGCAGCAGTGCGGCGGCCTCGGCATTGAGTTTGTTCAGGCGCACATCCATGTCCGGAGCGGCGCAGATGTCGCTCAGCGCGTTTTCGGTCTTGAAAAAGAGCACGGGATCGCGGCCAGTGCGCGGCGTGAAGAGCAGGGTGAGGGACTGGTTCCAGTCTGTGGCCTTGGCTGCCTCAATCCAGCCCTCAGGGGTGGCGGCGCCGCTTCCGACCTGAAGCCAGCCCTCATTGCGGGCATAGACATAGAACACGGTAAAGGGCGTCACGCTTTCCTTGACCACGGCGGCGTCTGCTGCCGGACCAGCCGTAAGGCGCGCGCCCGGATGGCTGACCACCCGCTGGAAAAGCGTTTTTTTGCCTTCAAGCAGCAGGGGGGCTGCCTCAGCATACGATGCGGTAAAAACGCTCCCGGCAGCCAGAGTGAAGAACAGGGCAAGAGAGCTGGCCGCTATGCCGGACAGAATGCCGAACAGTAAATGGCGGCAGGATATGATGGATATGGGGCGCATGCGGGTTTCCTCCCGGACTCCGTTTTGCAGTATGATCTGGGCGCGGCCATGCTCCGGATTGCACCGGGCTTGCCGGTACAGCGGGGCAGATCGCTGAAAAGCGCAAATCAGTTCCAGCTTTGCAGCAAGGCCCGCGCTTCCACGTTGCCCTTGGCTTCTTCGGCGCTGGCGTATTCCTTGAGTTTGTTCAGTGCGGCCTGAGCCTGCGTCTTGTCGCCCTTGAGCAGGGCCTCGTCATACCAGCGTTTGGCCTGTGTCATGTCCACAGGGATGCTGCCCCTGGGCAGAGTGGCCGTGGGATCGTAGTATTCACCCACCAGCAGCATGGCCTCGCCATTGCCTTTCTGGGCAGCGTCCTCAAGCAGCAGGAAGGCGGCGTCGCATTCTTCAGGGCTTGCATCGGCCTTGCGCATGGGTTTGGCGAGGGCCAGACTCACATCGGGCAGGGCTTCTCCGCGCAATTGTTCGCGGGCAGCTGCCAGGGGAGATTTAGCCGCTGCGCCGGGGGCTGCATTGTGCGCGCCGGGAGTGGCGTTTGCAGCGGACTGGCCGGGCGGCTGCGGCAGCGGTGCGTTCTCCGGTTCGCGCAGCACAAACCACCACAGGGCAAGCCCGGCACAAAGCAGCAGCGCCAGAGCACCCGCAATGATGGGTGTTTTTCCCCGGCCGCTGTGGCTGGTTTCGGCTTCACGAGCCATTTGCAGCGGTGGTTCCGCCGGAGGAGTCACCGGCTCCGGTTCGGGAATGGGTTCCGGCTCGGCTTCCTGCGGCATGATGGGCACGGGTTCCGGCTCCGGATCAGGCGCCGGGGCATCCTGTACGCTGTATGCGCCCATGCCCTGACCGCCGCTGATATTGGAGTACATGAGCCTGCCCACGCGCATGGCGCAAGCGCCCTGTCCGGGGAGGCCGATGCGGTAGGCATCAAGACTGTCCAGTTCGTCAACGACTTCAGGCCCCACGTGCAGGCGCAAGTTGCCGTTGTCTGTGTCCCACGACTGCGGGCTGACAGCGGTTTCGCTTTCCTGCCAGCCGCCGGACGAAAGGCATTTGCCGTCCGAAGCTCTTTGCAGGGTGAATGAAGGAGAAAGGGTTTCGCCCGCCCCCTCGATTTCAATAATGCCGTAGCCGGGGCCGCGTTCCGGATCCACTGCAATGCTGGCTCGCATAGATTATCCCTTGAAAACCTGCAAAATGTCGCGCAGGCGGTTGTTTTGTTCCGGGTCCAGAGTCTGCTGGCCGTCAAAGTCCACATTGGCCGTGATGCTGTATGCCAGAGCGCGCAGCCAGTCAGTATACCAGAGGCGGTCGTAGGGTGCTTCCTGTTCGCCTATGTGCGGCTCGCCGGTGATGGGCGGCGGCGGGTCAAACAGGCTGACGCTCTTGCCGCCAAAAAGAACGGTGCGCTGGCTCTGGTCCTTGAAGCGCGGGTCAAAGCCAAGCCAGTCAATAAAGGCGTTGATGGCGTCTGCCGCCAGACTCACCTGCTTCCAGACCAGACGTTCGCGGGCGATGTTGCTGTAGGACGTGCCCCGGCGCAACTGCTCTTCAAGGTTTTCGCGCAGGCGGCAGCGAGCGGCGGCAAGGATGATTTCATGGCACAGCTGGTCCAGCTCCAGCGCCGGAAGCCCAAGCTCGTTGCGGGCCTCGCCAGAGGCGGACAGATCGCGCAGGCGGCCTATCCAGTGTTCCATGACAAGTGAGGTGAACACCCCGGCCATGTCCCTTGCCTGCTCCTGTTCGCCGGACGCTGGTGCGGGCGTGCTTTCGGTGCTGTCGCCAAAAATGTCACCCAGAATATCGTCAGCAGAAACGCGGGTTCCAACCACCTGTACGCTGGCCGGGGACTGGCCCTGTTCGGGCATCTGCCGGGCGTTGAGACACAATTCGTAAAGGTCGTAATCGCGAACCTGCAAGCGGCGCAAAAAATCGCCAAAAAGCTGTTTTTCCGCAACCTTGGCGAGCAATGTGACAAGAGTGCGCGAAAGCTGCTCTTTCTGGCGGCGCAGTTCTTCGCGGTCATCCGTGCGGTAAAACGGGGCAAGGCGCGCCACAAGCTGCTCTTTTTTCTCATCAAGACTAACGTTGATCTGCTCCCGTTTCAGCTCGGGATTGCACAGCGGACGCAGGCTGTCGCGCAACAGACTTACGCCGCCGTCGTTGAGGGTCATGGCCGCCTGCCAGACCTTTTCCGGGCCTGCCACATGGCGCTGCACCAGCGGGGACTGCAGAAAAGCCTGTCGCACTTCTTCCACAAAAGCGGTCTGGTCCTGACGGATGCCGGTTTCGCGCCCGCCCGCGTAGTCAAATATGGCTTCGCAGGTGAAATTGGGGTTGCGCAAAAGAAAAACATTGTTGAACGGGTGGATGCCGTCCCAGTTTTCCGGCCAGTCATGCACCTGCCCGAAGAATTTTACCAGCGAAGACTCCAGCCGGGTTGTCCAGCGCGTTTCCACAGAGGGGGAGCCTTTCTTTTTTTCAAACTCCATGTCCATCTTGGTGAGCACAAAAAAGAGGGCCGGATTTTTGCCCGCGCGGCTGGAGGGTTTTTCGCCGTGGGTGGAGCATATCCACTCGTACACGGCGTGGGGCAGATCGTGCACCTCCTGCGGGCCGGGCGCAATGCACAGGAGCATGCTGGTCAGCTCCTTTTCTTCGCGGTAGCGCTCAAAAAGATAGGCCACCTTGCCCCGCAGGAAAAGTTCCTTGAGCATGTCTTCCTTGCTGGCAAGGGCTTCGCGCAGATTGGTGAACTTGTAGCGCGAGCGGTAGCCGGGAAAGTCCAGCAGGTCGGTGTGGTCAAAGAAATCATCGGGTTTTTCACGCATGAAGATGGTGATCTCGGCCGTGAGCGCCGTAACCACAGCCCGTGGCAGGCCCACCGTGCGGCCGTTGGGCGCAAGAATGGGCAGAACGTCATCCGCACCCTGCCTGAGCCCGCGCAGGCGCTCCACATCAATGATGCTTTGCTCACGCGGAATAAGGGCCTCAAGGGGGCAGTTGACCTCGGCCGCATTGCCAAGATCGCGCAGTGCGTTGCACAGCTGCAGATACACGGACTGAAACTCTTCCACCTCATCCCATATGAGGCCAAAGAGGCGGGCGCGACCCGCGGTGTCCAGCCGGGGGGCCAGAGCGGCGGCGCGGGCCCAGTAGCCGTTGCGGAGCATCTGCACGCGAGGGCGTGAACTGAAATTCTTGTTCACATAGTCGCGCAGGTCTTCCACGTCATCAACGCTGAGCCCGTCGGCAACAGGGGCCGAAGGGGCTTCGTCCTCGAGGGCGTCCAGTGCCTTGACCAGCGCCTCGGCTCCGGGAGCGTCCTGATGGTCGCAGTCGGCATAATAGGTGTTGGCAAGAACGCGGGCCACATCCGTTTCAGAAAGCAGGCGCAGACGGATGGGAAAGGCCGGTGAAAGCCCTTCGGGCTGGGTGGTGGTGAAGCGCGTCACCAATCCGGTGGATTCCTTGCCGCCTTCCGGGTTGATTTTTTTCAAAAAATCATAGCTTTCGCCGCAAAAATCAGCCGCCAGCGCACCATCGGCGTCGCTGGCAAGGGCCGAAATAAGGTACGATTTTCCGGACTGGCTCGGACCGAACACGCCCACGCACATCTTGCGTTCGGCGGCCTGTCCGCATTTGCCGAAAAAGCGGACTGCGTGGCGCATGTCTTTGACAAGGGCGTTTTTTTCGCCGCCCACAAGGTCGGCGTTGTCCTGAAGCCAGGTTCCGGCCTGTGCGGCTGTGTCCGCCAGTTGGCGGCATTGCCGCGCCAGGTTTATATCTTGCTGCATAACCATAATTAATTGCCTCGCTTAACCGGCATCGGTCACAATGCCGGTGTCCAGCCAGTAGCCTTCATCCAGCTTCAGTGTCTGCAGGCGTATTTCAAGGTCGCGCCTGTCCACGCCGCGCCCCTGGCTGTCCACAATGGAGATAATGCTGAATTCGCCTTCACTGCGGTCTTTTTCGTCATCGGTGCGCGGGGCGTCGTCCCAGACATCTTCAACGGTCAGGCGCACCTCAACCTCGTAGGGCAGGCGGCCGGAAGCCCTGGCGCGCGCATCCTCATTGGCAAAGGTGAGCAGATGGTAGCGCGTGGTGGGCCAGCGCTCCGCATCCAGTTGCCGGTAGCCGATGGAAAGCGGCCCGCTGAAGGCTACACGGCGGATCTGTTCCGTACCTTCATTGCTGCCCACGTCCACGGTAAACCAGACCTTGGGCTTCTTGAGCTGGCTGTTGATGTCCATTTCACCGATATACCGGGCTGTGGACGTAAGCCGCAGCGCGCCGGAATCAAACGAAAAGCCTTCAAGATGCCCGTCAGCCAGCGCGCACAGGATGGCGCCGACAACCACGGTGGTCTTGGGGTCTGTGATGCGGCCCTGCGCGTCCGCAAAGGGATACCACGAACCGGCGTGGTAGCTGCGCATGGGGATGATTCTGTCCGGCGGCACGGGCAGCTTGGCAAGAACCGAGGCCACCACTCCGTTCCAGGAGCTGGGACGACCCGTGAGCAGCAGCACATCGCAGTCATACATATGCACCACCTCACACAGGGCGGACAGAGTCGGCCCGAGGGTGGCGCGGATGGTCACGTCCACAGCGGCGGGGCTGACCACAATGGGTATGTCCAGAATGTTGAAGTTCTGGATGAAGGGCGCTCCCCGGCGCACCATGCCCTCCACTGCCCGCAAGATGGCGGCCTGTGGTCGTGGTGCAAGGGCTGCGGGTTCGTAGGCCGCATTTTCGCCTTCGGTCTGTGTGCCCTGAGCTGTCGATGGGGCAGCATCGGGCGTGTGCAGCAGGTCAGGTTCAAAAAAGTCACGCAGCGCGCATGTAAAGCTGGCATGCCGCATGTCCGGGTTTTCGCAGGCCGCCAGAAGGCCCAGAGCAACGGGAACGGCAATCTGCCGCACAAGGCGCACACGGGTATTGCGATCTTCCTGCGACATGCCGATGGAATCCCGCCCAAAGAGCTGGCCCAGAAGAGCACGTGGTTCTGCAAGGCCCTGCTGCACCAGCGCCTGCCCGATGGCCGGGACCACATGGTTGGCAACGACCTCCCGCAGCACTTCGTCTCCGGCGATGTTGAAGCCGTCCCTGAACTCCGTGTGCGGCACAATGCGGGCGGTGTCGCCTTCGCCGCTTGCCAGTTCATATGTTGTAATGGACAGGTCTGTAGTGCCGCCGCCGATATCGATGGAGGCCATGCGCACGCAGGGTCTGCCCTGACAGGACGGGCGTGGTCTGCCCAAAAGCCGGAAAAGGTGATGCGCGTCACCGTGCTGTTTTACAGCCAGCTCGTTGTACAGCAAGACAAGCTGCGAGCAGCTTGCCTCGTCCCAGTCGCAACGCACCTGCGGGCTTTGGCGGTAGTCGCCGCCCTGACCCCGCGCCAGGGGCTTGGGGGCATACCACTGTTCCCAGCCCAGAGCGTTCCACGCAACCCGCACGGCCCAGACGACCCAGCGGCGGAAGATGCGTTTTTCGGCCACAGGCATGGCAGTGGGAACGGTGAAGATGAGCCTGCGCAACCGGCGGGGCAGGTTGGGCAGTTCCCGGCGGGCGCGGGTGGCCGGAGAGTTGATGGTTACAAGGGCCTGCGTGAGGATTTCGCCCAGCATGAAGAGCATAAGCGAAGAGCGCGTGAACAGGGATTCAAAAATGGGTTCGGCCTGCTGCTTTTGCAGGGCCGGACTTTTTTTGAACAGGGGGTCGTCAAAGCAGGCCAGGGGCGTTCCCAGCGGGTTGAGCTGACGGGGAAAAAGACCTCGGCTCACCATAGGCTCTGCCTTGCCGCCGGTGTTGTAGCGCCAGCTTTGCTGCCACGGGCGTTCATCCCAAAGATAACGCTTGGGGCTGGACATGCCTGTTGTGCCTTCGGCGCACACGGCCTGCGTGGCAAGGCGCGCGGCTTCAGGGCCGATGCGCACTGCCGACGGCCATGCAAAGGCGGGCGACTGCCTGCCTGAGCGGCGTGAAAGGGCGTCGTTGCCAAAGGCCGCATCCACAAATTCCACGCGCGTCTCAAAGGGGTCGGCGTAGATGTTTTCCGGGCGGCTCAGGTCCCGCAGTTCCAGAAGATAGCTGTCGTTAAGGTTCGTAACGCGCTGGGGCAGAGTTTCAACCAGTATGCCCGTGGTGCGTGAGTTGCCGATATCCAGCACAAGGTCCACGTCCACGGGGGTATCGCGGTCGGGATTGATGACCTGCGCGGCCAGATCGTTGAGGGCCATGCGCACGACATCAAGCCAGGTGAGGTAGCAGGCCAGGTGCTCAAGCACGTAGGGGGTGTCGTCTTTCCACGAACCACGCCCCCGGTATTGCGACTGCCGCCAGCTGTCAAAAATGCCGCTCAGCCATTCGTCAACCCAGGCCGCATTGAGAAACCACGAGTTGTCGCGAACCAGATGCGCCAGCATGAAATGCCCGTGGGCCGCCACGTCCTGCGGCGACAGGGCGTGATAGGCATCGCCTTCGGCCGGGCGCTGCTCCACATTGGTGTCAAAGGCCAGCACCACACGCAACTGGCCCGGATTGCGCTCGGAATGCATGACGCGCGCCCGTGCCCAGTTGGAGGGGCCGCATTCAAAGCGTTTGCCGCCATCGGGCCACGCCTGATCAAGCGTGCGCAGAAAGGGGATGGGCAGCCAGTGGCCTTCCCACACTTCCACGGCCCGGCGGGCCTCAACGCTGTAGTCTTCATCGCAGGGCTGGCCTGTCAGCTGATCGATAAAGCCGTTTTCCGTCTCTGCAAGGCAGCGCAGATAGTGGGTATAACGCCCGTCCGCATCGCCCTGGTTCTTTTTTTCTTCCCTGAAATAGCGGCGCAGCCTGCGTATGGATTCCTCCTGCAGGGCGAAATCCAGAAACTGCGGGCAACCACCGGGAATGATGCTCACCGGGGAAAGATAACGGGGTATGACATTCATGCTTATTTCCTTCTGAAGCGGGCGTCCCATTTGTTATTGCCCGCGCCCAGTTCTCTGCCCTTGCACTGGGTTGTGTTTTCACTGCCGGTGCATTCCACCTTTTGGGGAACATACGTCCCGCCGCGGGGGCATCTGGCCTGATCGGACTCAAAGTTCAGCCTGTTGCCCTGAAAACGGGCCTTGGCGGAACCGCTGCAGACCTGTCCGCTGCGCTCGCGTACAAAGCGGCGGCCCTTGCCGTTCTTATCAAAGCAGTATTCCGCAATGATAGGCTCGTTGGAGGGGTGAGAATACAGACCTGTCTCACTGGTCCAGCAGCCTTCAAGAAAACTCAGGTCGTTCTTTTTGGCCGCGTCTTCAGGAATGGTCAGGTCCTCATTCTTTTTCTTGGGCTTTTCCGGCTGCTTTGGAGGTTCCTGAGGTTTGGGCTGCTCCTTGGGCTTTTCCGGTTTCGGCTGCGGCGCGGGCTTTGGCTCCGGCGGGGCCGGAGGCGTTTCACCCAGGAAAGGTTCCACCATTTCCGGGTCCGGCAGCGGCTGCGTCGGCTCTTCCTTTTCTACCTGAACCGGTGCGGGCTTCACAGGCTTGCACTGTGCGGCACGTTCCTGAAGCTGGTTCCATAAAAGCGCCAGTTCGTCATCAAGGGCCGCAGCGCGTTGCTCTTCGGCCACAAGGCCGTTGCGATCCACAGGATGGCAGCCCGCAGGCAGGGGAGAAGGCAAAAGCCCCAGAGCCGCAGCAAGAAGCCAGAGCAAAAGCAGAAGCAGGAGCAGGGGCAAGAGCCAGGGCAGGCAGCCTCCACGGGCCACCGGCACGGGGGCAGGCGGCGCTGGCGGCGGTGGGGGCGGAATGGCCGCTCCCAGACGGGTCAGGTCTTGCGGCAAAGCGCCTGCGCTGCCCGGAGCAAAGCCCCAGTTGACGAGCACGGGCTGGCCGTTCACGGACCAGATGTCATCATCTGACGGATGTTGCAGCGAAAGACGCAGCAGCTGGCCGGAAAGGGCCTGCCGCGCCTGCGCATCGGCAGTAAGCGTGCCGGAAAGAGCGGCGATGTCACGAGCCAGAGACGCCGCCTTGGCGCGCAGGACATTGGCTTCTTCTTCCGGAAGATCTTTGAGGGCAACGGCTGGTCCCTGACCTTCGGCATACCAGTCCACGCTGCTGCCTTCGGCATCGTGCTGCGGCTCCGCAAGCAGGGCGGCATGTTCCGGCCCCAGTTTTTGCAGCAGTATGGCCTTGAGCTGGGCGTGGCAATCTGTGGCGAGTATGCCCTGGCTGGCAAGCGCCCGCATGGGGCCACGCATGCTGACAGCGATACGTATGCTCATGGCTTGCCTCCCTGAGTGTTGCCGTCGCCTTTGGGTGTCGTCCTGTCAGGGGCGGAGGATTTTTCCTGTGCGGGAGCCTGCCCCTGGCCCGGCTGTTCCGATGGCGTTGGGGCTGCGAGTGTAAAGGGAATTCCCGCAGCGCGCAGAAAATCAGCAAGACTGGCGCTCACAATCGCCAGGCTTGATTGCCTGTAGGATCCGTCATCCAGTTTTATGAAGGTATTGATGCCCACAACTTCGCCCTTGTCGTTGACCAGCGGCCCGCCGCTGTTGCCTTGCGATACGGTAGCCGTATGTACGATAAGGGGCGGGTTGCGCTCCAGAATGACGCTGACCACGCCTTCGGTATAAACCACTTCGGGCGCCGCCGCTTCATTGCCCTTGAGCAGGGCCAGAAATTTCGGGTCATCATTGGTCACGGCACCGGGAAAACCCCATGCGCTGACTTTTTCCGTGCGCCAGACATCGCCTGTCAGAGGCAGGGGGGTGATGGCCGGGGTGTTTTCAACGGCAAGCACGGCAAAATCGCGGCCCGCGCTTTGTGTGGATTGCAGAACTCGGGCGGGCAGGGGCGCACCAGTGGCCTTGCTGACGACAACGGCCTTGCCCGCGGGGCCGACCACATGCGCATTGGTGACCACATGGTTCGGAGATACAAAAAAACCTGAACCCATTGAAAGCCCCTCGGGCTGCAGGGCCAGCACAAGTACCGTGGCCTGTTCCATAAGCGCGGCAAAGCCTTGAGGAGGCGTAACGGGGCGGGGATTCTGTGCCGGAGCGGATGCGGCATCCGTAGCGGCGGCAGGACGTGCGCCGACGCCTCCTGTTCCGGTGGCTCCTGTCGTGGAGCCGGGCAGGGGCGGCCACACCACGCCGACCGGGGGCGTCAGAAGAGGTAGGCGGCGCTGCACTTCACACGGTTCTTCTTTAAGAAGTAGCCGCAATTTTTCAATAAATTCCTGTCGTGTCTGGTTTTGCAACTGCAATTCGGCAAGCTGGGCTGCCACTTCTGCCTTGCGGCTTTCAGCTTCCTGAAATTGTTTCCAGAAAAGCCATGCTGCGAGGAGCAGCAAGGCCAGAAAGAAGAGCAGTCCCCAGAAAAGAGGACGCCGGAACCACGGCAGCGGGGTGGCCGCCGGAGCGCCGGTTGGCGCGGACTGCTCCGGTGGGGCCGAATGGGGCGTTTGACTCATGGCTACTCCGCGGCGAAAACCGCAGGGAAACATTCGCGCTGCCCCGGAACAAAACGCGGGGCAGCGCGAAAATGAAGTTATCCAAGCAGGTTGTTTACGGTTTCTTCATAGCTTGTCATGCGGGCATCCACATCACTGCGCGTGCTTTCAAGCTCCTTGCGGGAGGATTTCCACTCCGACGCCTGGGAAGAAATGCCGGACTGTTTGGCAACAGGGGTTTTCTTGGGCGTGGAAGCCGTGGGGGAAGCAGGCTGGCTTGTGGTGTAGTCCGCAGCCAGAGCGCGTTCGTATTCGGTATTTCTCTGGGCCATGGCTGAAGACGTGTCTTTAAGAATATAGGCAGTTTCTTCAAGGCCGCTGCGAATCTCAGCGTAGCGATCCTGCAGTTCGAGACGGGTGATCTGCCCGGCCCGGTACTGGTCTACCGCCAGTTTGAACTGCTGGTCATAGCACCTGGTTGCCAGCTTGGCCGCCGCAGTTGCACGGTTCATGCTGGCAGCTTCTGCGCCCATCTGACGGTTGTATTCCGCAAGATAGGCCGCGTCACGCTGTCTTTCCTGGGATTTGCCGTAAATGTTGCCGCCCACAGCGCCTGCGGCACCGCCAGCCACGGCTCCGGCCAGTGCGCCTTCAACCTTTCCGGTCGCCAGCCCGCCTATAAGAGCGCCCAGCAGGGCCCCCCCGGCAGCGCCCGCAGCGGTGCTTTTGCCCGTGCTGTTCTCATCTTTCCGCAACTGGTTCACGGGTTCATAGCACTGGGGGTAATAGTTCACCCTGGTTCGCTGTTCGCCATAGCGGCTGGTGCAACCCGAAAAAAGCAGGCCGCCCACAAGGATAAAAACAAGAGGAAGATATGCGCGCCGTTGCATGCCACGGCCTCCTGATAAAAGTTTAAGGAAAATTGTCACTTCTTTAATGGTACTGCAAAGTCGTGCCATACGGCAAGTCCTGCTGCGGCAGCACTGCGGACGGGGGGGCGGAGACGGCGGCATCATGCCTGTTTGGCGTCACAGGTGACATAAGCCTTTTTAAAGCACATCGCGGCTGGAACGGGCAGGGCACTGACCCCAGAACGGCCTGATCCGGGGGACGAAGTGGGAACAGCGGCGGGGTGGATTTGACAACACACAGCCGGGGATGGTTAAACAGCCCGGTGGCAAAGCCGCTCTGCGGCACGCGCTCTTTTTTGCGCGGGGCGTATGCGCATGCGTGCGGATGTGCCTTTCAGCAACATCTTACCTCGTGAGTTATCATGGCCTTTTCTGCTTCACGCGATGCCAAAACCACCATCGCCTGCCCCAACTGCCCGGACAAGCTGCATATCGTTCGCACCTGTCATGAAGTCTTTATGCGTTGCCCTTCGTGTGGGGCGGAGTTTCCCCTGCAGGACTATATCCGGCAGGCCGATGATGCCATGGAAAACTTTTTGGAAAATGTTTACTGCAACCGCATCTGAGGCTTCGCCGGTGCGGTCTCAAGGGTATTACGGGATATTTTCAGGCCAGACAGTTTGCCCATGATATGAGCTTCTGCTCCAGAAGGCTTCAGTGGCGCAGGTTTTGGCCTGCCTGCATGAACGCGCAAGACTACTCGTCGCACCGGTCTGCGGGAAGTGGCAGCGCTCTGCCTGCGGCCATGCCGCTGGCCCAGGCCCAATGAAGGTTGTAGCCGCCAAGAAGGCCCGTTACGTCCAGCATTTCGCCCGTGATGAACAGGCCCGGGCAAAGACGGCTTTGCATGGTTTGCGGGTCAATTTCAGCAGTCTGTACGCCGCCGCCACAGGCTTCAGCCTTTTTGAGGCCAGCAGTTCCCGCAGGCAGAAGGCTGTAGGCATGCACGGCTTCCACAAGGCTGTCGCGCGTTGCGCGTGACAGTTCCGCAATCTTTTTTCGAGCGCTTTCCTGCGGCAGCAGGGCATCTGCAAGGCGTTGCGGCAAGAGGCGCCCCAACAGCGCACGCGCGGTTTGTTTGCCCGCTTCCGGCGCGTCCAGAAGGGCCTTGAACTGGTGGTCAGGCAGAAAGTTCACGAAAATCTGCATGCCGCTTTCCCAGAATAGGGATGCCTTGAGTGCGGCCGGGCCACTGAGGCCGCCATGCGTGAAAAGCAGGTGGTCCTGCCACTGGCGCGCCCCTGCTGCAATGCGCACAGGCAGGCTGATGCCCGAAAGGCTTGTGAAGTGGTGACCCTGCGGCAGCAGCAGTGGCGTCAGGGCCGGGCGCGGCAGCACAAGACTGTGGCCCAGCTGCTGGGCAAGCCTGTAGCCATGCCCGCTGCCTCCCGCCTGAGGCCAGGCGGGGCTGCCCATAGCCAGCACTGCGGCCGGTGCGTGCCAAACCCCTTCCTGGGTGTGCGCTTCAAACATGCCTTCAGAAAAAGTCAGTGTTTCCACAGGATTGTTGCACAGGATACGGCAGCAGCGCTGGCGGCAGTCCGCCAGGAGCGCCTGAACCATTTTTTGCGCGGGCACGGTCAGAAAAAGCTGGCCGTGTTCCCTTTCCTCAAAGGGCAACCGCCATTGCCGGATCAGACGCTGTACGGCGGCCGGGGCAAAAGCCCGCAAGGCCGGGGCGCAAAAGGCGGTGCCATCGGGGCCGTCGCAGCGGTAATCCTGTGGAGTCACGCGGCGGTTGGTGAAATTGGCTTTTCCACCGCCGCTTATGGCAAGCTTGCGTGCCGGAACAGCGCCGCGCTCAAGCACTGTCACGCGCAAGCCCCTTCCGGCGGCTTCGCGCGCGCAGATAAGCCCGGAAGCTCCCGCCCCCAGCACAAGCACATCGGCCCGGTTTTCATCCCCCCGGTTTTTTGTTCCGGCAGAACTGTGCGGAACACGCCCCGGAGCCGGGATTGAGCTTTTGGAAGCAGTTGAGGCATTTGACAGGCTTTTTCGGCGGGAGCTATGTACACTGAATTCTTGCATGCCCAGAAGGTATACGAGGCTGGCCGGTCTGCCAAGATGTTCATGCGATGTTCCGCAATAAAATACGTCTGTTGAGAAAATTATGCCCATACTTGAATCGCGCTATGTCTGTCCCCGACACTTGAGAAACCCCCATGCCAACACCATGTGGCCCGTGCTTTTTCGTCCGCATCCCGACCTCGCGTCGGATACGCGGCGGCAGCGCATTGAAACACCCGACGGGGATTTTCTGGATGTGGACATGCAGCCCGCCGCGCATGCAACAGATGGAAATTTTGGGCAGGGGCGCGGCATCGCCATAATATCCCACGGTCTTGAAGGGAACAGCCGCCGCAAATACGTGCTTGGTCTGGGCGCGGTTTTGCGGTCTTTGGGTTTTGACGTCCTTGCCTGGAACATGCGCTCCTGCTCGGGTGAGCCGGGCCGCACCGCCCGTCTGTACCATATGGGGGAAACTGAGGACCTTTCCACTGTGGTGCGCTTTGCCGAAATGTTTGATCGCCCCTTGCTGCTGGCAGGCTTCAGCATGGGGGGGAATCAGGTATGCCGCTATCTTGGCGGGAACAGGGTATCGCCACTCGTACGGGGCGCCGTAGCCGTTTCCGTGCCGTGTGACCTTTCGGCCGCTGCCCCCGTTATGGACGGCCCTGCCTGCCGCCTGTACATGTGGTATTTTTTGCGAACCCTGCGAAAAAAAGTGTGTCATAACGCGGGGCGGTTTCCCGGCTATCCTTCTGTTGAAGGCATTGAAAACATCCGCACTTTTTCGGAGTTTGACAGCCGCTTTACAGCACCTGTCTTTGGTTTTTCCTCGGCCAGTGATTATTGGGAAAAAAATACGGTGCTTCCCGATTTGCCGCGCATTACCGTGCCTACATATCTGCTGCTGGCCGCAGACGATCCTTTTTGTGCGCCGTCGTGCTATCCGTGGGATGCGGCGGAGGCCAACCCGCATCTGCACCTTGAAGTCGCAGATCACGGCGGGCATGTGGGTTTTGTACAGCCCGGCGGTGTGTATTACAGTGAGCAGCGCGCCCGTGATTTTGCCGGCATGTTGCTGGAACAGGGGAAATTCAATTGAACGTATTCGCAGGGCATAACCTGCCCGCATTTGCCGTTGCGAGTATTTCAGGATGAAAATGCTTTGACGTCGGGCCGGGTTGGGCGAGACACCAGCGATCCCCCGGCGCGTTCCGGCGATACCCGCACTGACCACGTTTTCGCCGTTCTGCCGGGTTGATGAGAAATTGTACGGCGCTTTTGCCTCCACATGCAGCGCTGCGCGATGCGGGGAGCGCGTCAAAGCCCGTGCGGCCCTAGCTTTTGCCCGAGGCGGCCAGTTTTTTCTTGGTCAGGGCCGTGGCCGTGGCGGTCAGGGGGTCTTCGGGCCAGGGATGCCGGGGATAGCGCCCCCGCATTTCACTTCGTACTGCGGGGTAGCCGTTACGCCAGAAGTGCGCCAGATCGCGCGTGACCTGCAAGGGGCGACCAGCGGGGGAGTTCAGCCGCAGCAACAGGGGGATGCGTCCCCCGGCTATGCATGGCGTGTCAACACAGCCGAACATTTCCTGCAGTTTTACATCCAGTGTCGGCCCGCCTTCCTCACCGTACGTTATGGGACGCTGCGCGCCGGACGGCGCTTGCCAGTGCGTCGGGGCGAGCCTGTCCAGCAACCGCCCGCTGTTTCCTGAAAGAAGGCCGCGCAGGGCAGCAAAAAATGCTTCATCGGATAGCGCGGCCAGCGATGTGCAGTTTGTCATAAAAGGGCCGAGCCATGCCTCCAGGCTGTCCAGCAGGGCCGCATCATTGACAGAAGGCCAGCAATCCGGCTCCAGCTCATGCATCAGGGCAATACGCGCCCGCCATTGCAGGGTCTGATCGCTCCAGGGCAAACAGGCAGGACCGCGTTTGCGCACATGGGCGCACAGGGCGGCGGCAACGTGCTCCGGGTCGGGCCGGGGCAGGGGAGCGTCTTCGAGAAGAATGGCCCCGAGCCTGCGCTGACGGCGTGCAATGACGTTGCCGGCGTCAGTAATGCTCGTGGTGTTTTCCTCAACTGTCTGTGCTGAAAAAAGCTCTTCGATGTCTGTGGCGGACAGTGACGCGGCAAGGCGGATGCGGCCGTGGGGCAGTGCGCCGTCCACCTGGGTCACGGCCAGAAACTCGCTGCGCGCCAGCGAATCGCTCTGGAGCAGGCGCGCGGCCCTTCCACTGCGCATGAGGTATGTGTGCATGGGCGCGCCACCTCCCGATTTTTGTCCGCCAGGCTGGAGCATGGCAACGTATTCGGGCCACGCCACGGCTGCCAGCAGGCCCAGAGCGTCGGCATCGGCAAGGGCCTCTGCAAACAGCCCGGATGCATCGTGCTGCCCCTGATGCGTTCCACGGTTCGTGTCGGGGGCCGGACGGGAATCGGCCGACATGATCCGCGCAAGAATCCGCGACAGCCGCAGGCTCTGGCGGCGTATCCGCTCGCGGGCGTGCTCCCGGGCCGGGGCAGCCGTTGCCCGCAGCGGGGCGCGGCACAACCAGTCAAGGCGTAATGCCAGATCGCTGTCGGTATGGTGTGGATTCGGCGCTCCACGGTTTTCGCGGCGCGGTGTTTGGGTCAGAGGGTCTTTTTCTTCAAGCAGCGCGGCCAGACAGCAGGCCAGCGGCCCATGCCCGTGCTGTGCGCCCCACAGGAGCATGCGCCCGGCCCTTGGCTCAAGGGGCAGCGCGGCCATGCGCTGTCCAAGGCCGGAGAGTTTTCCATCAGGGGTGAAGGCTTCCAGAAGCTCAAGGCATTGCCGGGCTGTGGCAATGTGTGCCGGGGGCGGAGGATCAAGCCAGAGCATGGCCGCGGGGTCCGGTGTGCCCCAGGCCGCCAGTTGCAGCAAAAGTCCGCTGAGGTCCGCGTCCAGTATCTCCGGGCGGATATGGGGCCGCATGCCCCTTTCTTCCTCTCTGCCCCAAAGGCGGCAACAGATGCCGGGTTCTGTTCGTCCGGCACGGCCAGTGCGCTGGTCCGCCCCGGCCAGAGAAACACGCTCGGTTACCAGACGGGAAAGGCCGCTGGCGGGGTCAAAACGCGAAAGGCGCGCAAGCCCGGCATCCACAACCATACGCACGCCTTCTATAGTCAGTGAGGTTTCGGCAATCGAGGTGGCAAGCACCACCTTGCGCTTGCCCGGCGGGGCCGGGGCAATGGCCTCATCCTGCTGCGTTGCGGAAAGGTTGCCGTGCAGCGTGTGCAGGCACACGTCGGGCGGCAGGCGTTCTTCCAGCAGTGCGGCTGTCTGGCGGATTTCACCTGTGCCGGGTAAAAATGCCAGCAGACTGCCGGGTTCTTTTTGCATCAGGGCAAGAATTGCACCGGCCATGTGCTGCCACAGAGCCCCCGCGCCGCCCGCCGAAGGTGAAAGCCTCCCGGCCTGAAGGGTGAGGGGCAGGTGGCGCACATCAACCGGAAAACCGCGTCCCGGACTGTGGATTATGGGGCATTGTCCCATCAGGCCGGATACAGCCTGAACGTCCAGTGTGGCAGACATGACCACAAGGCGCAGGTCTGGCCTGAGAACGGTCTGGCTTTCCAGACAGAGTGCCAGTCCGGTATCGGCGGTAAGGGACCGCTCGTGAAATTCGTCAAAGATGACGCAGGCCGTGTCGGGCAGGTCCGGCTGCTCTTGCAGCATGCGGGTGAGCACCCCTTCGGTAAGCACCTCGATGCGCGTGTGCGGGCCGGTGCAGTTTTCGTCACGCATGCGCAAGCCCACAGTGTGTCCCACCTTTTCACCCAGCAGGGCGGCCATGTACCGGGCAAGGGCGCGGGCCGCAACACGGCGCGGTTCAAGCAGGAGCACGTTGCGACCGCAGAGCCACGGGGCGTCAAGCAACCACAGGGGAGCCCTGCTGCTTTTGCCCGCGCCGGGGCTGGCACTGAGCACAAGCCCGCTGTTCTGCTCAAGGGCGGCAAGCAGCCTTTCCTTTTCCCCGTCCAGAGGGCAGGGGGGCAAGGGAGGCAGGGCTGGCTGGGCGGGCATTGCGGAGATTTTGTTCATAAAGGTACTGGCCGCATAAACGGAATGTCAAAACAGCTTTTTTACTGGTAATCCTTTTCGCGTCAGTGTATTGACACAAGAAAGGATTACTGGTGGAGAAAAATTCATGGCGTTGAATACAGATGGCATCATTGGTCAGAGCACAAGTCTGGCAGAGGTTTTTAAGGTTCTCGGCAAGGTTGCGCCCACCGACAGCACTGTGCTTGTAACCGGCGAATCCGGAACAGGCAAGGAATTGCTCGTGCGCGCCCTGCACTCCAACAGCAGCCGTGAAGACAAGCCCTTTGTTCCCATCAACTGCGGGGCCATCCCTAAAGAACTGCTTGAAAGCGAACTTTTCGGACACGAAAAGGGCGCGTTTACCCACGCCATACGTTCACGGCCGGGCCGCTTTGAACTTGCGGACGGCGGGACCATCTTCCTTGATGAAATAGGTGAAATGGACCTGAGCCTTCAGGTCAAGATTTTGCGCGTGCTTCAGGAAAAAGAGATCGAGCGTGTTGGCGGAAACGGCTGCAAAAAGGTGGACGTGCGCATTGTGGCGGCCACCAACCGCGACCTTGAAGCCGAGGTGGCTGCCGGGCGCTTTCGCGAAGACCTTTACTACCGCCTCAATGTCATCCCCCTGCACCTGCCGCCCCTGCGCGAAAGAGGAGGCGACGTGCTTGTGCTGGCGCGGTATTTTCTGAGCCATTTTTGCGGCAAAAAAAAGCGGCCCGTGCTTGCGCTTGACGACGACGCGCGGCGTGTGCTTTCAGCCTACACCTGGCCCGGCAATGTGCGCGAGCTTGAAAATTTCATGGAGCGACTGAGCATTCTCGTGGACGGGAATGTGGTGCGCCCGCAGGATCTGCCCGGCAAGATACTGGATCAGGTGGGTGATATTGCATCCCTGCCGGAAGTGGAAGATGTCTGTGACAGCACCGAAAATCCGGGCGTGACAGAGAATGCTCTTTCTGCAGAGCCTGCTGCGGATGCAGATGCCGGAAGTGAAAGGCAGGCCATGCCAGCTTGCGCCACGCCGCCCGACAACGGGACCATGCGTGGGCCGGGTGTTTTTGACTGGCCTGACCTGAGTGTACTGGAAGCGCAGGGCCTGACCCTGAAGGATTTTCTTGACGCGGTTGAAGGACGGCTGATTGATGAAGCGCTGGATAAGGCTCAGGGCGTCAAGAATCAGGCGGCGGAGCTGCTGGGCATCAAGCGTACGACCCTTATTGAAAAACTCAAAAAACGTAATGCGTAATGGTACATATGTTGCATAGCGCATGATGGTTCCCGATATTCAACCCTCTTCGCGAAGCGCACGTGAACATGATCTTTTTTACCGGCACAGGCCGTCTTCACTCTTCCGCCCAAACCGGCGAAATCTTACGCATCAGCCGTACTCTTTTTCGGCAGGCTTGTGCTCCCGTCTTTTTTTTCCTCTTGCTGACCATCGGCGTTTTTTGCCCCTCACCCGCGCACGCGCTTGCCTGGAGCTGGTTTTCTCCCGAATCAGGGGTAGAAAGGCTCCGTTTGCACCTTGATGTTCCTGCGCAGGGAGCCGAGGTGGTTTCTGCTGACGCTCAAAACTTAATTTTTTACATTAATTTTTCCGGAACAGCGCTGTCGCCCCTGATGCGGGCCGGTGATCTGCCTGCCGCGGGCGCGCTTGTCAAAAACGTGGAATCTGTCGACGGGCGGGTACGGGTTCAGCTTTCCAGTCCTGCCGCGAGTATTGTTCGGCGGTCTGCGCCGGACAGGTTTGACGTGGAATTTTTTGCCGCCGGTCAGTCCCGTGGCGCTTTGCCTGCGCCCGGCAAAACATCCGCAGGGGGCTTTTGGGATTTTCTGTCGCTGCCCAAAGCCTACGCGGCCCAGCCGTCCTCCGGCGAACCTGCCGGGCAGGGCGGGCAGAGTGGCGTGGTGGACAGGCAGACGGTTATCGGCAAGGTGAACACCGGCGGGCCGGAAGACTGGCCGGAACACAGGGCGCTTTCAACCGTAACACGGCCTGATGATTCTGGCGCTGTTGCCTCGCCACCGGCCGGGGAAAAAGAGCGGGAAGTCGGCGCTGCGGCTGCCGGAACATCTGTCGGCAGTGATGTCCCCCCTGGGCCCGCGCCCGCAAAAGCGCCTGAAACGGGAGGAACCCCTTCCGGTGGCGGCATGACCGGTACGGCCCCCGAACCGGCTGCCCCTGCTGCAAGCGGAGGAGGCGTTGTTTCCGGTTCCGCGCAAAATGGGATTTCAACGGGAGGGGCGGTTGCGCCGGAGCAAAAACCTGCAACTGATCCGGGTACGGCCGGACAGGAAAAACGGCCCGAAGCCGGTGCTGTGTCCGGCAAGGTGAGCGGTCAGACCGTGGGCCTTCCCGCTGCCCGGCAAGCCGAGGAAGACAAGGCAAAAGTTTCGGAAGAGCGTCCGGTTCTCTACGTGGATGAACAGGGAAATCCCGTCCCAAAGCCGGTCAATCCTGAAGTTGTCATGGAAGAAGCCGAAAGGCTCATCCGTGAGCGCAAATACATCGAGGCCCTGCCACAGTTGGAAAAACTCAGGAGTCTGCCGGGGCTGCATCCTGAAATGCTTGAAAAGACCCTGTATTACATCAGCGACTGCACATGGGCGCGGTATGCCGATAATCCGCTGGCGGGGTATGAGGCCATTGTGTCTTCCACCAGTGAAGCCATGAACGCCAACCTGCGCTCTCCCCGCGTACCCGAGGCGCTGCTGCGTCTGGGACTGGTCAACGTCAATGTGGGAAACCTCGTGGACGCGGGGGGCTATATTGTTGCCTTGTTGCGGCGCTATCCGGATTATCCCGGTGTGGCCCAGGGGTTTACCGCCCTTGGCAAGGCGCAGCTCAAGCGGGGGCTTGATGAAAGGGCAGAGCAGTCTTTTGCAATGGTGCTGGATAAATACCCGGAGTCTTCCTACTTGCAGGAGGCTTCCGTCGGTTTGGCAGAAGCGCTCAACAAGCAGAAAAAATTTCAGAACGCTCAACTTATTCTGGACTTCATAAGCAAGCGCTGGCCGCGCTACTACATTGATGAGCCTTCTTTTCTACTTTTGCAGGCCGGCAACGATGAAGCTCTCGGCAAGACAGGCCCTGCTCTTGGTCTGTACTGGCTGTATTACAACCTTGTTCCCGGGCACGAGGGCAACGATGCGCTTTTGCTGCGCCTCGGTGACATGTACGCCCGACAGGGCGGCTGGATCAGCGCTGAATTCGTATACCGCTATGTGGAGCGCACGTTCGCGGGGGCGGCGTCTGCTGCTGTTGCCCGCTTGCGTCTGGCGGAAAAGGGTATCTACGATTCTCCCATCAACTATGCTGAAATGAGCGCGGTTTTTGCCCGCGATTCTGGCGGCGCGCTCTGGAAGGTGTACAACGACCTTGCGGCGTCGTCCAAAACAGCTCCCGCGGCAGTTCTGGCACGCCTGAAAGAGGCCATGTGGCTGTACTGGGATAAAAAGTACACCGAAGCAATGGGCAAGGCTGCGGACTTTATTGATGCCTATCCTGAAAATGCCAATGTTCCCCAGGCCAAAGACCTTATCTGGGCATCGTTTCAGCAAGAACTGAACAACTCTCTGGCTGAGGGCAATTATGGGCGCATTCTGATTCTATGGAACGGATTTCCTCTGGTACGCGAACGCTACGGGGCGCTTGACCCGAGGATGCGTTATGCGCTGGCTCAGGGCATGCTGGAGCGCGGTGATGAGGCCGCCGCCCTTGAAATGATGGCCGAATTTCTGAAAAGTCCGATGGACCCCAATTATGGCGAGGCCGCTTTTACGGAATTTTTCAACCGTTACCTCAAGGCTGGCGCGTGGGACAAGGTGCTTGATCTGGGAAAGCTGGTTTCTACATGGCCCATGAACAGGCAGCTGCGTAACCAGCTTGACTACGCTCTGGCGCTGTCCGCGCAAAACCTCAACCTGACCGGCCCTGCTCTTGCCATGTGGGCGCAACTGGCGGAACGGCAGGATATTCCGCTTTATCAGCGGGCTTACGCCACCTATTTTCTGGCCCGCGATGCCGAACAGCGCAAGGATATAAAAAATTCCTATGAACTGAACCGCAAGGTTATCGACCTTTTTACACGGCTTCAGGACGAGCGCTCTGACAAGGCTGACCCGCAGCGCATCAAGGATGCCATGGCCGCGCTTATGGACATCAGCGAGGTTGCCAACCGCATTCCCGAAGCGCTGGAATGGGTGGGCCGCTACAATGCCTACGCACCGCCCGAATCGCCGGAGTATCCCGGCCTGCGTTTTCGCGAGGCGCGCCTGTACCGCAAGCTGGGAGATGCGTCACGCGCTCAGGCCTTGCTGGAGGATATTGTTCGCAACTATCCCAATTCGCCCTTTGCTCAGGCGGCGGCAGGGGAGTTGCGCACCTTTGAGGTTTCGCGTGACTTGCAGAATTTTCTGCCCGGCGGCGCTCCGGCAGGGCAACAGCCCGCAGCGGGGCAGCAGGCCGCGCCGGGGCAGCAGCAGTGAAGCGCAAGGCAACCTTCTGCTCAATCTGATGACTGATGGGATTTTTTCAGCCTGAAGCTGTTGCGGCGCTGCAAGAGCGAAGGCCCGTCATCAGGGTTTGGCGTCGGACTGCCTGTTGCCCCGAGAGATTTATGTCCGGGACGGCAAGGCTTGCATGCGCGCTTTGCCACGCGTTGTTCTGCACGGTGCTGCTTTGAACGTTATGCTGTTCATGAAGTGTAACGGTTGACGGCGGCAGGGGGCGGCAAGTGTCACATGCGCATGAAGCGCAGGGTGTCCTGTTGCCGGTGTTCGGGCAATCGGCACAAAAAATCGCATGTCGCATATGGGCGTCTTTTCAGAAAACAAGTTTACAGGTATTGCTGTCACTACTTGTATCCGCACTTTGCGCGGCGGCATGACCCCGAAGGGAGATCACATGAAAAAAATGCGTCAATTCTGTTTTCTGGCCCTGCTGCTGGTGCTTACCACCGGCTGCAATGCCGCTCTGCAGCGGGGCATGGTCGGGCCTGTCTACGTGTCAACCGCCCGTCCGGCCATCAGTCTGGCCGTTAAGGACATGCCCCTGATTGCCGGTGGGCAGGGACAGGCCAACCTGGACTGGACAGGCGTAATGGGCGGCCTGCCCGTGTCGGTCTGGATGGCAGCCTACGGCCAGGGCCAGCCGCGTTCGCCTCTGGCTATCGTGGCTCAGGTTGAACTGCCGCAGGGCTGGTACTGGAACAGCGATTCAACACCGCCGTTCAGCGTGGATCAGGCCACGGAGGTCATTGGTGACACGCCGTTTGTTGCCTGCACCTTCATTGTGGACAGTTCGCGCGACCCCTTTGCCCAGCTGGCCGGTGTGCAGCAGGATATGCCGCCCATGCGCTGGCTTGTACGCAGCTTCACCTCACGGTTCAACTTCAATACCGACAAGGTCATTCTTGAGTACCGTGAACCGCTGCCGCCACAGATGGAATTTCTTGAAGTGCTGACCATCGGGCAGACCGACCAGTTGAAAGCCTTCGAGCAGCGCGCCCGTAGTGCGTTTGCGGTCGGGGCAGTGCCCGGCAACCTGACCGGCCTTGCCGACCCCTACATCCAGAACGTGCGCTGGCAGTTCATGGATCAACGTTTTCTTGGCACTGCATCAAGATATGATGTTTTCAAGATGAACTGATCCATTATTAATAATCAGTTTTTCTTGCATACAACCAGCACGGCAACAGCCGCCCAAAACACGTGTTTTGGGCGGCTGTTGCACGTTAAAGCCAATTGTGTCGCATGAAACTTGGCTCTATGGCGAGACAAAAGGCAAAAACCACTTCAAATACCTATAATATTGTTTGTAAAATGTTTTTTTTTATGGGCATTGCTACATTGACGAAATAATAAGGCATGTGTATGTTCTGCCAATTGGAATTCTGAACTCGAAAAAACTGATCTGTTTTGAAACCAAACGTGTCTTCTATAGTGCGTGTTCAGCGGATCATTAAGATGACCATAAGGGGTAATTATGGACGATTATTTGAAAGAAGCTCTGGAAATTACCAGAGCACAAGCCGGTGTGCGCGTGATGAGCGAAGAAGAGATTGCAACCTTTATTCAAAAGGTCGCTCTCGGCATCCGCGCTGTTGCCGAAGGTGAAGCTCCTTCCGAGATGGACAGCACGGAAATGGCTCAGGAAGGCCGCAAGTCCGTCAAGGAAAAGTCCGTGACCTGCCTTGAATGCGGCAAAAGCTTCAAGATTCTGACCAAGCGCCATCTGGCCGGTCATGACATGACCACGGCCGAATACCGCGAAAAATGGGGCTTCAAGAAAGACGCTCCCCTTGTCTGCAAGGCTCTTCAGCGTGAGCGCCGCAAAAAAATGAAAGACATGAAGTTGTGGGAAAAGAGGCGTAAAGCCCAATAGCATTTGCTTATCGGCCCGCCGTCAGGCGGGCTTTTTGCATCCTGTGTCAGGCTGCCTGTCTATTATACAAGACAGCACCGCATGGCGCATGATCGGTTGTGCAATACTGCTGGTGCAAGTTCAGGGTGCTCACGCACCTGGCCCAACACGCATGCAAGCAGGGCGTGATATGGCTTTGCAGGCCGGGGGCAGTGGCTGTCACTGCATCATGCCCGCAGGCATTCCGGGTAAAACTCTGCTTGCGTTTTGCCGAAACGGGTTTGCCGCTGCCTGGGTACGTCTTTCCGGGGCAGCCTTCAGCGCACCTGCCGGTACGCCGGAATTGCACAGGCGTTGACATCTATTGCTGAAAGGCGCGGCCCCGGCAGGCTGGTTGCTGTCTTCAGATGTTCAGGATCGGGTCATGACAGAAATTCGTGCGGCGGAAAATCCCGCCGAGGCTCTGAAGCTTGTATCGCTTTCGGAACAAGAGCTTTTTGCCGGATCTGCGCGGCTGCGCAGGGCGGCCTTTGGCAACAGGGTAACACTTTGCGCCATCATCAATGCACGCAGCGGCAACTGTGGCATGGATTGCCGCTTTTGCTCACAGAGCAGGCATAATCATACCCCCATTGAGACCTTTCCGCTTTTGCCGGACGAAGAGCTGCGCGGGCGAATTCTGGCACTGGCGGCGCAGCCTGTGGCGCGAATAGGCGTGGTGACCAGCGGCGGAGCACTGAGCGGCGCAGAATTTGACCGCCTGCTGGGGGTGCTGCGCTCCTTGCCGGATCATGCGCTCAAGCGCGTCTGCGCGTCCTTGGGCAAGCTTTCCGCCGTTCAGCTTGCCCAACTGGCCGAGGTGGGACTTGACCGCTATCATCATAACCTCGAAACTTCCCGCCAGTATTATCCGCACATCTGCACCACGCAAACGTGGGATCAGCGCAAGGCCACTGTGGAGCGCGTCCGGGACGCAGGCATGACGACCTGCACCGGTGGGCTGTTCGGCCTTGGGGAAAGCTGGAATGACCGCATAGAGTTTGCCTTTGCCCTCAAGGCGCTGGGTGTGAGGCATGTGCCGATGAATTTTCTGCATCCCCATCCGGAAACGCCGCTTGCCCGCAAGGAGCCGCTCACGGCGGCAGAAGCGCTGCGCATTGTGGCTGTTTTCAGGCATATACTGCCCACGGCCACGTTGCGCATCTGCGGCGGGCGGCCGCTGGTGCTGGGGGCGCGCCAAAAAGAGATTTTTGCAGCCGGGGCCAATGCCCTTATGACCGGCGACTATCTGACGACTCAGGGGCGCGGTCTGGCTGACGATCTTGCCATGATTGATTCTCTTGGTCTGGAGGTTGATTGTGACCAGAGCTGTTGAGCGGTGTGTTCCTGACCGCATGCGCGAACCCTTGCGCGGCGTATTTGTGGCGGGATCAGGTACGGACGTGGGCAAAACAGTATGTACGGGCGCTCTTTTGCGCGCCCTGTGGCAGGCACGGATGGCCGTACAGGCGGTCAAGCCGGTGCAGACCGGAGTACCTTCAGACGAATCCGCCGTTGCGGCCCAGTCGGATGCGGCGGTATGCACACGGGCAGTCGCGGGCGTTTCCTGCATGGGCAGCCTTGACCCGGCGGCTGTACTGCACTGTTTTGCACTGCCTGCCTCGCCACATCTTGCCGCTGCGCGGGAAGGAAAAAAGCTGGACTGCACGGGCCTGCGCGCGGACATTCTTGCCCACTGGGCGGATGTTCCCGCCCGGGCCCTTTTGCTTGAAGGCGCGGGCGGTCTGCACGTGCCGCTTAACGAAAATGAAGATATGCTGGATCTCATGGCGGCTCTGGGCTTGCCTGTTTTTCTTGTGGGCGGCAACTATCTTGGCTGCCTGAATCACATCCTTCTTTCCATTGATGCGCTGCGCCACAATGGCCTCGAACTGGCGGGGCTGGCGCTTGTTTCGTCGGCCGATCCTGCCGCGGGCTGTCCCGGTGTCGATACCGCGGCAATGCTGGCGGACAATGCCCATCTTTTACGTCATCGTCTTGCCCGTGCCGGCTGCGATGCCCCTGTGGTGGAATTGCCGCGCCTGAAAACTCTGGATGAAGGCGGATGGGACGAGCTGGCGCGTCTGCTGACGCCGGTGGCCTTGCGCATGGCGCAGGCATGGCCGGAACCCGCCCCCGAGGCGCTGATATCCGGAGAGTGCGAACTGGTGCGCCGAGACAGGGCATCAGTATGGCATCCTTACGCTTCTGCTCGGGATTTTCCTCCGCTCAACGCGGTGCGCCGCACCTGGGGCAACCGCATTGTTCTGGCCGACGGCAGGGAACTTGTGGACGGCATGTCTTCATGGTGGGCGGCAGTACACGGCTATAACAACCCGCATCTGCTGGAGGCTCTGCATGGTCAGGCCGGGCGCATGCCCCATGTCATGTTCGGCGGGCTTACGCATGAACCTGCCGTGGCTCTGGCTGAAAAGCTGCTGGGCCTTATGCCTGACGGCCTTGAACGCGTCTTTTTTTCCGATTCCGGCTCCGTGGCGGTTGATGTCGCCCTCAAGATGGCGTTGCAGTACCAGTACGCCAGAGGAGAGACGGAGCGCACCTGCTTTTTGACCCCGCGTGGCGGCTACCACGGCGACACTATCGGGGCCATGTCCGTATGCGACCCTGTTACCGGCATGCACGGCCTGTTCGCGGGCATGCTGCCGCGCCAGCTTTTTATGGAGCAGCCTTCGTGCGGTTTTGATCAGCCTTTTGATCCGGCCAGTCTGGATCATGCCCGTCAGATGCTGGAGCAGCACGGGAAAAAAATCGCTGCGGTCATTCTTGAGCCGGTGGTGCAGGGGGCAGGGGGCATGTGGTTTTATCATCCAGACTATCTGCGCGGGCTGGCGCAGCTGTGTCGCGATGCTGATACCTTGCTTATCTTTGATGAAATTGCCACAGGTTTCGGGCGCACGGGCAAGATGTTCGCAGCTGAGTGGCCCGGCGTCAGCCCAGACATTCTTTGCTGCGGCAAGGCCCTTACCGGCGGAGTGCTTACTCTGGCCGCCACCGTGTGCAGCGGTCAGGTGGCCGAAGGCATCTGCCGTAACGGCGGGGTGTTCATGCACGGGCCAACCTTTATGGCCAATGCTCTGGCCTGTGCGGTGGCGGGGGCCAGCCTGGACCTGCTTGCTTCCGGCAAGTGGCGTCAGCAGGTCAAAGACATCGAGCGCGACCTGCGTTCGGGGCTTGCCCCGTGCAGGGATATTCCCGGTGTGAAGCACGTGCGTGTGCTGGGAGCCATTGGGGTGGTGGAGATGAAGGAGCCTGTCAATACGCGCGCGCTACAGGCTTTTTTTGTGGACCGGGGGGTGTGGCTGCGTCCCTTTAACCGTCTTGTCTACCTCATGCCGCCCTACGTGACGCCCCCCGGGGACACGCTTCGGCTGTGCGCTGCGGTAGAAGAGGCTCTGCGTCAGGGGGCGCATCTGTCGTGATATTTCTTCTGATCTATATTGCTGTATTGTTTCTTCTGGGCTGGATAACGGCGCGGCGCTCCCCTGACAAGGAAACCTACTTTGTCAATGGACGGAGCTGCTCCGCCAGAGTGGTTGCCCTTTCCATCGTTGCCTCGTGCGTGGGCGGTTCGGCCACAATGGGTATGGCCGGTCTGGCCTGGCAGGTGGGAACCCCGGCCATATGGTGGCTTTTGTCCGGTGCGGCGGGCCTTGTGCTGTTGAGTCTTTTTCTGGCCCGCAAGGTGCGCCGCAGTGGGGCCATGACCATGCCAGAAATGCTCACCACCTTTCTCGGCGCGCCCAGCCGCCCTTTGGCGTCAGTCATTATCGTGACAGCCTGGCTGGCTATTCTGGCCGCCCAGTTCAGCGCCCTGGCCACCATTATTGCGCCGCTGGCGGGCATTGACAAAAATGTGGCCATGTTTGTGGGGGCGGCCGTGCTTGTGGGGCACACCCTGGCAGGCGGGCAGGCTTCTGTAATGAAAACGGATATATGGCAGTTCGGCATTCTGCTTCTATCCTTGTTGACGGCCCTGATGCTCACGCTGCATCTGGGGGGCGGTGAGGCCATCACTGCCGTGCAGGTCGAGGTTCTCAACGAGCAGTTTCCCGCCTCTAAACTACGCTATTTTCTCTGCATTCTTGGTGGCAGCTACGTGGTATGCCCCATGCTTTTCGGCAGAATGCTCAGCGCCCGTGACGAGCATGCCGCCCGCAAGGGTGGGCTGATGGCCGCCGCGGGGCTGACGCTGACCGCAGCCCTGATTGTTGTGCTTGGCATATCCTGCCGCGACCTCGTTCCTGCGGGAACGCCGCCGGAGCAGGTACTGACCACGGCCCTTCTGTCCCATCTGCCCGAATGGGCCGCCACGCTCATTCTGCTGGGTATTTTCAGCGCCATTTTTTCAGCGGCGGATTCCTGCCTGATCACGGCCGCTTCCGTGTGCAGCAATGACATCCTGCGCAAGCCAGGTGTAAAAACATGCCGCATCTGCCTGATTCTTCTCGGCCTCATGGGGCTTGTGCTGGCCTTGCCCGGCAGGGGAATCCTTTCATT
The DNA here is from genome assembly GCA_905214305.1 of uncultured bacterium. Classification (GTDB taxonomy): domain Bacteria; phylum Desulfobacterota; class Desulfovibrionia; order Desulfovibrionales; family Desulfovibrionaceae; genus Desulfovibrio. The sequence goes on from CAJMLK010000013.1 coordinate 51,483, forward strand.
GCTGCTTATGGCGAACGATATTTATGTTTGTGGCGTTGTGCCGCCGGTTTTTATTGGCATGCTGCTGCACGGCAAGGTGCGTTTCAGCGCCTGGGGCATGGCCGTAGCCATTCTCGGCGGCGGCCTCATGGGACTGACCGCAGCGCTTACGGGCGTCAGCGACTGGAGTTTTGCGGGGCTGACGTTCTCGCTGGTTATGAGTCTTGCGGCGGTGCGCCGTTCTCCCCTGTCTGTGAAGAAGGGGGAGGGGGCACAGGCAGGCCACGGAATATGAGTCTCGTGGCTGCTGCATCTGCCAGTTCTGAAACGTCCATCAGTTTTTCCAGCAGTTCGAGAAGATAAAAACGGTCATTTTCGCAACCGTCTTTAAAATCTTGTTCCAGCTGGCCTGAAAGGATGTATTTTTCAAGATTTTCCAAATCGTTAACAGTCAGCATACACAGTCCTTCGCGTCTTGCTTCAACCTGGCCGCGCAACGATCTGTCAGGGTCGCGGCCAGGTTGAGCACTCGCTCTATTTCTTCTTTGGTGATACAATCAAAATGAATGCCGGCACTCACGCAAACCGTGCAGTCCAGCGCGTCGGCCAGATGGCGGGCCATGCGGGCAGCCAGCATGTCTTCGCGGTGTCCGGGCAGGCCTATAAGCTCTTGTGTGCGATGCCCTGTTGCCTGCGCATGCGGGGGCAGGGGGCTTGCAACAGCCACAGCACCTATGTGCGCCTGACCGCCGGTGCATATGACCTGCAGGTCACGCCCCAGCCGCAATACGCGCAACGTCAGGGCAAGCCTGCCGTGTCTGGCGGTAAGTTTCATGTTTTCTCCGGTAAAAGACGTGCCGTTGAAAGCGCGGCCAACATAGCGCACGGCGGCGTGTCCCGCAAGGCAGAGCTGAGATCAGCCTGCGCGGAAACAGGTTTTTGATGCCTGTACGTACAGGTTCTGCATTTTACTGTTGCGGCACGAACCTTTGCCGGAAGGCCGGTGGCCCGCAGCACCGCAGCACCGCAGCACCGCAGGGCCACTGGGCTGCATGCCATAATTGGCCCTGCAGAAAGCGCCCCCGGGCGCACCGCGCATACGCCGCAAAGACGCAGAAGGTGCAGATTCGCAAGGTGGAAATGTTCTGCATCTGGAGCGTATGTTCTGCTTTTCAGAGTGATTGTCCTGACAAAAAGCCTGTCTTTGCGGCGCGCGCTGCAAGATGGGAAGAGTCGGCAGAGGCGACAGGCCCGAGGCAAAACCGCTTTTACGGGCGGGCAGCCATGCCCGCTGGAACGTGCCATGGAACATGCAACAACGATATGGAGCTGCCATGACTTTGGACCCCACCAAGCATCCTGACTGGAAGATCGCCCTTGATGCGGAATCCCGCATGAAAACCATTGAAACCCTGGCAACGGAACTGGGCCTTGAAAAGGCCGAAATGCTGCCGTACGGGCATTACATGGGCAAGGTTGAGCAGCAGGCCGTGATGCAGCGGCTAAAAGACCGTCCCAACGGAAAGTATATTGATGTCACTGCCATCACCCCCACACCGCTGGGCGAGGGCAAGTCCACAACGACCATCGGCCTTGTTCAGGGCCTTGCACGGCGCGGGCGGCGCTCTTCAGCGGCCATCCGTCAGCCTTCCGGCGGCCCCACCATGGGCATGAAAGGCTCGGCCGCAGGCGGCGGTCTTTCACAGTGCATTCCGCTGACCCCGTATTCTCTCAACTTCACCGGCGACCTTCACGCCGTGGGCGCGGCTCACAATCTGGGCATGACTGCCCTGACCTCGCGCATGCAGCATGAGCGCAACTATGACGATGCCACGCTGGAAAAGCTTTCCGGCATGGCGCGCCTGAATATTGATCCCACCCGCATCAATACCGGATGGGTTATGGACTTTTGCGTTCAGGCTCTGCGCAATATCATTATCGGCATCGAAGGCGACGGGCGGCGCAACGACGGTTTCATGATGCGTTCGCACTTTGATATTACCGTTGCTTCTGAAGTGATGTGCATTCTTTCCATTGCCCGCGACCTGCGCGACCTGCGCGAACGCATGGGCCGGATGGTGCTTGCGCACGACCGCAACGGCAAGCCAGTGACCACCAGCGATCTGGGCGTTGCCGGAGCCATGACCGCCTGGCTGGTGGAAGCCGTTAAACCCAACCTTATCCAGACTATCGAAGGACAGCCCGTCTTTGTGCACACCGGGCCTTTCGCCAATATTGCCCTTGGGCAAAGCTCGGTCATTGCCGACAGGGTGGCGCTCAAGCTCAGCGATTACCATGTGACGGAATCCGGCTTTGCTGCAGAAATGGGCTATGAGAAATTCTGGAACCTCAAATGCCATTACAGCGGTCTTACACCCGACGCGGCAGTGGTTGTGGCTACCGTGCGGGCGCTCAAGAATCACGGTGGCGCTCCGCAGCCCAAGCCCGGTCAGGCATTGCCCGAGCCGTATACCCGTGAAGATGTGGGCCTTGTGGAGGCTGGATGCGCCAACCTGCTGCACCATCTGGGCATTGTGCGCCGTTCGGGCGTACCCGCGGTTGTCTGCATCAATAAATTCCATACCGACACCAGGGCAGAGGTGGACGCCATCCGCCGCATTTGCGAACAGGCCGGAGCGCGGGTGGCCCTGTCGGAACATTGGGAAAAGGGCGGAGACGGCGCACTGGAACTCGCTGATGCCGTCACGGACGCCTGCAATGAAAAGAACGAATTCCGGCCGCTTTACGATTGGAGCTTGCCCCTTACCGAGCGCATCACCACCATTGCCAAGGATGTTTATGGGGCTGACGGGGTAGAATTTGAACCTCTGGCTGCCCAGCGCCTCAAAGATTTGCAGGAAAGATCCGATGCCAATGAACTGGGCGTCTGCATGGTGAAAACCCAGTATTCCCTGTCTGACAAGCCCACGCTCAAGGGCGTGCCCAAAGGCTGGAAGCTGCATGTACGCGACGTGCTTTTCTTTGGCGGCGCGGGCCTTGTGGCCCCTGTATCCGGCGACATCAGCCTGATGCCGGGTACTGGCTCGAAACCGGCTTTCCGCAATATTGATGTGGATGTGGAAACCGGCAAGGTAACAGGACTCTTTTAGAGCTGATCAACATTGAGGGCCTGTATTCTCAACGTTTACGACCCGCTCGCTTCGGCGCTTAATCGCGCAAGCTGATTGCTCCAGGGCAATTGAGCATTGAGAAGCTTTTTCTCAATGTCTCGCGCGCAGTAGAGCGAACGGCAGTCAAGCAGACAGCGCAGCTTCATCCACACCCAATCTCTTTGGGCGGCGGATGAAGCTGCGCCTGTTTTTTTTTGCAGCAGCCGCCAACCGGCGCGGGTAAACGTTGAGAATGTGTATTCTCAGATGCAGAATGGTTGAAATCCGGAATGTTCACTTGCAGTGAGTCTTGTCTGCCTGAAAGGATCGGGCGCGTGGGCATGGCGGTTTTTGCCGGTCAGGGCTTTGCGCCGTGCCGGGAGCGTATGCCGCCGTGCGAAAGATCCTTGTTTGACAGGGGCAATATCAGGAGATATTCTGATTACCGTTCAAGGAAGTTTCTTCCATTACCGCCATGCCCCGCATGCACGCCGTGCCTGCAGGGCGCATCCGTATTCCCCTTGCCAACATCCAGAAAAATGCCTTTTGTCCCCCGCTTTTCCTACGGCAATTTTATCATTGGCAATGAATCACCCAATCGCGCCACGGGTTTTGGCAAAACTATCAAGGTGTCGGAATGATTGCCTATATACATGGCTTTAACTCCAGTCCTGCCAGCAATACCTTTGGCTTGTTGCGTGGGGTATTTCCCGACGCCCGAGCGCTGGACTATCCGTCCAGCGGGCTTTTTCCTGAAAATCTTGCGCGTCTGCACGGTCAGGCACTGGACTTGCGCGCGGAATGGAGCGGGCCGCTGGTTCTGGCAGGCTCTTCGCTTGGCGGTTTTTACGCCTCGCAGCTGTCGGTATTGCTTGGCTGCAACTGCGCGCTTTTCAATCCTGTGGTGCGTCCCGCGCAATCCCTGCGGCAGTTTCTGGGGCCGAACACCTATTTTTATGGCGGTCAGCGCTGGGAATTCACGACTGAAATGTGTGACAGCTATGCAATTTTTTTTGATGCGCGCAACACTCCGGTTGAGCGTCTGGTGGTGCTCGGTCGGGCAGACACCTTGCTGGACCCGGCAGATGCCCGTGCGTACTGGAAAAATCATGCCCGTATTCATGAGACCGATGACGGCCACAGTCTGGCTGCCCTTGATGAAACCATCATAAACACACTTTCCGCCTGGCAGCAGTAAACATATCTCGTGCTACGGCTTTGCATAACCCTGTGGAGACAATATTCTATGTTTCAAAAATACCTTGTATCCGGCCTGACCCTTTTCGGCATGCTTTTTTGCATTGCCGCCACTGCCCTGGCCGGTCCTGCCTATCGGGTAGCGCGGACCAGCCTGCCCGAAGAGGACAACTGGCGGGAGGCAGCCGGGCTGTCCATAAGCTTTGCGGTAGATGTGGATCGTTGCAAACGGCAGTATGGCTCGGACTGGTCACGCCAGTGCTCCGGCCCGCCAGCCGGGCAGCCGGGAGCGCTTGTGGAGGGCGTGGTCATGACCCCGGATATGCCGGGGGAATGGCGCTGGCAGCATGGGTCGAGCATGACCTTTACTCCTGAAAAGCACCTGCGCCCGCAAACCACCTATGCAATCTCCCTTGAACAAGTATCCCTGCCTTCGCGCTATTCCGTAAATCGCCAGCTGACATACACCACACAGCCTCAGGCCGCGCGTACGGGCAAGGAAACTTTCTGGACAGATCCTTCGGCCAAGGGGGCTCACGCCATTTCCGTGCCTGTACAGTTTATCTGGCCGGTCAATCCGCAGCAGATGGAAAAAGACATCAGTCTTCAGGCCAGCAATGGCAAAAGCGGTCTGTCTTTTGGGGCTTTGCGGTTTGTCTGGAATGAAAGGCGCACCGAGGTGGTGGTTTCAGCTCCGGTTCTGTCGCTGCCCAAAGAAAGCGCTTCTGCCGTGCTGCGCGTCAAGGGTCTGCCTGACTTCATTGATAAGGGCGGCAAACGTACGGTCCGCAAGGGCAAAGCGGCCAAAGCAGAAAATGTGGAAACACTGTTTTCGGTCATCGGTCGCGACCGCATCATGAATGTCCAGAACGTGATTGTGAAGCCAGCCTACGGCCAGGGGCTGGAAAAGGAATATCAGCTGGTTGTTAAAACCAGCCTGCGCGTGCTGCCTTCAGAGCTGTTGCGCCATCTTGAAGTGGTTCGTCTGCCCGAAAAAATGACCCCTGATGCCGGACAGGAAACTGACTGGACAAAAATGCCCGCCATCAGCGCCAACGACGTCAAGCGGGGAGAAAAACTGCAGCCGCAGCTTCTTCAGCCTGCGGACGAAGCCACTGACACCATTACCTTGCGTATTCCGGTTGGGGCCGGCCGCGGATTGCTGGCAACGGTCAAAAACGGCCTTGTGTCCACCGGGGGGCTGCCGCTTACCGAGGCCCGCCGTTTTGTCCTTACTGCGCCTCCTCTGGGATCAGAACTGTCTTTTCTTCAGCCTGGCAATATCCTTACGCTCAGCGGCGACAGGAAGCTTGATATCTATGCCGTGGGCCTGACCGACATACAGTGGCGGGCCGAGCGGGTGCGCGATCCTTTTCTGGCTTTGCTGGCCAAGGATTCGGGTTTTGAAGAAAACGAGGCCGACTTTGCCGTCCTGAGTGATGCGGTTCAGGGCAAACTGGACATGCGCGGCTTTGGCGGTGGAAAGACGCCAGGCGAAGCTTTTTTTGGCGTCCTTGATCTGGCGCCGCTTTTGCGCGGTCAGGATGGCCCAGGGCACGGCCTTATGCGCATGACGGTCACCGGAAGTAATGAAGCCGGACAGTCCACAGCGGTTTCACGTCTGCTGCTTGTTACAGATATGGGCCTGAGCGTAAAAACAGCCGCTGACGGCTCACGCACGGTATTTGTGCAAAACCTGGCTACTGGCAAGCCTGCTGCCAACGTTGAAGTGCGCCTTCTCGGGGCCAACGGCCTGCCCGTATGCAGTGCGCTTTCCAACGCGCAGGGCAGGGCGGATCTGCCTTCAGTCGTGGGGCTTGACCGCGAAAAGCGGCCCGTGGCCATTGTAGCGCTGGCCGCCGTTCCGGGCGGTCAGGATATGGCCTGGCTCTCTCTTGACGACAGCGCCCGTAATGTGAACTACAGCAATTTTGATGTGTCCGGTCGCCACGCTGCGGGCAACGGTCTCAGCGCTTCCGTATTCAGTCAGCGGGGCCTGTATCTGCCCGGAGAAAAGCTGCATTTCGGCTGCATCGTGCGCCGGTTTGACTGGCAGCCCCTGCCGCCGGACCTGCCTCTGGAAGCCGTGCTTGTCAGCCCCACCGGGGCCGAGGTCATGCGTCGGCCGTTTACGGTTGGGGACGAGGGCCTGCAGCACTTTAGCTGGAGCAGCCCCGAAGACGCCGCCGTGGGGCAGTACCGGCTGGATATCCGGCTGGCATCGGGCAAGCCCGGATCAAATGGCCCGGTGCTCGGCGGTACGTCCACCAGAGTGGAGGAGTTTCAGCCAGACACGCTGGCCCTGTCCACCTCATTTGAACCCGGCGCGCCCAAGGGCTGGATCCGCACGGGTGTCGGGGCTTCTCCCGCCGTGGCGGCGGCCAGACTGGACAACCTTTATGGAGAACCAGCGGCCAATCACCGTATCCACACAGCGTTTCATACCCGCAGGGGAAGTTTGCGCTTTCCGGGATACGAAGACTATGTTTTCTATGATCCCTCGTCTTCCGGCGCGCAGGACCAGTACATGAATCTGCCCGACGTCTTCACCGACAGCAAGGGGCTGGCCCGCGTGCCCCTTCCTCTGGACAGGCTTCAGGGGAATACTTTTTACGGAACATTGATGATTGACGGTTTTGAGCCGGAAGGCGGCAGGGCCGTGACCCGTCAGATATCCGCCCTGTTTTCTCCCCTTGAAGTGGCCCTCGGCTACAAAGGTGAAGAGCAGGCCAACAATCTGGATTATGTGCCGCAAAACTCCCGTGCTTCGCTGCGTCTGCTGGTGGTCAACAATGACCTTGTACCGACAGCCCTGCGGGGAGCCGAAATTGTTTTTTCGGCCCGGCGCTACGTTAACAGTCTGGTTACTGATGCACGGGGCGAGTATCACTATGACGCCACCCCTGTGGACACGGAAATAACACGGCAGACCGTGAATCTGGACCCGAAGGGCCTGTCCTGGACCATGCCCACGTCTGAAGCCGGTGATTTTCTTGTGACCGTGCGTCAGGAAAACGGTACTATCCTTGCGCTTATTCCGTATTCTGTGGCCGGTAACAGGCTGGCAGATCCATCCGGGCTTTCCTCGGGCTCACTGGCAAAGGGCAACCTGCGGCTCAAGCTTGAAAAAGAGCATTATCAGGCCGGTGAAACCATAAAAATGAGCCTTTCCACCCCGTATGCCGGAACCGGGCTTGTCACCATTGAACGGGAAAATGTGCTGGCTCATGCGTGGTTTACCGCGCAGGCCGGAGAAAGTGTGCAGGAGATAAAGATTCCCGAGCAGTTTGAAGGGCGCGGCTTTGTCAACGTGTCCTTTGTGCGCGCTCTGGATTCAGAAGCTGTGTATATGAATCCCCATACCTATGGGGTCGTGCCCTTTACCGTGGGCATGAGCCGGCGCGATATGGGCCTCAAGATCACAGCACCAGAACGGGTGCTGCCCGGCGAAAAGGTAAAAGTGCGTCTGGCATCGCGCATGCCCGGCAAGGCGGTGCTTTTTGCCGTTGATGAGGGCGTGTTGCAGATCACCGGTTTTGCCACACCAGATCCTTTGCGCGAACTGCTCGGCGACCGTGCCCTTGACGTAGCCACCCTGCAGGCCCTTGATCTTCTTATGCCTGACCATGCACGGCTGCAGGGGCGTATTCCCGGTTTCGGCGGCGACATGGCCGGTGCAGGAGGGCGTTTTCTCAATCCGTTCAAAAGGCGCGGTGAGCCTCCGTTTGCTTTCTGGCAGGAAGTGAGCGCCGTCAACCCTGAAGGAACAGAAATCGCCATTGACATACCGGCCTATGTGAGCGGGCGCATACGGATTATGGCCGTGGGCAGCACGCCGGTCCATGATGGACGCTCCACAGCGGGAAGTGCCCGAACCGATATGGAAGTGCGCGGCACGCTTATCCTGAAGCCGCTTTTGCCTTTGGCCGTGGCTCCGGGGGACGAGTTTGACGCCGCGCTGGTCATCGCCAATACGGTGGAAGGCAGCGGAAAGGATGCCAAAGTGGCCGTAACTATGGACTGCGGGCCGGAACTGGTCTTTTTGAGCGGCCAGAAGCCTCAGACCATCACCATCAATGAAAATGGTGAGGCTGTTCTGCGCTTTCGCATGCGGGCGCAGGATGTGCTGGGTTCGGCTGACGTGCGCTTTACCGCCACACTGGAGGGAAAGAAAAAAACAGGCGTCAGCGAGCGAAAGCAGAGCCTGTCCGTGCGACCGCCCGCGCCGCGGGTTCGCACCGAGCGGGTAGTTGCCCTTGCGGGTGATATGGACGTGCCCGTGAACCGCGATCTTTATCCGTACGAGGCTCAGGGGCAGGGCACGGTGTCGGCTCTGCCCGTGCTTGGGCTGCGTTCACTGCTGGCGCGGCTGGACACCTATCCCTATGGTTGCACAGAACAGCTTATCAGCCGGGCCATGCCGTATGTAAGCCTGCTTACAGTCCCTGAACTGCGCAAACAGGCGCTCAGCAGCCCGCGCACTTCTCCGGAAATACTTGCCAGGCGGGGCAATGCCGTTATCAGCGCAGCACTGGACACCATACGCAGCAACTTTGTCTACTATGACGGGGTAAGCCTCTGGCCCGGATCTCCGACCAATGACTTTGTAACCGCCTATGCCGGGGATTTTTTGCTTGCCCTGCGGGAAAGCGGCACTGCCACGCCAGAAGGACTGACCAGAAACATCCTTGATGCGCTTGAAAATACGGTTCGTCGCTCTCCTGTGGATATAAACGACGGACGCATCAAGGTTTATGGCGCATGGGTGCTGTTGCGCGACGGTCGCATCATGACGCAGGAGGTTGAGCGCCTTGAGCAGTGGTTCAGAGATAATACCCAAGGGTGGGAAAATGACCTTGTGGCCGTGCTTCTGGCCGACTGCTACGACATGCTGCGCCTGAAAAGCCGCGCCGAACAACTGATGCCCGCGACCTTCAGTGTGTCGACCGGTGATTCCATGCTGGGGCAGGGGGCCGCGGCGGCCCTGCACGCCACTGTGGTTTTGCGGCATTTTCCTGAAAAACGTCAGCAGGTGAGCACCGATGTGTTGCTGGACGAAGCCTTCAACACCATGGCAACCACTGTGGACATGGGGCTTATATCCCGTGCTCTGGTCATGATGGCAGGGCCGGAAGCGTCCCCGCCCGAGGGGATTTCTCTGATCTGCACCAGCTATGCACAGGGGTTTGCCGCAACGGAGCCGCAGGACAGCGAGCGCACGCCCGTTCTTGTGCTTGATGCTCCGGGCTGCCTCAATTACCGCGTGAGCCTGCCCAAAGGCGACAGCGGCTGGAACCTGCACGTTGCGGCCGAGGGTTTTGAACGCAAGCCGCTTGTTCCTGCCTCCAACGGCCTTGAATTGCAGCGGCGCTACGTTGACAGTCACGGAGAGGCAGTGACCACTGCCAAGCTTGGTGACGTGCTTACGGTGGAGCTGACCCTGCGTTCTCCTTCTCCGTATGCCAACGTGGTTGTGGTGGATTTGCTGCCCGGCGGCTTTGAGCCGGTGCTGGAAAAAAACTCGACCTCGTCTCCGCAGGAAGGGCTTATACGTCATGAGCGGCGTGAGGACAGGGGTATTTTCTTTGTAAACACCGGGTCGCAACCCCGAACCTTCACCTATAAGGTCAGGGCCGCCACACGCGGGCGTTTTGTGCTGCCTTCGGCCGTGGCCGAGGCCATGTATGAACCCGCCACCAATGCCCGACTGGGCGGTGGCCATGTGATCATTGAATAAAGTCCGCAACTGAAACACTGGTGAAAAACGGCCTCTGCCCGACACGGATATGTTCTGCCAGCCGTGCCGGGCAGAGGCCATAAACATGAGCCGCATTTCTTGAAGCATGACTTCAACGTTTTTTTTGCAGCGCAGAGCCGCGAACACCGGTAGTTATGAAGCAATTTTTTTCAATAATATCACTGTGTAAAAGCTCTGTATGACAGAAATCACACTGCGGCCGGAAATACATGCAGCAAAACGAAAATAATGACATGGCGTCGATGGTTCCCGCGTCCTCACAGGGCGCGGGGGCTTCCGCCACGCCCCGACGTACAGGCAGTTTGCCCACGGGGCTGGGCGCGCGCATCTGGCGAAGGATAATCCGTCCGGCGCGCTGGTATGTTGTCGTGTTCACTGTCGGGCTTGGGGCGGCCCTGCTCTGGCTGCACCATGCGCCGTACAGGCATCCTCTGGACGGCATCAGTTTTTCGCGTGTGGTCTATGACGGCAAGGGCGGCCTCATGCGCGTGAGCCTTTCCCAGGACCAGAAGTATCGCATGCGCACACGCCTGTCGGATATTCCGCCCGCAGCCGTGGATTCGGTTTTGCGCTACGAAGACCGTTATTATTGGCAGCATCCCGGGGTCAATGTTGCGGCTCTTGCCCGTGCGGGTTTCGGCTTGCTGACCGGGCAGCGCCTCATGGGTGGTTCAACCATCACCATGCAGGTGGCGCGGCTGACGCACGGCCTTGAAACGGGCAAGATTGGCGCAAAACTGCGCCAGATTGTCCTTGCGCTGCAGCTGGAATGGCATTTGAGCAAGGAAGAGATACTTGAAGCCTATTTTAACCTTGCGCCCTACGGGGGCAATGTGGAAGGCCTCGGGGCAGCGGCAATGGTGTATTTTCATAAAACACCCGAGCAGCTCACCCCCGGCGAAAGTGCCGCCCTCATGCTTGTGCCGCAAAACCCCGTACGGCGGCGCCCCGCCAGCGACAACAGGCATTTCATGGCCGCCTTCAGCCGCCTGCAGTCTGTTTGGCATGGTCATCAGGAGCACGCCCCCCTGCGAGTCTACGGCCCGGAAGACCTGCCCTTTGTCGCTCCGCACCTGAGTACCGAACTTTTGCAGCAGCCGGATGGCGGCCACAGCCTGCGCACTACGCTTGACCCGGCCAAACAGCGCCGTCTGGAGCGGCAGCTGCGCCTGTT
>CAJMLK010000014.1 GCA_905214305.1 uncultured bacterium
GGGCGTAGCCCGTGCCAGCAGTTGACATATCAATAGCACCGACAGCGCCTGCTGCGTTGCGCCCCCGGTCGCCATCAACGTCTCCCACGCCGGGAGAAACGAAAAATTCAGAATACCCTTATGAAATTGTCAAATAGCGAATAACTATACAGCGTAACTCACAACGATACGCTGCACGCTCTCGGCGGTGTCGGCAGCATCAACAGCGGCAAGCAACGAGGCACGGCGGGATTGGTGGATAGCCAACAGATCGGCATACGCGTCGGGATCATCAGTGCGCCAATCATAAAGCGCGGACGCAACCTCAAACGATGAAGGTGGCGTCCCAACGCTGGGCATTGTGAGACTTGCAGACATAGCTATATTGAAAGCCGACGATATTTCTGCCTGCTTCGCTGCTTTGGCATCGGCCAATTCTGGAGCGGGCGGCGTGTCGCTCCAGCCTTCTGGCAGCGGGCCGTATTCTTTGACTTCGTGCGGCTGGCCATTGACATAGCCGCTTTTACCTTTGTGATCTTCGATCTGTTCCCACTTTTTCCCCGTCCAGCGTGGAACGAAGCCTTTTTTCAGCGTGGGAACCGTGTGCGTGGCGTTGTTGGGCAGCAGGCCGTAATCTTCGGCTTCCCCGGCATAGTAGCCGTCGGCGGTATATTGATAGCATTTAACCATTAGTAAAACTCCTTTATATTAAGGGCTCGCCTGTGCAATCACACCAAAGACGGCGTGCGCGTGCCCAGGCCCCAAGTATCTGTTTTGCACTTAAAAGTTCTACCACTGCCCTTTCTAACTCATCCGCACGTTGAACGAGGGCTTCGGCCTGTGGGTGCCCACTGCTTGCCAAAGAACGCATTTTGTCGGGCAGTGTAGGTGAATCAACTTTCATAATTTTTGTCCTTCTCTCGGCGTGGGAGACGTTGATGGCGACCGGGGGCGGAATGCTACGGGCACAATAGGCCAGCGTATCTCTGGCGCGACTGTTGAATGGTCGCGGGCTGGCATAACGGGTGTGATTACGCTTGATCAGGGCGTCGGCAGCCAGAACGCGACAGATGCAAGCAATAACGACAATGGTTACAGACTCAAGATCGACCTCTCCCGCGTCCAGCCCATCGGCCCCACATTCGCCCCTCGGCGTTGGGGAGCGTTGCCCTGCGCACACCTGGGCCAGCCTGCCTCATGACGCCGGAATACCGAGCCAGCAGCACGCGAGAGCACCCCAACGGCGGGGCGCAAACGCGGGGCCTGTGGGCTGGACGCGCGCGAGTGAAAAATCAGTTTCCCGGAAAACGTATGACCCACCCTGCCAGCCCGTCCGCTGTTTATGGCCGTAAAACGGCCCTGTCGGGGCGTAGCCCGTGCCAGCAGTTGACATATCAATAGCACCGACAGCGCCTGCTGCATTCCGCCCCTGGTCACCCTGCACGTCTCCCACGCCGAGAGAGTCGAATCCAGCCGCCTCGGCATACATACCGCGTAAGTCTGGCATGCGGAGCGTTCCAGCCCCCAGATTTTGCACGTAATATGGGGCTCCGCCGATTCCGTCCCAGCCGATTTTTGAACCGTCAGCGTTGGTGTGCCACGTTGCCGTTGTCATGGCCTGCCATTCTGCTTCTGTCTTGCAGAGTTTTTGCCCTTCAGTGGTTTGCAGATAGGCCCAAATAGGGTACTCAGTGATGTTTTTGCCCTGATAAGCGCCACTGATAAGCCCGCCTTGCAATGGGGCAAAGCCGGGTTTAAGCGTTGGGTGCCGGAAATAGTAAAACTCGCCAAGGTCATATTTGTCGCTTTGCACGACTGATATTTTGCCCATAGCGTCAATTTTGATGGTCACGCCGTCAGGGTTTACAAGCCCGTTGACGCCCACCTTGGCAATGCCTGTCTTGTCTGCAATCAGCCGTTGGATGGCCGCCAGCACCTGGGCGTTATTGGCCTTGTCCGGCGTGATATTGGCCGCCGCGAGTATGGCTATCAGCTCTTCCTGCACGGCATTAAGCCAATCGTCCGTTACCGTGGTTGCAGGAACGGGAATTGTGGGGTCGCCTTCCGTAAATCTGTTGTCCGGCGTTGCTGTACTGCTGTCTATCCTGTGCATAGCTCACCTCATGTATACGCAATCAGCGCCACGGCGTGGGCTGGTTTGCGCTGGTTCATGATGCATTCCAAAATACTGTCGCCCCAAGTGCGCAGGGCCTCGCCCGCCACCGACTGCCCGGCCTTGAACACACGGGGGGCGTCGCTGGGCGTTGTAACGCGAAATGCATACGTCCAGTCGTCATTGGTCAGCGGGTCGCCAGCGCGGGAGTGTCCCGCCTTGAATGGCGTAAATTCATCAATCGTGATCTCGTACCCGGCAAGTGCCGCGTAGCGTTTGAGCCATGCGTGGGAGATGCCGCCGCGCTCAAGAAAGGCTACGGCAAGCTGGGCGATGCGCTCTTGCAAAAGCTGGTCGCCTTTTGCACATGCGCCGGGCAGGCCGTATACACGCTCCCAATCCGGCAGATACTGCTGCCACTTCCAAGGCTGGAGCGCCCCAAGCACTACGGCGCTGGCGGCCTGCACGCGGTCAAGCTCCGCGCCGTCAACGGCAAGGGATACCTCCACGCCCGGCGCGTTAACATCATAGGATACAGGCGGCAGCAAGGCCGCCAACAGGGCACTATGTCCCATGTTTCACCCTGTCCCGTTCTTCGGCGCGCTTGGCGTTGTTGAAGCGCTCCAGATCGCCCACAAGGTAGCCGGTGATGCGGCGTGTGCGGTCAAACTTCATGCCCGCTCCGACAATTTTTGCGGATTGCTCTACAGGCGTAGTAACAATGGCGTCTGTCATAATGCCTCCAGCATCAGATAGCCCAGACGGCACCACTCAAGGGCGCTGGGGACGACATTGGCTCCCGGCTCACGGATTACAACGTCCGCAACGCCGTCCAGCGACGACACGGCGGCAAGCAGACGCGACAGCACAAGGCTTTCGCCGGGGGCAAGTCGGGCAAATTCGACTTGCAGCACGGTGGTGACTGCGGGCTTGAGCGTGACCAGGGTTGCGCCATTGCTGACGCGCAGGGCCACAGTCATGTCAACCGGCTTAGGCACGGGCGCGTAAACCGTGGCTGCCTTGGCCGTGCAGGGGCGCTCTGCGTCAATCTTGGCCTGGCATGCGGTAACAACATCCTCGCCGGGAATGCCGTCCTCACCGACAATAACAATATCAACTGTGCCCGGTCCCTGCCGCAGGGGATAGACCGTGGCATCCGCCACGCCGGGAACAGACCGCGCCCAGCGGCGATAATCCGCCGCCGTGCCGCCTGCTGGCGGGTTGCGCATGTAGTCAAGCAATGTCGTAAGCATGCTGGCGTTGCTCTCGGCATCGGTGCCTCCGGCCAGATCAAGCAGACCCTTGGCCTGCACACCAGACGGCGCTGACAACAGCGTGACCTGCATGCCGACGACATCCGGTAGCGCCCCGGCCTGTGCAGCCTCGCATGGGGCGGACGCTGTTACAGCCTCGCCCGTGCCTGTAAGGGTTACGGCAGCTGTGGTCTGATACACGGTGCCGTCGGCATCTTTGGCCTGGGTATAGGCGGGCACAATAGAGCCGGGGCGACCTGTGACCGTAATTGTGCCTGTAGCTTTGGTGGCCGCGCGGCGCGTAATGCCGCGCAGGGCGCAATGTTGCTCCAGGTATTCCGGGTCTGCGGTGTCAGGGATGATCTGGCGCACTATCCATGCCTGATGATCGTACAAGCCCTCGGCGGCGCTGGCTGTGCCAGTGGCGCGTATATAATTGTCGCTGTCCGCATCAGTATGGGCGGCAGGGTCAAGGTTGCGCATGTCGCGCAGCATGCGGGTACGGATGCTATCAAAGCTGGGAATGGTGTACGGCATGCCTAGCCCCCTACCTGCACAAAATGCTCAAATGTATACGGCGTACCCGTGGCGTCCACCACCTCAACAAGCATCAGGCAGCGCCCGTCATGCGGCTGCTGCGTTGTGACCGTGACAGAGCGGGCGCGGCCTTCCCGTATAAGCTGCTCAAGGGCTTGTTCTGCATATTGCCGGGCAAGTAGCTGGATGCGTGGCACGTCTTTTTCGCGCTGCAACTCGTGCAGGCGGCTGCCAAGCGTTGTGTCGGCCCACCATGTGCCGAGCGGCGTGCAAAGGCGCAGGTAGACCGCATTGCCAAGATGGCTGATGCGGCTGCCTGTGTAATCGCCTGTTGTGGGGTTAATTTGCGCGTCCATCGTTGTCTCCGTGCGTCTTGTGTAACAAGACGGCGGACAGAAAAAAGACTGGCGCGCGTCAGCGGTTGGCTATTGGGGCTGACCTGTACTGCCGCTGCCCGTCTGCACGCCCGTGTGGGAATGCTGGGTGAGGCTGATGCCGCCCGCAGTGTGGTCGCCGGTGGATGTCATGCTGCCGCTCTGGGCAATGTCGCCCGTGATTTTGACATTGGCGGTCATTGCAACAGTGTCGCCCTTTTCGCCTGTGGCCGTCAGGTTGCCGGTGACCGTTGTTTGCGGAGTGTCAATTATGACACCGTTTCCCGCTGTAATTTTGGCATGGTTTTTAACATTGATATTGAGATTATCGCAGTCTATTTCGACTATGCGCCCGGCTTTGATATGGACGTACGCGCCCTCCTGACTGTACATGCGGGCCTCACCGGGGGCGACCTTGAGGCGATACGCGCCGTGCTCGGTGGCAATGACCACGCTGGCGCTGCTGCGCCCGGCCAGGGGCAGCACGATAAGCTGACTGTCTGCGGGGATGCCGCTGGAAAAACCAAACTGCTGCAAAACCTCAACAGCCTGCACAGCCTCGCCAGCCAAGCCCTTGCCCTGCGCCATTTGCAAGGCCGGGTCGCCGTTTAACGCGGTCAGCCGCGCACGGTACGGCAGCCGCAAGGCCCGCATAAACCGCGCAATACGGGCGTCTATCATATCTGTTATGCTTGGCATGTCGGCCCCTTAGTCAAAGTCATAATCACACTCATCGCCGTCAGATTTCTTCTTTCTCTTGTGCGGCTTTCTGGCAGTGTCAGGCAGCCACACGCCCCAGGGCTTGAGCACAAGCTGGGTTGTCGTACCCTCGCGCCCACCCACAAAGGTGCGGCGGGCAAGCATCGTTGTGATGTCGCATTGCAGGGCATCAGAGCGCAGGCGCAGGCGCATGCCCGGCTGCCAGGGCTTGCCGTTTTCAATGGCATGGCCGCGTACACGAACGGTGATGGTGAGGCTTTCCATGATGCCATCAGTAATGATTTTTCGGGCGCGACGGCTGGCCATGTCTGTACTGTCCACATGCCCCTCATCACGTATGAAGGGCCGATAGAACCACGCACCCTTATCTTTGACCGTATGCGTTAGCTGGGTGTCGGCTTCATCATCCTCACCGCCGATGCTCTGCCCAAGCACTGTGACCTCGCTGTAACGGCGGTTACAGCTTTCCTCCAGCGTAATATCCAGCACATTATTGCCCGTGCCGTCTTTGACCAGCACAAGTTCTGCGTCCACTGCCCGGCTGTAGTCCGGCGCGGACACCATGAGGGTGCCGTCCGGCTCAAACCACGGCCAAAGGCCGCTAGCCTCGGCTGCGCGCTGCAAAGCCTCCCACGCCGACATGCCCGGCTCTACAGCTACCTTCTTGTACGCAGCGCCGCCCGACTGTACCTTGATTTTGTCCACGCCCAAGGGTCGCAGCATGCTTGCGCACACCTCGGCCACTGTGACCTCGCGTTGGGTCAGTATGGGCGCGGAGCAATCAAGCAAGATGGCTGCGCCGTCTCGCCCGGAAAGTTCCAGCGACGACTCGTTTTTGCTGATGCGGCGGCGCAGGCTGTCAATACGGCCTGTGAGTATCAGGCTGTCGCCCTCGCGCACTTCCACCTTTGCCCACGGGCGCAGGTAACCGGGCAGCTTGCCCGCCGGTATGCCCAGGCTCATTTGCCACGCATCGGCGGGTGTAAACAGGTCGCTGTCTATAGAGTATCGCAGCCAGTCGCGGTGGGTGTGGCCGTCAATGGTGATGCTGATTGCGCTGCCGCTGTCGGAATTATTTTGCATAAACGAGCATCTCCTGGCCTTTGGCGATAAAATTGGGGTTGCGCACCTGGGGGTTAATGCGCACAAGCTCCCGGCTGCGGGTGTGGTCGCCATAGAGCCGGAAGGCCAGAAGGCGCGGATTGCACGGCGTAGGCACGGAATAGGATATCAACGGCGGACGGGCGTTAAGCGCCGCCTCGCCAAGCTGCTGGATGCCGTGCGCGGCATCGCGCAAGCCTTCGGCGGCGGCATGCCAGCGCGATTCCGGCAAGCTGGCGCGCACATAGGTGAGGCAGTCTTGCACGCGGGCGCGGGTATTGCCGGTGAGTGCCTCCACCTCGCCCGGCGTCATGCGGGGCGTTGCCACCTCGGCCACGAGGGCCGCTGCCGTGGCGGTTGCCAGTGTATTGGTCTGTGCCAGCATGGCGTAGGTCACGGCCTGGGCGCGGGCCGTCTGGCGACTGGACGGGGCATCTGTAGCCGCAGGCACGGCAGCAGGGCCTGCTTGCCGCACTGAAAGCTGCTCACTGCTGGCAGAATTTTGCGGGCCGGTAATCCACGAATCGCCGTAGGCGCTTGAGCCAACAGCATATGTGGTTTGCGGCTTGTCAGACGAAAGGCTGACGCGCGGAAAAACACCCGACAACGACGACAATCCGGCAAATGTGCCAAGGCCGCTGACCGCGCCGGCAGCGCTGAACTGGCAGGCCAGCAGGTCTGTCACAAAGCCCACCGGATAATCAATATAGGAAACAGCAGTGCGCACAACAGCCCCGGCCCCGTCATACACGTCGAGAATGGCGCGCAGTTCCGTGAGTACTGCGCCCTGCACATAGGCAGCGGCCTCTTGCAGGGGGGCCAGCGTTTCAGCCAGAGCTGCGCTGGCTTCATTCATGGCGGACGTAAGGCCAGAAAGCATACTGCCCTGCGCCTTGTCGGCAAGGCCGCGCATACTCTTGGCGTCAAAGAAGGGATTATCAAGCGAGGCTTCAATAAATTCAAAGTCAACAGCGGCGTAGTCGCGCGTTTCAGCATCATGCTCGATATTCCAGTGTTTGACGCACACTTGCAGGGTGCCGAACAGCGGATGCACCAGCTCACCCTTGCCGGATTCTTCAAACGCCCTGACAAGGGCGCTGACTTCGGACAGGTAATTGCGGCCCCAAAAGATCGCCTTGACGGGCGTAAGCCGGGCCTTGCGGCCCAAATCTTCCACCTCCGCGCCGGGGCGGTACGGGTATTCATGCACGGCGAGGGATTTTTCGCCCTTGTCGCTGATGCCCGCCACCTGAAACTTGACGCCACGGAACGAGGCGTCAAGCATGGTGGCCCAGGGGGAAGCGACTTCATTCAGGGTGTTCAGCAGGGACATGGGGGCTACCTCCGGGTATCGTCGCGCACAAGCCGCCGCGTAACGGCCTCGGCTATGCGGTCGCCGTCAATATCCAGCTTGTTTTCTATAGTCACAGAGATGGGCTGCTGCGCCGCCTGCTGCTGGACGTATTGCAGGGCTTCAAGATAATCGTCGGGCATGGCTTCGTCGCGGCTTTGTGCGGGGCCGTTATCTCCCCAAAGTGCTTGCCCTATTTTTTCGCCCACTTCTGCGCCGCCCAAGGCACCGGCTACTGCCCCGGCAAGAGCACCAACAAGCGTTCCAAAGCCCGGCACGGCAGACCCCAGAAGCGCGCCCGTGGCTGCGCCGGAAAAACCACCTGCCAGACCGCCAACCGTACCGGAATGCGCTATATTTTTTTGCTCACGGCTGAGGCTGGCATCCGATTCCGTGGCAATGGCATCAACTACTGACAAGCCAACGCCAATGGCACCGGCAGCCTTGCCCGCCCCCTTGGCGATACGCAGCCATTTTGCCCCTCGGCCTGCGGCTTGTGTGGCGTCCGCCGCTGCATCGGCAATCGGGGCGGCCCCTTCTGCCGCGCCAAGGGCCGCGCCCCTGCCTTTGCGGAGGAAATCCCACGCAGTCATGCCCGCCGCCCCTGCCGCAATGCTGCCCCCAACAGCCGTTGTGCCTGCCAGGGCCACGCTGGCTGTAGGGTTTGTTTCCATAAATTCCGTTGCCGATTTCAAGCCCCAGTCAACGCCGCCCTTAACTTTTGCAAAAAAGCCGTCCATGGCGGCTTCCCAGGCGTTACCAAGGGAGTCAAACTTTGATTGGGTGGAGGTCTGCACACGCTCAAAGAACTTGTCCACGGACTCAAGGGGGTTGCCTTCAACAGCAGCGAGCACCTCGGCACGGCGCTCCCCACCATTGGCAAGGGCTACCGCAGCCTGTCGTGCCTGACGGTCAGGTATAACTTTGCTGAAAAGCTGAATTTGTCGGCTTGAAAGCTGCATTTTAAGCGCTTCTTTCTCTTTCCCATCTGCCTTTTCCCATTGGGCATGCAGCTTTTTGTACAGCTTGTCTTTTTCCACCACGCCCTTTTGGATGGCATCCACAAGCGCCATGTTCATGTCGCCACCGCTGGCGGCGGTACGCTGATAGATAGCTGTAAGATTAACCTTTTTTTTAAGCCTTTTCTCGGCCACGTCACCACTGCGAAAAGCCTGTAGGTTTGCATAAAGCATCGCGGCTTCATCGCTGGAGCCAGCCGCATCGCGCAGAACCTGCAAGTTTGAAAAGTGATAGGCCGCGCCTCTTACGCCCAGCATGTCCGGCGCGTTGGTAAAAATGCCGGGCATATGTTTGGCCATGTCCTTGGTTTCAAACGCCCCCACGCTCCCCGCATTGGCCGCCATACCAAGGACAATTTCAACGTCTTCAGCCTTGAATTGCTTGGCCTTAAGACCTGCCGCGACCATGTTTGCAAGGTCTGCACCTTCGGAGGCTGTGGCCGTAGCCGTACGCTGAATGCCCGGCAATACTTTGTCAGTCGCTGCAAAATCTAGCCCGGCCTGAAAAAGTGCCCCTCGCGTTGCCCGCGCGCCTTCCAGAGTGCCGCCGCCATACTTAACGGCAGAGGCATCAAGCTCCCGCAATTTCTTGACGTCAACTTCCGCTATGTTCGCGTCATCAAGGTATTGGCGTTCACGGCTGACAGGCGCGTCAATCGCCTTTTTTGCAGCATACCCACTCGCAGCAAGGCCCGCGCCAGTTTTCCAGACGCCATCCATGCCCCGGCCAAGGCGTTGCATATGGCTGACAGTGTCACGGGCGGTCTGCCCTACGCCGCGCAAGGTGCGGCGTAGGGCAGACGCCCGTTGTTCGGCCCTTTGCAGATTGCCGCCGACCTCTCTGGATTCGCTGGCAATGGCATCCATGCTTCTGGCCGCGTCCTTGGCCTCTTTGCCGATAGCGTCCATACTTTTGGCCGCGCTCTTGGCATCTTTAGCCATGCCTTTCATGGCTTCGCCCTTGCCGATTGCGTCTACAGCCGTGCCGGTTTTGGCGGCGGATTTACCCAAGCTGTCCAGAGCAGTGCCCGCAGGGCGCGACAGGCTATCTTTGAGCTTCAGTTCCGCTTGTACTTGCAGGTCGGACATGGCGCTTCCACTTTCGCCAGTTCTGGCGTTTGGTTACAACGTTTCTTGCTTTGGGTTTGGCGGGGAATAGCACGTCAACAAAAACTTCAGCCTCCGGCAGGGACATGGCCCGGACCTCGGCCAGGGTAAAACCACGGCCTACCAGCGCGGCCTCTACTTCGCGGAGGCGGCGGAAGATTCCGCGCTGGAGGCCAAGAGCTTTTTTGCAAGCTCATCCTCCACAGCCAGAAGAACGCCATATTCCGGCGCGGGCAAACCGGCCAAAAGCTCGGCAGTGATGGCATCAGCAGGAATTTCACCCAGGCGGGTTATGGTGCGTGACCACTTGTGGCGATTCATGCGGGCGTTGCTGGCATCCGGCCCGGCATCTTCAATGGCGGCCTCCACATCTTCCAGGGTGGGGACGCGCATGGTAAAATCTTTATGCATCTGCCCGTTGAATTCTATACCGAAAAGCAAAGTACCGTCAGTTGTAAGTCTGGACATGGATTACTCCTTTACTTCATCCACAGCAAAAAGGGTGAGATCGCGCTTGGCTTCGCCTTCGCTTTCGTATTGGGCGCTTACATCCTGAACGCAGCAGCCGGTATATGCCGTGCGCTGCCCCTTGCCATTGACCGGGTAAATAACCAGTTTGGCATCGCGCACCTTGGACCAGTTACGCTCCTTGCCATTGGCCGGAATTGGTACGGCCACAGTAAGCTCGTAAGTGGTAACACCCTGGCAGAACCCGGCAATGCGAGCGCGGCGGTTCATGGTTTTCACGGGCAGGCAGCCGGTATTTTCCTTAACGCTGAAACTGGCGCACTCGATTTCTTCGCCGTCCACCTCAAGGACGACTGCGCCCACGAATTCTTCCATAGCCATTGGCGGCTCCTTTTTGGGTTTAACGGGCGACAAAAAGCAAAGCCCGCACTGCCACAATAGTGGCAGCGCGGGCCGAAGAAAGACTGGCGGGCGTCAGCGGTTGACTAGTCGTCTATTGCCATATGAACGGTTTTTTCTACACGATGACGAGTGATGAAGGAAGTTTCTTCCAAAGAGTTAAGCGTGCTGACTGAGAAATTCTTCGCGTGTCTGATAGACATATAATTCGAAGCTAAAACATTTAAATCGGTAAAAGCATTTGCATATCCAAACGGCAATTGTACATGCTCATACTTTTTATAGAAGGCGTCATTCCTTTTCTGCCACGCCTTACCGGCAGGCGTATTAAGACCACCCTGTGCAAATTCTGGCTTCTGCTTGAGCAGTTTTAAGGCATTATATGATTCTTGAACAGCCTCTTTATACTCTTTTAGTTGCGGATATTTTTCCAAAGAGAAGGTTCCATATTCAAGGCTTGAAGCAAACGTAGGCTCTATAACTATTTTCCCGGCCGCATCTCCAAGTACGGCAGGTGTTTTTATGCGCTCCATCAATGCATTAATGATGGCGGGCATGTCTTCATTGTCAGCATTTTTTATATTCGGCTTGATTATCAGCGTTTCGTATACAAGCACGTCATCGTCGTCTTTTTCTTCCGCGAAGGCAGGCACAGCCAGAAGCAGAAACAGCAGACAGGCGAACAGTTTTTTCATGGTGGGCGGCTCCTTATATGTGGTTGCCGATAGGGTACAAAAAGCCCCTTGCCGGGGCAAGGGGCTGTAAGGCCTTGCGCGATAGTTGGCACTGGCTGAAAAAGTGGCAAATCTGCCCCAAAATACTTGTGGACATGCGCAGTCTGCCATGCTGTCTTGCTGTGACAGGAGGAGATATGAAACTTGAGCAGGTAGAAAACATTGCAGATGCCGCACGGGCTGGGGCATCTTTTGGCTTTTCCACGGCTATGGGTTACGCCATAGACCAATTGCTTGCTGCGGCAAGAGCTGCAAAAGATGAACGTACCGGAGCCGTGGCTACCGCGCTGGCGAGCCTTTTACACGAAAGCAGGCAGACGGCGCATGATGAATTTATAGGCTCGTTCAATGTGGACGTAGTGGATAGCGTGCAGTAAAAAGCCCCGCTCTGGCGGGGCTTGTGGGCTGGCGGGCATGCGCTGGATGTTGCGCTATACCAAGCGAGAACATTGAAGGCGCGTGGCAGCCACAACATACAGACGGGCCAAAGCTTCAATTGCCACGGCTGGCGGCATTGCGGCAGCCTGCCGGGTAAGCGCTTCGGCGGCATCCGTTGACGGAACATTACCCACAAGAGTATAAAATCTGTCCATTGCTGAGGTGATATCTTGTTCCATGCTATCTCCGGAGGAATTGATGCTGTTCATTGAAGGACATTGCCCACATTGCAATGAAAAGCGCGGCTTTAATCTTTACGCAGTAAGCGAATTCCGCTCAAAGAGGGACGTTGTAGACCTGCGCAGAGGCAGCGCAGGGCAAAAAAAAGGGCCTTACCCTGCTCGATTTTATGCTACAGGCCTTTGTGTACACTGTGGAAATCCGATTTTGATTGAGGTCGAAATTGAAGATGTTTTTCTATTTGCAATGCGAGACTGCATAACAAACCATGACCGACGCTATGATGGGCCTCTTCCGCAAATTTTACGCATGTACCCCGAACCAACCCCGCCATATAGTCACCCGTCCTTGCCTGATGCCGTCAACCAAG
The DNA here is from genome assembly GCA_905214305.1 of uncultured bacterium. Classification (GTDB taxonomy): domain Bacteria; phylum Desulfobacterota; class Desulfovibrionia; order Desulfovibrionales; family Desulfovibrionaceae; genus Desulfovibrio. Next base: position 12,144 of record CAJMLK010000014.1, read on the forward strand.
ACCTTATTGACCTGCAAAATATGCTGAAACAGCAACTTGCGCCCCACCTTGTTATGACAGGGTGCCGCACGATATTGGAAACCGCCGTCAAAACCCTTGGCGGCGAGGGAAAACGCCTTGTAGATCAAATTCAAGACCTGAAAAACAAAGCTGTTGTCAATGGAGTGCTGGCGGATTGGGCACAGCATATCCGGCTTGAAGGTAACAGCGCCGTGCATGAGCGTTCTGGAACTCAGGAAGAAGCCCAAGAGTTGATGGAGTTTACCAAGCTCTTTCTTCAATACACCTTTGAATTCCCCAGCCGTATCACAACCCTGCGGGTGACTCCCCAATAGGCGAGAGCCACCGCAGGGTTTGCCTCCTACAGCAGCAAGTCCACGCGGGCGGCCAGCACATGCAGGCCGTTGACCACGTCGGCGGGTATTTTGATGTTAAGCCGATTCGGGTCTTGCAGATCGCGCTCGGCAATGACGCCCTCGGCGTTGGCCGTAACCTCTTCCAGAATTTCCAGTGTTTCGAGATTGCGCAGTACGTCCAGCACTTCGGAGCGTACCTTGGCCGGTGTGCGGGCCGAGAGCTTTTCGCGCGGGAAGCGCAGGTCAACGCGCTCTTTGACCGCCTTGCAGGTGTAATCAAGTGTGCGGATGGTCGTCATGTCCAGCATGCTGATATCCGTAGCGCCTACGGCATTGCGGGTATAGGTGCTGACGGCGCGGACAATCTGCACTGTTTCGCCCGGCCCGACCTCCAGAGGGGTGACGCCGTTTTTGAGCATGGTTTCCTGCTCATTGCGCGAGAGGCGGGCAGCCACGGGGGGCGCGGCAATGCCGGAAAGTTCCAGCGTGTTCAGGGGGCGGGCCGGATCTTCTTCGCTGGCGGCAACGGCGGCGTAAGCGGCGGCAAGCTCTTCGGGCAAACTCGTCGTGCCGGGCAGGCAAGCAAGGGAAATGCGCCCGCTGTTGAGTTGGCCAGCAAGCGTGGTGGCGTTGGCAAGGCTGCCCGTGGTGGCCGTCCAGCCTGTGGCGCGGCGTTGCTCAAGCGGGCCGGAGATCGCCTCCAGATGTTCCCGCAGGGCCGTAAGCTGTTCCTGCGCTGCAAAGGGGATACAATAAATAGTGTAGTTGGACGCATAGACAGCGGCCAGGGCATCGGCAAGATCAGGGTCTTGCTGCCCGCCTGCCATATCCGTCTTGCTGGCAGTGTACCCCGCCACAGTGCAGGACACGGCCATGGCGATACGATTACCCAGGGTACCCGTGTTTTTGGCGGTAAGCGTCAGGGTAGGCGTGCCGTCCTCCGGCGTGGTGATGGCAGCAGTGACGGGCAAATCCTGCGCATCGTTAATGGCCGCTACAAGATCAGCCAGCGTGTCGGCGGCGGCATCCTGATAACCGGCGGCAACGGCAACATAGCTATTGCCCACCGACAGCTTGAGTACCCCGGCGCTGGTGGCCTGCCCGGACAGGGTGACCTTGCCGGTGGCGGCAAGGCCCGCAGCATGCGGCGGCACAGGCAGCACGGTGAGATCAATATACGGATAGGCCGTGATAGCGGCCCTGACCATCGTATGCGCCTGACTGCCGTAGCCAAAGAGTGCTGCTGCCGTGGCATCGTCGAATATCTGCACAGGCTCAAGGGGGGCTGGGGATTCCGGCAGTTTTTGTGCAATAATCAGCACGCGCTGTTCGTTGGTGGCAAGGGTGCGGACGGCCAACTTGGTATTTATTTCAAAATACTTCCCCGGTTTGCGGATGCTGGCCGGGAGGTTATCAAACGAGATATTGGCGCTGGCCATGGGTTACTCCTTGGGCTTTTTGCCCGGCTTGGCTTCTGCGGGAGCTACGGGAGCCGGGGCGTCCACGGGATCCGAGGCGTCCACGGGTTCGAGGTCGCCGGCCGCAATACGGCGGCGGTAGTACGGGCTGTCGGCCACCTGCACGGCGGTGGCATCGTCAATATACGCTGTGGGCTTGTCTTCGCGCGGCACCTTGAGGCCGGGCGCGGCCTTGACTGTAAGCATGGTGGGCATGGCGTCCTCACACTTGGATTTGCAGGGTTATGTGATCTTCCGCTGCCGGTGGGTCTGTAGCCATGTCCTGCGGCGGCTTGAGCCAGTATTGCAGCCGCAGGCAATTCAAACCCGGCAGCGGCGCGGGATTGTTGGCATTGGCAGCGCCGGGGAAAGTCTGGCCGTCCGGCGGCAGGTAGCCGCCGGGCTGGAGCGTTGCGCCGTTTTCCGGCAAGGGCGCCTGCCCCGGCTCACGCAGGCGAACGTCCACTATGGCTGTCCAGTCCTGTGACATGACAGAAAGTGCCTGCGCTGCGGTTTTGGCGCTGAACAGGCTGCGGACACGGCCTGGGCGCAGGTGGTCAACATTATCAAGCCCGAAGTCCTGCATGCAGATGAGCCGGGCCACATCGTCGAGCATCTGATACGTACCCACATTGCCCGGCCCGCCCTTGCGCGTGGCGGCCTCGCTGCGCACACTGCGGTCAGCCACTATGGTGGTAAAGGCAAGCCGGGTGCGGAAACGGGTGCGGGCGGTATTGAGCGGCTCCGGTGCAGTACTGTCCTTGAAGGTTACCCACACAGCGGGCAAGGCGCGGATAACGCCCTGCCAGTCGCCCATGAGTTCGCCGCCGTAAGAGGACACCAGGCGCAGGTACGGCAGCTTTGCCGCCGCAATCTGCTCTATGATGCCGTTTTCAATTTCCATGATGGGCAGCATCAGAACCTCCAGATGCGTTGGCCGGGCTGGAACTGCACGGCGGCATCGTCGGCTTCGGCGGGGTCGCTGCCGTTCTCGTCGGGTAAAAGCAGGTCTGTCACGCCCCTGGCTACGCTTTTAAGCCACGCGGTGGCTTCTTCGTAGCGCCGGATGATGCTCTCGCTCTCCTGGGCGTCACCGCCTGTCAGGTGGTAGCGCGCCATATCCATAACAAAGCCTTTGAGCGGCTCGGGCGTGTCGTTGCCGCTGACTGCCAGCGGTACGGCATAGCGCGGGGCAAGGTATGTATCTGCCTCCCGGCTGGCACGGGTCAGCGCGTCAAGCACGCGCTGACCGTCCAGCGTGGGTTGGCCCTCATCATCGTCAGGCCCCTGGGCAAGGCTGAACATTTCGTCCTGACCGAAGTGCGCAGTCATAGCCTCAAGGCTGGCGTAGAGCGTGGGGCCGGACACGGCTTTAGCCTGCCTTTTTAGCCGCTTTGGCGGCGGTTTTATCGGTTTTGGCCGTAGCCGGAGCTTCGGCCTTGGGCGCGGCAGCGGGCAGATTTTCAACCGGGCCAGCACTGACATTGGCATTGCTGTCAGATTGAACGGGCGTGTCAGTGACGACAAGCTGCGGGTCAGCTTGCAGCCGCGCCAGTTGATCTTCCGTGACGCTGACGGTGCGGCCCTCGGTGTCAAAGCACATGCCGCAACGGCAACGGCGCTCAACAAGGATTCCAGCAGCACCGGGGCGGGCTTTCACGAAAACAGTTATCTTGCTCATGCCGCCCCCTACAGCCACGCGCAGTTGATGATGGTAGCCGCGTCGTAATACTTGTTGCTTTCGCCGCCGTTGATGAGCTGCACACCCACAACGTCCAGGGCTGCGCTGTAGAGCGAGGACGGAACCACCAGCAACGTGCCGGACTTGCCCCCACGGCCAAGGGCAAGAGGACGTCCGCCGTCAGCCTTGTAGCCCTGCATCAGGGCCAGAGCCTTGCCGAAGTTTGCCGCGTTCAGCGTGTCGCGGCAGCACACGGCCTGCTGCCAGAAGCCGAAGCCCGCATTGCAGCGATAGCGCACGCCGTACAGGTATTCATCCTGCGTGAAGACGTGATCCTGTTTGGGGTCAGTGACCGCCAACAGGTCCGGCTTGGTACGCTCCTGAAAAATGAGCGGTTTGAGGGGGCGGCTGGCGTCCAATATGTACCAAGCCAAGCCGGGGTCGCCTGCGGCCGGGTCAATAAGATTGCTGACGGTAACAGCATCGCCGGTGCCGTCGACCTGGGGGTATACGGGGTGATCGGTGTCAAAGAAGTTTTGCCCGTCATAGCAAAGCGTGGTCACGCCCTTGCCCAGCAGGCCAAACACCAGTTCATCCGGGTGGGTGGCCGCGGCATAGCCCATTTCGGCCAGCAGCGGCGTGTAGACGCCCAGGTTATCGTCCTCGATATCCGTGCGCGCTACGCCCACGGTACCCTCATACAGCTTGTTGGTGATGCTGTAGCCATGTTCCTGCATGGATTTCACGGTGCGGGGGCCGACCCATTCGCGCAGCTTGGGGTACTGACCGAGCCAACCGTAGGTAGTGGACTTGGCAGTGCTGGGTACATGAGTGGCGGCAAGCGCCCATTGGCTGGGGGCCTTGGCCTTGGCGTCTTCAAAGGTCTTGCTAAAGCCCACCCGCATGGATGCGAGCAAGGGGGCGGTAACTATGGCCATGACTATTTGGCCTCCTTGGCTTTGAGGTAATCTGCTTCGGTCATGCCAAGCTGGGCGCAGACGTACTTGTCTTCCGCAGTCAGGGATGCCAAGCCGGCATCGTCGCCGGGCTGACCGCTGGCGGCGCTCTGCTGGCCCTTGAGCGCCTCAATGGGCGTCGCGGCCTTCAGGAACGCCCGCAGGCTGTCGGGGTTGGATTTTGCCATGCCGAGCGCCCAATCCTTGGCGCTGACCGCAAGGCGGCCATCCTTGAGGGCGGCGTCAATATCCGCAGACAGGGCGGCCACGGACTGCGCGCCCTCAAGCTCGGCCACCTTGGCCCGCAATTGCGCGGCCTCGGTCTGCACGCTCTGGAATGTCGCCATACTGACGTACTGCGACGCATCGGGCGGCGTGGCCTTGGCGGTAGCAATCGCGGTTTGCGCGACGGTAAGCGCATCATCCTTGCTTTTGAGCAAGGCAATCAGGTTTTCCTGCGGCAGTGTCGCCAGCGCGGCAGTGCAGGCGGCATCATCCGCAGTTTCGGGCAAGCCAAGAAGCTTGCGCAGCATTGCGAGCAGTTTTTCCATGTGGGGATTTCCTTCCTCAATTGTTTTGGCCTGGGCTGGCTGCATGCCGTCCAGGGCCGGATGGTTGGTAAGCGCAACACTCACAAGATCGAGCACTGCGCCTGTGGTCTTGTCCCAGGCAAACACGGGGCTGATGTACTGATATTCCTTGGCGCGGATGGCGGCCCGCGCGCGGTCTGTCCACTCCACCGTCGCAAACAGTCCCTCGGCGGTTATCTCCAGCCCCTCAATCCAGCCAGCCGCCGGGGCTGGTTGGCCGTTTTTGTCGCTCAAGTGGGTCTGGTGCTCGTAGTCAACAACAGTGCGCGTCTTTCGCCGGAACCAACGATTGACAAGGGCCTGCGCATCATCCGCCGTCAGCCTCCATGCAGTAACCGTGACCCCCGTGATATTGCCGGGGCGACCATCGCGCGCGGCAAAAGACCCCACGGGGAAGACCTGTATGCGGCCTGTGGTTTCGCCATATCCCGTGGACATGGTGGCCTCGTCTGTGAGGGCGACTATGAGTGCGTGCTGTGTGGTGTGCGTGTTCATGGCCCTGGTGTACCAGGGCCGGAGGCGGAAGAAAGACTGGCGCGCGTCAGCGGTTTGTGGATTGCCTGGGGCCACCATGTGGCAACGCGCAAAAGAAGGGCGTTAGAAGGGCGTTAGATTTTCTCAAACATCAAAAGACAGGCAACGGCCCATGACGGGGCAAAACAGGGGCGCAAATCGGGCGGCAGCCTATTTACCGAGGAGGGCCTTGCGGGCATAGTCGGCAATGATCTCTTTCATGTCCTGTTTGTCGTGCGGGCCAACGCCAAGAAAGCGGCGGCGCGGTATCTCGCTGCCGGGGTGAAAGACCGCCCGGCGTACATAGGACTTGCCGCCCTTGCGCCATGCCAGGGCCTTGCCTTTGCGGGCGCGTATCCAGTGCGCGCGGGTGATGCCGCCGAAGCACTGGATAGCAGCATACGTAAGGTTGGTGCCATAGCGGGCATAGAGGTGGCCGTAAACCTGATGCATGCTGGTGCGCAGTGTCCCATCGCGCTGAAGCATGGGACCGGTGTGTCCGTCCTCTATGCGCTGGCGCTTGTAGTCTGGGGTGAGGCTGGGCCACCTGGCCCCGGTTATGGGGTCAGTCTCGGTTTCAAAGGCGCGGTCTGACGCTTCGCCCATGACCTGGGCAAGCTCCATCATCAAGGGCGTAGTATCCTGCATGGCGTGGACAAGCCGCGTCAGGGCGACGTCGACTTCGGCGGAATCCAGATTGACTTCAATTTTGAGCATAGTTATTATCCCTGTAGCAAAAGCTGATACGGGCGCGAAAGCGGGTGCTTGACGGAGCGACACCCGCCGTTAGGGGCTTTGAGGAGTACCGTTATACTCCCGAGGCGGAACCTCGTATCAGCTTTTTGTTTTGCCGTGTACAAGCCACCCCTCGCGCAGACTGTCCATATTTTTAGGTGTGCGCTGCATCATGTTCCACAAAAGCGACCCGTCGCGGTTGATACGCACAACCGCCAGCACTGCGTTTTTCCCTTCCTGAAATAAGCCAATATAATTCTCGCGCAGCTTGCCGTCCGCATGTTCTTTGAGCCAGATTTCATGCGGCTGCTCAAGTGTGGGCAAGATATAATTTGCATAGCGCTCTCGCGCATCGGCCTTTTTGGCTACAAGGTGCGCCAGATTGTCGCGCCAGATAGTGCGCTGGCCCATTGGCGTGGTGATGGTGCGCAGGCGCTCATCACCCGCAAAGCCCAACGCCTTGGCAAGCTGGGCCTCTGCGGCTGCGCGGCTGGGGGCCATTGGCAGCATGGGGGGCGTAGGCTGGCGCTGTGCGGCGGGTACGTCACGCAAGGACGGCAGGCCCATTTTACGCCAGCTCGTGGCGGCACGTTGCGGCGGCTCTGGCGTGTTGGCTTTGAGGTCGGCTACAAACGTCTGGCCGGGACTGTAGTCAAAGCCAGCATCAGGGAAATAGTACTGGCCCCCCGGCATGCGGTAGCCCTTGACGGTGCGCTGCTCTGGCTGCCCGGTATCAGGGTTGCGGATGATGACCTCTGTTGAAATTTCGTCGCCGTCGCTGTCTTGCAGGTCGTAGCCGCCACGCTTGAACGCCCGCTCTGAAAGAGAGTCAACTTTACAACGGCACTGCCAGCCGTTGGGCGGGTACATGGTCTGCCAGATAGGGTCATCATAACGGTAGACCAGCCCGTGCATGGCTGCATGGCTGGGCCGGGTTTTAGCGTCCAGAAGTGCCATGTAGCGCCAATACGGGGCCACGGCAGCACTTTCCACCTGCTGCTTGTAGCGCCCGGCATTGTACGCTGACTGCATGTTTTGACGGTAGATGAGATTAAGGCGGCTGGCGCTGCCGCGCTCCCCCTTGCGCACCTCGCCCGTATCTGGATTGACTATATCCCCCTTGCCCCACCAGCCTTTGCGCTTGAGCGTATCTTCCAGCCCGTGCCGAAACTGCGCCTTGCTCTGGCCTTCGGCAAGGGCTTTTGCCGTGGCGGCCTTGATGTCGGCCAAAAGATCAGCCTTGGTCACGCCAGCAACCGTAAACGCGCGGGCGTGGGCCTCGCGCCATGTGTCTTGCCAGCGGAACGATATTTTATGCCCTTTACTTTCAAAATACCGGATGGCCTCACGCGGGGGCAGATTGCAGGCGTGGGAAAGATCAATATCGGTGCTCATAACAATACCTTTGTGCGGGCGTAAGTTTTGATGCAATGCAAGGACGGCAAATGCCGGGCTGCGGGAGTGTAGAAAAAACTACATGACCAAAGCACGGCATGCCGCCTGACGCCGCAGTGCGCAAAAATCACGCCTGCACCCGCCCCCACACCTCGCTGACAAACAGCGCCCGTGCCATGATTTCGGCCAGCTGGGTTTCGTCCATCTGCGGGTACAACTCGCCCAGACGGGCTTGCATGTCTTCGGGCGACAACCCGGCATCAAGCTCCGCAATCAGTGGGGCAAGTAGTGCCTCGCCTGCCAGCGCCAGAGCCGCGCTGGCCTGCATGCCATCCAGAGCGCCCTGCGCTGCATCCTGCGGGGGGCGTGCCATAGGCCCGGCCTTGGCATGGGCCGTGCGCGTGCTGGCGTCTTCCTGCCCTTGATCCTCCGGCGTAGATACATGTGTGGCCCGGATACGGTCGTTGTCGTCAGCCGCAACGGGCAGCTTGAGCCGTTCCATTATGCCCCTGCTGCTGATGGGCAGGTACGGCGCAAGGCTCGGGATGGCATTGGCGTACAGCTCCAAGTCTTCTGCCTGCTGCGTGTCAAACCGAAAATACGGCAGCAGCTTGCGGTCAGTGATGCCAAGATTAAGCGCACACAGCGGGGCCACAAGCTGGGCCGTAAGCGTTGATGCCAACTGCGCTGCATCAGCCACAAGCAGATCGTGCCGTATCTCGTTATGTACCATGCCCAGGGCGTGGGTGCTGGTTTTGCCATCCGCCTGACTTGTCAGCGTGCCGCCCAATATGGCCTTGCTCATGCCGCGTTCGCAGCGTTCAACCAACAGCCCCGGTATATCCTGCGTGGCGGGGTTGACCGTTTCAAAAACGATGTCCATACCCTGCGGTATGATGCCCGCCGCATCCTGCCCAAGTGTCCGCAGGGCGTTGAGCAAGGCATGCTTATCATCCTTGCTGCTGCCGGGCGGATATTTGCCCACGCGCATGGGCAGGCCATGAATCTGCGTAAAGGCCATTTCACTATTGAGGGCATAGGCGCGAATGAGGTACGTCCACGCCAGCACACGGAACAGTCCGGCACGCGGCAACCAGCCGCTTTTGCTGCGGTGCTTGTGTACAATCCAGCCCAGGGGCCAAAGAGGCGCACCTTCCAGCGTGCCGTCGCGCAGATGAAGGCAGTTACGGTCGTTTTGCGGGCAGGTAAACCACGACTGCGGGCGGAATGTCAGCTCGGATGGCAAATGAATGCCCTCGGAAAATTCCCACTGAAGCTCAAGAGCGGAAAAGCCGTGGCCGATGCCATCGGCCATATCAAGCAGCACGTCTTCAAAATCCGGCAGCATGTCAAACCATTCACGCACCTTTTCTGCGGCATCTTTGGCTTTGGCGTCGTCGCTGGCGGGTATGATGTTCCAGTCCAGCGTAAGCAGCGCCCGGCGGCGCTTGCCCATCTCGGCCGAGAGGTGATCGCAGCGATCCTCCATATCTGCAAACAGCGCATGCTGTTCCATAATCTGCCCGGCGTCTGCGGCTTCAAGGATGCGCACCAGACGCGCAGGCGTGAGGCCGCGTGTGAGATCGCCCCATTGCTCCAGACAGAGCAAGGACGTAGCAAGGCTGCCCTCTTCGGACTGGCGCGCGCCGTGCAATACGCCGGGGGCGGGTTTGACAGAAGCTGCCCGACGGCGCGGGCGGGGGCGAAACAGAGGCATACTTACCACCTTTGCGGGCTGTAGCCGCCCGCGCAGTCGTCAAAGTCGTCAATATCAGTGCCAACCATGCCGCCAAATGGAGACACGCGCGGCACGCGGATAAAGGCATCCTGCAAGCTCACAAAGCCACGGGTTGCCACGCGCCAGAGCATTTCAAGCGCGTCCGGTCCGTCATCGTGGTCGGCCTTGGGCCAATGGCGCAACTGGTCTATAAGCGTGTGCTGGGTGTGGTGCAGCAGTATGCGGCCTTGCGCCATATAAGGATGCAGGGTTTCAATACGCAAATCTTTGTCCGTGCTGTTTACAACAGGCTGGATAGGCAACGGTGTGCCGCTGGCAATGGCCCGCTGTATGGCAACGTCTGCAAAGAATGCCTGGAACTGCACAGTTTCAACGGCCCACATCAGGCAGTTATACGAGCGTTGCAGGGCAATCATGTCTTGTATGATGCGGTCAGGGTGGCGCTTGCGGATAAGCGCTTCAAGCGTAAACAGACGCATGGTATCACGGTGCAGGCCACCGACAAGCAAAGCCGAGGGGTCGCGGCCCTTGCCTGACTTACCAAGCGACGGGTCACACGCGCCAAAAGGCAGCAAGCCGGAAGGCAGCTCCGTCCACAGCACAATCACACGGGCAAAGGGGGCATTGCCCGTGGACAGCGGGTCGTTTTGCTGTTCGCTGTCAAAGGCGTCATGGTTTTCTGCCCGCTTGCACATGAGCTTGTACAAGGGGCGGTAGCTGGGCCAGCTCACAACCGCGCCCGCGTCCATAGCGGCACGGTTGGCACTGTAATACGCAAGGGCCGCGTCTGGCCCGCCATCCTCGCTTCTGTCGTTGTAGATGGCCTCCCACGTATCCCACAGATCCATATGGTCGGGCCATTTTATGATGCTCTGGAAGCGTTTGCCACGCCACGCGGGCTTTTTGAGCGTGCGCGCCAGCACGGAATCATAATGCAGGATGGTACCCACATAGATGATGTCCATGCTGTCGTCAGCGGGGCCAAGGTTCAGCACCGTAGACATGAGCCAGTTTTCCAGTTTGTCGCGTTGTTCAATACTCTTGACGTTCTCGTCGTTTTCAAGGTCGTCGAGAATAACCAAATCCGGGCGCAATGGGCCATGCCGCAAGCCGCGTATACGCTTGAGCGCGCCAAACGCCTGTATTTTGATATTGCCAGTTGTGACGATAGTGCCCACATTCCAGATGCGGCCAGCCCCGGTGTGTTCGGGGAAGTCCGTTATAAGGCGCGGGTTACTTTCAAGTTCTACCTTGATGCCCTCCAAGAAAGGGGCTGCCTGCTCAAAGGCGTCAGCAATGATAGGTATATACCGCTTGCGCCCGGTAAGCGCGCACCACAGCACCAGCATCAACGTGATGCGAGTAGACTTTGCTTCGCCGCGCGGCGCTGCAAGCGCCTGCTTGATGCCTTCGGGGGCGTCAACAACGGTGGGCAGGTTGGCGTCAATCCACTCATGCAGTGCGCTGGGGCCAGTGGGCTTGCCGCCTACCTGCGTGTAGTGCGGAAAATATGTTTCGCAGAAAAATTTGAAGTTCGTTTGCGCGCATTTACGGCGGGCCTTGGATGCCTTGGCGTCAACCGGGAATGCCGCACAGTTGGCCTCAATAGTGCGGCGCAGAGTGTCGGCATACTCGCCAAGCTGCTGCAAAAACTCCTTTTGCGTGAGGTCTTTCTTAGCCATGCGCGCCCCCAAGCGCCTGCGGCAAACCTGCGGCAAACGGTTCCAGCACCTCTAACAGAGCATGGGCATGCTGCGGGTATTCGCGCTGCACATACTCGCCCAGGAGGCGCAGCACGCGCAGGGCCACGGCAAGCTCGCCCGTTTCTGGCAACACCCTCTTTGAGGCCGCAAGCATTTTATTGAAGCTGTCTGCAAGGCTGGCAAGGGCTTCAACTTTTTTGCCCGCAGGAATGTCTGCGGAGGTCATGACTGTTTCCAGCAGGGTTTTGTGCATGGTAACATAGTCACCCACCATCTGCCGGGCTATGGCCTCCACACCCTCACCTGCAAGCGCCTGCGCGCCGCGCAGCTTGTCCCAATCGTCTCCAGCTTTAAGGGCGCGTGCCTTCCAGCTGCGGAGAGTCGCCAGAGGCACGCCGTGGGCTGTGGATACCTGCGTCAGCGGCAGCATGTCATATATATAGGCCGCACGGGCAGCGTTGCGAGTTTTAGCGTCGTGGGCCATTATTTAAAACCGCCTTTGAAGTATGCGCCGAGGACACCCGACACAAATGACAGCAGGCTGATCAGCACGCCGATAACAGCCCGGCTGCCAGCTTTTTTGCCCTCTTCGAGTACACGAGCCTCACGCAGTTGACGCACCTCCAGTTCAACTTCGCGGAGCCGGTCTGTCGCGTCACCCAGTTGAGCAAGCAATAAATCCAGCTTGGCATTAAGCCGGGCAAGCTGGACCGCGTGATCTGTGTTGGTGTCCATCGGCGGCACCGTGTTTACATCCCCAGACCGGTCAGCACAGTCAGCAATGCCGCATCAATGGGAGGAAACCCATAATGTGGGAAGTGATAATTCAGGACCGGCCAAAGGATAAAGTGATATAGCAATGCACCGCCAATCACGATGATACTGCCCTTGCCGAAGGGCGTGACCTGTCGCCGTGTGCTTTCGTCGCCCGTCTCGGTGTCAACCGTGGTGACTTTGCGCACAAACATACGGCCAATACCGCCAAGCGCGGCTCCCAAGATTCCCATACTAGCCTCCAATGGTACGCAGCAGCCGCCCTTCGGCAGCGCGGCGGCTCTGGTAACCCGCCCACAAGTCGCCATTACACAAACGGCGGGCGGCGTCCGCCCAATCCTGCCGTACAAATGCCGCCCAGGTGTTTTTGAACTTGGGTATGCTGCCCGGCCCGCGCTGATAGATGATGCTCATAATAGCCGCCTGGGCTTGCCACGGCAGCTGCGCGAAAATTCCGGTTCCGGCATCGCGGTCATAGCGGGCCTGGGCAATGCCAATGTGATGGCGATGCATGGCTGCATCCAGCTCATCGGCCACGGCCTGGCTGACAAAGAGCGGTAAACGGTGCAGCACGGCCACAGCAGCAGCCTCGCGCTGACCGAGGTAGGGGCGCAGGCTGTTGACCGTGGCGGAACTGACGCCGATACGGACAAGCGTTGCGGCGTCGGTCTGCCCGAGGTCAACACCTGTGCCAACGGTTACGCCGCTGACGCCCATGGGCCTGTATCGCTCCGGGTTGGGGCCGCCCTTGTAGTTGGCGGTTCCCCCGCCTACAAGGTCGCACGGTATGTACCCCTGCGTTTGCTGTTTGCCCTCGACCGTTGCCAAAAAGGCCCGGATGCGGGCGGTTTCAATAGGCATGACTGCCTCCTGTTGTTTTGCGGGGCGCAAAAAGGCAAAGCCCGCACTGCCACAATAGTGGCAGCGCGGGCCAAAGAAAGACTGGCGCACGTCAGCGGTTGGTCAGGTCAGTAAGCTTGCCTGCTGCTGGGGCAGTGCAGGAACCGGGGGGGCTGGGCGCTTGAGAGTTCGCCAGATTGTGCGCTCTGTAAGCCGGTAACGGATGGCCAGGCACGTGACAATTTGCCGCTCGGACAATCCGTCCATTGCCAAGTTTTTGCGGTCTGCGAGCAGAGCTGCATCACGCGCCCGCTGCATTGCCGGTTTGCAATTGGGAATATACACATCTGTAGCTGCATATTTTTGCGCCAGCGCTTTGGCGGCCGGCTCCCCGATGTGTTTGGCAATGTCTGCCAACATCGTGCGGCCCTGCTCGGTTTCACCGTGCGGGATGCGTAGGGTCAAACCACCGTAGTAGTCTACCATCGTGAGCGCGGCAGACAGGCCGATAACGCGGGCAAGCTCTTGCGCGGACGGCGGCAGCAAGGCAAAGTCCAGCGTTTTAAGACTGGTGGTGCATGCAGCCTGCATAGCCCGCATGGCGTCAAAGTATTCTGCTGCGGTGGGCATTAGATAGCCTCCATTTCCCCATGCTCAACAAAACGTTCATAATCGCAAACGGCAATGTTAAGCATGCGAGAGATTGAACTTTCAACAACCGCGCCTCTGGATTTTTGCCAGCCCGGCAGCCGTACATTGACGTCGCACCTCACAAGCTGGGCAAGGGCAAGGCGCATATAGCCCTCCCAGCTTTTGCATGGCGGCTCTGGATTTTCAGCCGGGTTTTCTACGTGATAGCCCAGCGCCCGGAGTTCGGCGGCGGCAGCGTGAAAGGCAGGATAGTTACATTCAGGCAAGCCTGACATGGGGCCGGATATGTAGATTGTTTTAGGCATGACGCGGCCCCTGCCGCCAAGGCGTCACGCTCAATCCCAGCGTTTCACATTTTTCACGGGCGTTATTCACGTTGTCGTAAGCAAGCACAAGACTAGCTTGAACGCGTTCAAGCCGCAGTTTCGTGTCAGGTGTTCGCCCGGCATGCGAATCGTCATGATCAGCAATTGCCGATTCTTCTTCGATGCAACCCACCACGAACTCCATGTTTGCCTCATTAAGCTCAAGTAGTGCGCTGACCTGCTCACGGAGCTTCCCGCCCTCGTCCTCGGCCTTCTCCGCTTTTTCAGTAAGTGCATGATTAGCCGCAGCTACCTTTTCAAGGCCGTCAGACATTTCTGACTGTTTGCTAATTGCGCGGGACAAAGAGCCTTCAAGCTCATCGACGCGGGCCTCGGCGGCTTCCAGGGCGGTTAGGAGGCGCAAGATAGCTTCTGCTGCAGCCTTGAACTCAATATCCATGCTTCTGGCCAGTACATATTTAGCGTCTTCCGCAAACATACGCCGCTCTTCCGGCGTGATCGTGTCAGTGTTAGCCATAATTATTCCCCCTCCCGGCCCTGCTGGCGCACCAGCGCCGCTACGCAAGCTGTGAGTTGCGGGCGGTCAGCAGTGCCAAGCGTGGCGCTATTTTTTGTTTGCCGTTTTATGATTTCTTCCGCGTAGGACAGGGGGCGCTCAAGGCTTTTACACAGAGCGGCAATCTTTGAGTGCAGCGGGCGCAGGGCTGCGGGTATCGCCGTAGATTGTCCCGCCCTGGGGCGCGGCTGCCAGCCCTTGTTGCGCATTTCTGCCAGCACGGCCTTGAGCTGCGGCACGCTGCACTTGCCTGCGCTATTACGCCCTGTGACAGATGAAAGCAGGTTGCGGTATGTGTCCTCGTCAAGGCCCATGTCACCAGCGGCAATATGCACACTGGCAATCAAGCCTTTGCGGTACGCTGCGGCACGGCTGTCTTGCGTCCTCATGGTTTTGTTCTCCTTATGGGGTGGACGGTCACGTCTTCCACGGGAACAAACAGCCGCGTACCGTCCACGCTGACATTGACCATCCAGCGCCCGGATGCGTCGAGAATCGGCGCGGAATTCGTCCAGGTACCGATGTACCGGGGCAAACCGTCAACCCACCGGCATACAGATACGCGGCAGGGGTACGGCATGTCCGGGGCTTCGGGTGTTGCTGCAAAGCCCTCAAGGGCAACCTCGGCAATAAGCCCCGCCAAGGCTTCACGGAAAAAATAGCGGTGCGATCCGTCAGGGGCATCAAGCCAGCAACGGTTAACACGTATCCGGTAAGCGCCGTCCGGCCCGCCGTGATCTTCGGCGGGCGACAGCTCAAACCGTGTACGCCGCGTGTCAATTCTGACACTAAATGAATGTGGAAATTTACGCTTGCCCACGTTCCATCCCCCTGGGCGTCTGCTGGCAAGCATCGTTAAGCGCCCGCAGCATGACCTTGATCATTGCTTGCGTTTTCTCCGGGTCGCGGCGGCCACGATGCACCATGCACACGATGGATTCATCGCTGTTATCGCGGATGTACCAAGCGTTGGCGGCGGTTTTGCGCAAGGTGAAACGTTGCAGATTCTTGGGCATGGCCTTAGTCCTCCTGCCTCATTACGCGGGCTTTAAGGCCGTCAGCAAAGCGGCGCACATCTTCAAGCGCCGAATCCATATTACCGTTAATCCAGCCACGCCCCTTGGGGATAAGAAAGCTCTTGCCGTCATAGGTATGGGTAGAAAGGACATTGACAGCGTTTTTCACCGCAGTTTCAGGCCCGGTTATGAGGGGCAGCGCGCCGGACGGGCAACGCGAACCAAACTCAATAAGACCAGAGGCCCAGCAATACGCACATATTTTTCTCATAGCGTTATCCCTTGGCTGCTCATCAGGCCGGAGCCGCCACGCCCCGACGACCGCCCCGCAGGGCGGTTTCGCTATTAGACTGCCTGCGCGACAGTTTCATCATCCGTCGGAATGGATTCCTGGGGGATGTCAATAAAAAAGGTGTCTCTCTGTTGGCGCTTGCACCCCACCAAAGACAAACGCTCGTCAGGCCAAGCCAGCATACGTTCTTTATTCAACTCTTCTTTCAGACGAATGCCGTCAGTCCGCCCAAGCTCATGGCAGCGGGCTAAGGACATTTCCACAGTCACTCCGCGCTCTTGGGTGATGGCCGTGGATGCACGGAAGCCTATTTTGCCATGTCCCAAGTCAAGGGTTTTAGCCGAGCGAAACAGCTCTGCTTTATACAGCTTTGCCCATACGGCCACGCCATTTGCAAGCTCTGCGCGGCGAGCGGCAATACTGTTCGCGCGTTGGCGCGCACGGGCTTTGGCTGCGTCTATTTCCGCCTGCATGTCGCATTCTATGGCCGCCATCTGGCGATCAAGGGCGGCTATTTCGGCCACAGCCACTGTAGCCTCGCGTTTGTCGGCAATAACAATAGGAGTAGGTTTGAGGCGTGCCATGTTATTCTCCTGTATACAGGTTGCATTGTTGGCACTCCCGCCACTGGCGGAGCGCGAAGGGGTTTGAAGTGGGGATAGGTGCGGCGCGACGGGCAGCGCAGATATCAGCACTGCGAGTGTCGCCGTATACCGGGCAGACGGCCAAGGTCGCCATGATGCGCGCGGCCATGTTGCCCGTGCTGCCCGGATATTTGCCGTTAAGTAGCAGACTCAAGCTGCTGCGGGCCACGCCCAGGCGGCGGGCAACATCAGTCACGTTTGTGACGGCAACAGCCTGCTCAAGCAGCGTCCGCCATTCTGCGGGAGAGCAATCAGACATGACTGCCCCCGATATACACGGTTTTGCCCGTGTTACGGTCTGTGACGGTCTTTTCCACACGGTTATACGAGGGGGCCTTGGGGCCGGTATTGGCGTCTGGCCGCAGAAAATACGCTCCCGTGCGGGCCGTCTTGCCAAGCATGCCCGCGCGCCAGAGTGCGCGGCAGTAGTTCTTAAGATTGTCCTCTGCGCCGCGCTCGGAGCCATCGCATACAGTGCGCAGCAGATCAGCCACGGTTGCCATGTTTGCCATGCGCAGCACGTTCCACGCCTTCTGGCGCAGGGTGCGGCCTTCGCTGGTGGCGGCACGGCCAGCCCGCTGGCATGGCAGAAAGCCGCCTACCTGCGTCCATTGCTGCCCGGCTGCCGTCAGGCCGTGCATGTTGTCTTCTGTGGTGTGGATAAGGCCATAGCTGCGCAGGCAGCGGCACACGGTACACACTCCGTCGCTGGTTACCCCGAGGGCTGCGGCCAGTTGCCGCGTGTAGCATGCGCCGTGCTCGGCAAGGTGGTGCATCACACGCTCGGACAAAACAGCCATGACTACGCAACCGCCTTGCGCACAGTTTTGGCCGTGCGGCTCTGCCAGTCATGCGCCAGTTCCACTCCCGCGAAGTGGGCCACGTCAAGCTTGCCGGTGAGGCCGTTGGCCTTGGCAAGCTGCTCTATACGGGCCAGTACGTTGAGCACTTCACGCATGCGCCCGGCAGACAGCCGCAACACTTCACCCGCCAGTGCCGGGGTCAACTCGTATTCGCAGAGCTTGGCGCAAGCCAAGGCCACGTCCGCAGCAGTGCAGGGACCAAACTCAACCACCTGGGCAATACGCGAGGATATTTGCTTGTGACGGCTGATATTGCGCTGTATCTTTTCCATACCGATCAGCACCACGGTGACCTCGGCGCGGTCGGAGAAGTCGCGGATTTTCTCCAGTACGCTGGCGGAATCCCGCAAGGTGAACTCGCTCTCATCAATGATGATTGGAGACTGACGCTCAATCAGCACCCGCAGGCAACGCTCAAACAGTTGCTGGGCGGTACCGCGTGAGTCCACATTGAGGGCCTTGGCAAGCTCCACAAGAAAGTATTTTGGCGTCCAATCCACGTTAGCGCGCAGATACACGGCTCCGGCTTCCTCGGCCCAACGGTAAACAATGTGCGACTTGCCCAAGCCCGGTTGGCCGTGAACAAGCATCATGCCAGCCTCGGCAGCGCCGCGCGCTTCCACGGCTTTGACCCCAGCCGTAAACCGGGCGTAGTTTTCGGTTTTTACAAATCCTTGACGCATTTGCATTCTCCTTTGTTAAGCAATGCCTTCCACGTCGAGCAGGTCACGCATGTCTGCGTATTCCTCGCCCTTGCGGTAATTGGTCAGAAATTCAATGTCTGCCGTTGTCTGCTGCGCGGGGTTGCGCATCAGCCAGCGGTAGCGGTCAAATGTGTTGGCAAAGAGGGGGCGCGCGGCTTGAGCCGTGGGGGCGTCTGCCTCTATCATTTCCGGGGCCGCCACGGCCTCACAGGCAGCAGACATGTCAATGACTGTGGGTTGTGTGCTGTCGGCCAAGGCGGGGCGCAAGACGTCGGGAAGGATTATTTCCGCACCGGGGGCCACGCGCTGAAGCTTGGCATCTATGCGTTTGACCTGCGCCTTGGCGCGCTTGTCGCGGGCGTCTTGGACGCGGCTTTCCGCAAAGTACGGGCTGGTGTTGCCTTCAAGTGTGGCCTCGCATATCTGCCTGCCGTCGAGCGTCCAGCACCAGATGCGGCTGCTGTCCCAAATGTCGTAGCGGGCTTCGACGTATTGGCCGTGGTAGTCTTCTAGTTCCGGCGCGTAGTAAAAGCCGTTAAACATCTGTATCCAGCAATTACGACACTTGCGACGCTCACCGGGCATGAACAGTTCAGCGCCCATGCCGTGCGGCACCAGCACAGGTTCAAAGCCGCGTTGCTCAAATGTGGCCCAAAATTCGTTGGGGCTGTAATGCACCATGCGGCCCTCCGCATCGCGGTAACGCGGCAACCCACGGTGCGGCGTGGCGTTATATTCCTCCACACGGGCGAGGATGTGCTTTTTGCATTCGTCCCAGGTGGGCAGGATGGCGCGTTTACCGTTTTTGAGGGCGGCGCGGCTGGCCTTGAAATTGCGGTGGGCGGCGTCCGTGTCCATAAGCGCCCCGGTGTAGCTGGCAAGCCCCTGCGCGGCGCGTACCCACAATGTTTTGACGGCGCGCTCCATGAGGCCCTTACCCTGCGGGCGGCCCGGAATGGCATTGCAAGGCGAGATGCCAAGGCGTTGAAACATGCCAGTGCGGTCATCAAGCAGTAGCTTGTTATAATAGCCGGGGCCGGAGTCGCTATAAAACATAGCTGGTATGCCCGCCCACAGGCAGGCCATGCGCAGGGCGTCAAGCACGGTCAGCTTGCTTTCAGACAGCGCAATACTGATGCCCACGCAACGGCGGGTTGCCACGTCGATGATGGCTGTAATCTCGGGTTTGAAGGGCTGCCCGTGGTCAGGGTGGAGCACCTCGGCGTCAAACGTGGTGCCGTCCGCCGTGTACACGTCACCGGGCCACAGTTCTGACGTGTCGCGGCGTTGGTAGGGGCGCAGCTTGAGCAGAGCATTACCTGTGGCGCGGCCAGCTTCACGAGCCGGGGCGCTCATCTTGGCGAGAGCGCGGCGCACGGCATGTATGGAGGGCGGCGTTTCCCCACGCTTTTTCAGGGCGCGGGCATATTCGTCATAAGCGAGGGCAACAGGAGGATGCTGCGGCTTCTGATAGTAGGCCAGAAATTCATCAAACCAGACAGGCAACGACTCTTTTCTGCGGAACGCGGGCAACAGCGCAGCTTCGCCGCCCTCGGCGTAATCAGACGCCCAACGATACAGGCTGCGGCGTGACAGCGTACCGCCGCGCTTGCAGGCAGTGGCCGTGCTGATAAGCTCTTGCAACACAGTGGCAAGGCTGCCGAGGCGCGAGGCTGACACAAGGTGCTGCACTGCCTTTTCTTTGCCCACAATGCCGGACAGGCGCTCAATCTCGCGCACAAAGGCAAGCCGGGCCGTGGCTACAGTGCGCTCACGTTCAGAGGCGCGAGTCCATTCCGGCGACCTGGCCGGGGTTGGCGCAGTGCCAACCGTGCCGCCAACTATGACGGGAGCGTTAGAATTAGGCGCGCTGGCGGCTGCCGCGCGGGCTTCGCGCAGCATGGCAGAGGCAATTGCATCGCGCGTGGTCGGGGGCATGCTGGAGATTATCCAGAGCTTGCCCCCTGTACGCCTGGACCGGGACATCCACCCCCAATTTTCAGTCTTTGCACGCTTCTCTATGGCTTGCCGGGTCACCCCGAACAAACAAACAAGCTCTTGCGTTGTATATGCCTCTGTTGCCATTGCCATAGCCTGTTCCTACTGCGCCGCCCGGCGTGGGTCGCAAAGCAGGTTTTCCGGCACGCCGTGTTTACGAAACCAATCAAGTACAACAGGACTATGTATTTCGCCGCTGACCGTACGGGCAACTGCAACGCCAGACACACCAAGCATGCGCCCCAGAGCCGCATAAGATGGTACTGCGTTAGCATCCATCACTTCCCGCAAGCGCCAGCGGTACTTGCAACGCTTTGCACCAAGTTCAAGGCGCTGTGGGGCCGACACACGGCTCATAGTTCTTCCTCCAGTTTGCGTGCCTGTTTTCGGGCTTTCTTTTGGTCAATGATGGCGCGGGCGTAGTCCCGCAGCTTGCGATCATCTTCCGTCATGATGTCCAGCCCCACACTGCGCAGCATGGCGCGCAAGTGAGCCGGGTTGCCTGTGGCCTTGTAGTAGGCCAGCAGCATCAGGACAGACGGAGGCCGGGAATCGTCAGACGGGGATAAAATTTTGTGCAGCATCTCTTCGCTGATGCCGCTTGCGTTACCGCCCGTCAGCTTGACGCCGGATGCCCGCGCTATCGCATTGAGCTTGTCCGGCAGCGCCTTGCGCCCCTCGCCCTCTGGCGCACCAGCAATGCCGCGCATTGCCGCCTTGATGGCTGGCAATGCCCCGGCAAGCTGGGCGATATCTTCTATAAGGGAGAGCTGGCGCATGGTGTGGGCCTCTACTTGCCCATTGCTGCTAAAGCGGCGCGAACGGCTTCAAAGGCCATTTCCCTTGAAGATTCAAGGGCGAGACTCCCCCAGCCATCACGAAAGGCATGCCTGCCCCAAAATCTTTTAGACACGGGCACCAGAAAATGCCCCACCCAAGAGGCATCCGAAAGGATATCGCAGACAGCATCTTCAAAAAGCTGGCTGCCAGGACATTGACTCGTCTTGGCCGATAAATGGGCGAGCTTAGGGGGACAGGGATAATTCATTGGTTGCCTCCGCTTGTCCAAATTTTGAAAGGCTGTGGACGTTGACCCTATGCGCGGCGGCCTGTTAGTTTGGTTTTGCGTGTAAATATTAACCGCCCGCAAGATCGTTTTGACCTGTTTTTCTTGTCTGGTCAAGAAGATTTTCAGGTTGCAAGAAAAGATATTCTAGTCTTTTTTGTAACATGGCGAAAACACACCAAAAACAGAGCGCCCGCAGGTTGCAGTTTTTGGTTGCAGGTTTATCAATGGAAGATGCAACCTATCTTGACGTCTTTGAACGTCTCAAAATAGCAGCAAGTGCAACGTCAGACCAAGAGCTTGCCGTCAAGCTTGGCCTGTCTAAACAGTCAATTGCAGATGCAAGGTCAAGGAAAACAGTACCTCCCGCATGGATTCCCAAAGCGGCGCAACTTTTTGGAGTGTCAACAGACTGGCTTTTTTTTGGGGGGCAGCACTTAGATGCCCTGAAAAACACAGGTTTGTCCCAGGCATGTTGTGATGTAGAACTGAAGCTTATTCCGATGGCGGAAGCCCGCCTTTCGGCAGGGAACGGTAGTCTCGAGGTGAACGGAGACTGCGAGAGAAGCTATGCCTTCCGCATGGACTTCCTGTTGCGCAAGGGCAATCCAGACAAAATGGTTCTGATGCGCGTAGCTGGCGACAGCATGCAGCCAGAGATCATGGATGGAGATGTCGTTTTGCTGGATCAGAGCAAGGTAGATATAATCCCAGGCAGGATATTCGCTGTTGGCTTTGATGATGCCATCTACTTAAAAAGAATAGATAAGCAGCCGGGAAAAGTAATTTTAAAAAGCGTCAATGAAGAGGCGTACCCGCCCATTGAGCTTGATATGCGTGGTGATATGGCTGAGTTCTTCCGCGTGATCGGTAAGGTTATCTGGAGCGGCCGCGAGTACCGCTAGCCAGAATGAGATGCAGGCGATAAGACGCCGCTAATTAAGTGCCAACAAGAACGCAAAAACGCGCAAGAAAGCAGCAAGGATACTGATTTTTTGCGCGTTTTTGTTTTGGCTCTGGCGCAGCCGAAAACCCTTGATGCAAGCGGACGCGAAAGGCAAAAGCCCCTCTTTCTCTCAGTGCCAATCTTAACGCTACCCTAGTTATGATATGACGAGTCCGACTATCCTTCGTTGGGTTCACGTTCACTCCAAGGCCAATAAGGTCTATCCCATCACCGTTATCAACCGAGCACTAATTCGGAGAGCAACATGGACCTCAAGACAATAGATGCACTTGCCAGGAGCTTTGATGAAATAGCTCAATTGGAACGAGATGAAAATGTAGAATTCTGGTACGCTAGGGAATTGCAAGAACTTCTTGGGTATAGTCGATGGGAAACATTTGAAGGCGTCCTGGCAAGAGCTGTGCAAGCATGTGAAAATTCAGGAAATATTTCAGAAAACCATTTTCGGGTTGTTACGAAAATGGTTCCAGTTGGCAGCGGTGCGATGCGGGGGATAGAAGATGTCCAACTTACGCGCTATGCTTGCTATCTGGTTGCACAAAATGGTGATCCACGAAAAGAGGTCATTGCTTTCGCCCAAAGTTACTTTGCTCTTCAAACGAGAAAACAAGAACTACTTGAGGAAAGGATCAACCTGCACTCCAGGATTGAAGCGCGCGAACGATTACGCGAATCAGAAAAACTCCTTTCCCAAAATATTTATAATCGTGGAGTCAATGAACAAGGCTTTGGTCGGATACGTTCAAGAGGGGATTGTGCCTTATTCGGTGGCAATACTACACAGAGCATGAAAGATCGATATGGCATTAAAGGCGCGCGCCCGCTAGCAGACTTCTTACCTACACTGACTATCGCCGCAAAAAATCTTGCCACGGAAATGACCAATTATAATACGCAAGAATCTGACCTTCAGGGAGAAGCCTCTATTACGAAAGAACATGTCCAAAATAACACGTCAGTTCGTGGCATGTTAAAGGATCGAGGCATTGTCCCAGAAAGCTTACCCCCTGCAGAAGACATAAAAAAATTAGAACGGCGTGTAAAATCACAAGAGAAAATGTTGGCAAAAGGCGCAAAGTTCCTATGCCAACGGGATGAAGATTAAGCGTTTTTGCCCCCTCTCCGCCGACAAAAAATCCCGACCCATGTACTGAGTCGGGATTTTCGCTTCAATCCGTCAGATGACAGCTGTTGGCTGTTCCGGGCCGGTTCAGACGTATTCTGGACTGCCCACACCGTAGCCCAAATTCTTTGCAGCAACGGCAATCCTGTTACGCTCGGTGCATTCTGCCGTTCACCGCAAATAATGGCGCGCCAGTGCCCGTTTTATCCGCAAGCCTACAGATAGGGAGAGAAAATCCAGCAGCCCGCATTACGCAGCTTGGCAGGCAGGGAGAGCTTTTTCAGTTCTTCCGCCGTGATTTCCGTGCTCTTGCCGATAGTCCGGTCAATGTAGCCCGCAACTTCGCCGCAAAAGCTTGTATCGAATATTTCCATATTCAGTTCAAAGTTGAGCCGCAGACTGCGTGTATCCAGATTGGCCGAGCCGATCTGGCTGTAGTAGTAGTCTACGGTGAGCAGCTTTGTGTGTGCAAAGGGCGGCGGCTGATACCACACGCGCACCCCCGCTTCCAGCAGTGTGGGCAGCAGGCGGAACTGTGCCCAGTGGACGTAGAACAGATTGTTCTTGGCCGGAAGCACCACCTGCACGTCCACACCGCGCTGAGCGGCGCTGCGCAGGGCCGACACAAAGCCGTGCGAAGGCAGAAAGTAGGGCGTCATGATGCGCACAGACTGGCGCGCCGCGTTGACCACGCCACAGTAGATATCGTTAAGCACATCAGCTTCTGACCCCGGGCCGTCCATGATGATGCGGCAGCGGCTTTCACCGGCAGGCAGGGTACTGGCTGGCGGCAGGGGGGTATACTTGCCTGTGCAGAACCCCCAGTTGAGCAGAAAAGCGCGTCGCAGCTGATCGACAATGGGCCCCTGACAATGAAAATGCACATCCTGAACATATTTGGTCTTTCCGGCGGAGATATTGTCGTCTGAAATATTCATGCCGCCGGTAAAGGCCGTATTGTCGCAAACAAGCATCTTGCGGTGGTTGCGCAGATTGATGCTGAAATTGGGCGGAAACAGACGCGGCGGCAGGAACATGGCTACGTTTACCCCGCGTTCTGCCAGTTTTTTCCACGGCTTGCGCCACGAATAGAGCATGCCGATGCCGTCTACCAGCAAACGCACGTCCACACCGCGCTCGGCGGCTTCGGCCATGGCATTGCCAAAATCCGTAGCTGTTTTGCCCGCATTAAAAATGTAGGTGCAGAGAAAAACCTGCTCCCTGGCCTCGCGTATGGCCTTGAGCATGGCAGGGTAGGCTTCGTCGCCATTATGCAGGGGCGTCAGGGAGTTTCCGCCGCAGAGATGCTGCTCAGTCAGGCGGCGGCCGATGCTCTCCATGCTGATGATGTATTCAGGCACATGCTCGGGCGGCAGTTCGGGAAACGGAGGATGGGCATAATCCGGCTCCAGAGGTTCCTGACGGCGCATCATGCGGCTGGCGTGACTTTCTGCCCGGCTGATGCCGAACGTGGCGTACAGAAGCGGCCCCACAAGTGGCAGCAGCAGGGCCGTCACAGTCCAGCCCAACGCCGCCCGTGGATCATGCTTTGTAAGCAGGGCATGGCAAACCGCAACCCAGGACAATACGTGCACGACCACAAGGGCCAGCGTTTCCAATACTCCGATAATCATTCAATATCCTTTGCAATTTTACTCGCCTGACGGTTGCCCTGCCTGACGGTCGCCCCATTACCTGCCCTGAGGATGCGGATTGAGCGCAATGCGGTTGCGTTCCACAGCCACGGCCAGCTCCGGCAACAGATCGCGCAGGGCGCTCATGTCGTTGGCTCTGGCGGCACGCTCCACGCAGCGGGCCATACGCGCCAGCACACGAAAACCGAACCCGTCAGATTCATTGGCTATACGGCCTGATGCCTCTGCTACGGCCAGACAGTTATGCCCCTTGTAGGCCCGTTGCGCATCCTCCATGGCCGCGTCCAGACGTTCCACCAGCCGCAAAAGCGCCGCATCCTGCTGACGTGGCTGCGGTTGCGGCTGCGCGGGCGCAGCCTGCATGGCTGCCGACGTGGAAACGGCCTGCACGGTCGCCGCCGGCGCATTTGCGCCGGACACGGGCGCGCTGCTTCCCGCAGGCGGCGTGGCCCCGGCGATAAAGTCCACAATGGACGCATCGTCAGACGCACTGCGCCCCGCAGAAGCGGGTCTCTGACCAGCATCGCCGCCCAGCGGACGTGATGCCTCCCCGCCACGGCGCGAAGATTCCTGGGCATTTTCCGTAACCGGCGCAGTATCTGCCGTGCTGCCCAGCAGCTTGAGTATCAGCCTGCCGGTGGCCGTGCGCGGCATTTCACGCTGGCTTGAAGGCGTTTTGTCGCTCCGCCCTGCGGCAACCGCGCTCTGCCCGGCGGGCGTATCGCCCGGCCAGGGAATGGGACGCCTTTCAGGCGCCGGAGGCTCCGGCCGTGTTTCTTTTATGGCACTTCTGTCCAGCGGCATGGGTTCACCCACCCATTCGCCCGGACGGGCAAGGCTCGGGCTGACGTAGTCGCCGATTCCGCCCGCAGGCAGGGGCGCGTCCGGTGCAGAAGCGGGACTGGCAGGAGCGGGCCTGCCGGAAGACGTGGGGGCTCCCACTGGCACGGGGTCACCCACCCATTCACCGCCCCAGTCAAGCTTTTCATGCGGCACGGCATCCAGCGGGCCGGGATAGGTGGCATCCAGATATGCTTCCGGTCTGGCATCTTCTTCCGTGGACGGCCCTGAAGCCGGAACCGTATCTGACGGCATGCCCGCCACGGGCGACGTCTGTTCCTGATGCGAGGGCTTGGCCTCTGGCGTGGCGGACAGCCCCGACAGGCCGGACAATCCTGATTGGCCTGACTGGCCTGACTGGCCTGACTGGCCTGATTGGCCCGACAGGCCGGACAGGCTGCCGCCTCCAGCAGCCTCGGGAAGGGGAGCGTTGACGGGCCTCAGAACAGCCTCGCCAATCCTGCCCCGCACACTGATAACAGGCTGCCCGGGCTGCCCACCCGAACCGCTTACCGCAGCCGCAAGCGTACCTGCCGCAGGAGCTTCTGCCCCGGCATTTTCCGCAGGATCGCGAGTACCGGAAACCACAGTATCCGCCTGTACCGGCTCTGTCGCGGCGGCAATCTGAACATTGCTCTCGTGCTGCACACTGTCTGTGCCCAAAGGCGAGGCATGGTCGGCCTGCACGGGCGCGGAGTCTTCAGCAGAGCGGGGCGCGTCAGCATCCACATCGACAGGGGTATCCGTCAGACTGGGCTGCCCGGCAATGGCAGAAGCCTCTCCGGACGCGGGGCGCACCGCGTCGGCCGCAGAGTCTTGCGGTTCTGGCGGCTCCGTTTCCCCCACCATTGGCGCCCCCGGCAACGCTTCCGCCGGTTGCTCCACAGGCCGCTCCGGCGACACTGTGGATTGCTCCGGCAACAGATCGGACGGCGTATCCGCCTCCGGCTCCGTTACCAAAACTGCATGCGGCGCAACGGGAACATCCCGCGCCATGTCGGGCGCAGTTTCGACCGGGGCGCGCCCGCCCTCTCCGGGCACAGCGGACGCATGCTCTGCTTCCTGATGCGCCTCGTGGACACTGCTTGTGGTCTCTTCAGCTACGGCCCCGTCGCTCCCGGAAGGAGCTTCGTCGCCCCATGTGGGGCCTTCAAGCCCGGCAGAGGCAATAAAGTCTGCTGCATGGCCTGTTGCAATGTGATCTGCTGCATGGCCAATTGCATGACCTGAAGCGTCAGCCGTTTTTTCCGCAGCAGACGCGGCAGCGGGTGCTGCATCGGTCGGCGCGATATCCCCGGCGTCATACTCTTCTGCGGGCATGTACGCCTGCGCGGACACGCCTGACGCATCATCCTGCCCATAACCCGGCACATGCTCCAGCGCGCTTTCCCACGCGCTCTCCTGTCCTTCTTCCACGCCAAAAAGATCTGGAACTTCCCGTTCCACGGGCGGTTCAGGCTGCTCAGCGTGCCCGGCATGCTCGGTATGCCCGGCATGGTCGACATGGTCAGGAGCCAGCGAAGCGTGCGCCTGAAGCATTTCGGTATCCGCTGCGGACGCGGCAGGATCGTCTTCCGCTGTGCCGGGCCGGGCAACAGCGTCAGCCATGCCGGGCGCACCGGCAACGCCGGGAGCGTCTGCCACATCCGCAACGTCGGGAGCGCCCGACGCAGCAGCCGCAGCAGGCGCGGCAGAACCATCGTGCACCGGCGGCAGGCCGCCGCCCATCTGGTCGGCAAGGCCCAAAATCTGGGGCAGGGCCGTGAGGTCGGGCAGACGCGAAGAAGCGCCGCCGGGCGCGGCCCAAGACTGCTCCGAACCAAAAAGATCGGGCAGGGGCGAGGCAGGGGCGTCCGCGCCCTTTGCGGCTGGCAGCAAGCCTTCCAGCGGATCGGCCACGTTCGCGGGGCTTTCGCCTGTGGCATAATTTTCGTGAGGCCGGCCATCATGACTTTCATGCTCAGGGCCGCCATGGGCCTCGGCGTTCCGGCCTTCCGCATCTTCTTCGCCAGCCCCCGGCAGGGAAATGCCCGCTTCTTCCAGAATTTCCTGCACGGTGGCCGCAAAAACGGTTTTATCTACAGGCTCCAGCAGGGCGTGCGTGTAACCGGTATCGGCCAGAGCATCCCAACGGCTGTCGTCGGCGGTGACGGCCAAAGCCTTGCAGAAAGGCAGGCCAGCTTCCATAGCCTGATTTTTAAAGCGGTCGAGCACGTCAGAGGCCGCCGAACCGTCCACCGGCTCATGCGCCACAAGCAGCAGTGCGGGATTTTCCCTGTTCAGCTCCAGTGCTTCACGCACGGTGCGGGCCTCTGTGCTCGACAGGCCCATGCCCGCCACCATATGGGCAAAGCTCTGGCGCTCCACGGCCCCATCCGCCACAACGGCCACGTGAAGGCGCAGTTCTTCGGGGGCGGAAGCCTCGTGCTCCAGCGGCTTGAGACGAAGAGTAAAAGAAATGCTCGTGCCCTGAGGGGTACATTCCACATTCAGGTAGCAGTTGTTGGTTCCGGCCAGCTCCCAGGCACGCGCCAGGGCAAGGGTGGAGCGGTTGCGCGGCGGAATGCCCGCGCCCGTGTCACTCACCGTAAAAAGCAGGTGGCCGGGGTCGGGGCTTTCGGGCACGCGCCGCACCGAAAGGTGCACGGCCCCGCGCGAGGTGGCCCGTACGGCGCTTTCAAGCAAAAGACACAGGGTTTCGCGCAGGGTCTGCGCCTGCCCCTCATACGTATGCCCCAGCAGGGGCGGCATATACCACGCAAGGCCAATGCCCGCGTTTTCAGCAGCGGCGCTGACGGCATCATGCGCCTCGCGCACCATGTGCTGCAGATTGAACGCGCTGCGGGTTTCGCCTATGCGGCTCTGCTCAAGCCCCTTGCCGGGATTGTCCAGCGCGTGGGCCATATCCGCGGCGGCTTCAAGCATATTTTCGGCATACTGGCGCACGGCGGGGGGCAGGGCGCAGTTGCCAAGGGCCGCTCCCTCGCGCAGCAGCCGTTCCAGCGGCGGGCGCAGCGTATTCTCCCACAGGCAGGCATCTGCTCCTGACCGGGCTTTTTGCGCCGCGCCCGCAGCATGAGAAGCCGGGGCAGAGCATGACGACCAGACCGCGTCTTCTGTCAGGGACAAACCAGCATCCGCCGAGGCGCTGCCTTCAGGCCTGTTCCAGCGCCCCTGACCGGAGTTGTCTGCTGCGGAAACAGGGGGCAGCAGACGCAGATTGGGGTCATCAAGGGGCTGATCAAGGTTGATGACGCCATCAAGAGAGAGTCCGCCATCCGCGCCCGTGCGGGCCGGGGCATTGGCGGAGCCGCCCGCATCACCGGCACTGGGCAGCAGACCGAGGCCGTCCAGACCGGGAGAACCGGCAGGGCCGGGCGTGGACACGTTCTTTTTTCTGCCACCGCGCGCGGCATCGTCCGCCGAATCTCGCGGCGCGCCTGTTCCAGCAATGATCAGAGCGCTCAGAGCCGTACCCCACAAGGGGGCGGAGGCCATAAGGTTGGCCGCGTAACCGCTGTCCAGCCCAAGAATGCCGGCAGCCGTAAAAGCCGGGGGCAGCAGGCAGCCCAAAAGAAAGCGCCGTGCGCCACCAAGGCCCATAACAGCCCCGCCGACGGCACTGGGCACGAATATGAGCGTACACAGCGGCCACAGGGCAAGATAGCGTATAAGCCAGCCGAAGCCCGGCAACAGGGGCAGCAGAGCCAGCACCGCGCCGGGCAGCGAAAGCAGCACAAACTGCGCATCCAGCAGGCGCGACCGCCCCTTGGTGTGCAGCAGATGACGCCCCACATGCGGCAGCAGCATAAGCGCCACGCCGGGACTGAGCACGGCAGCGGCCTCCATAACGGTTATGCGCCCAGCCCCGTAGGCTGGCATGCCCATGACGGCCTGCGCCAGTGCCGCGCCCACATAAAGCGCCGTCCATATGCGCCATTGCCCCCTTTCAGAAAGGCCGCGCAAAAGGCAGAGCAGCATGACCACAGCAAGGGCCAGCACCGCCGCAGTACCCGCCAGACTGCCCCAGTTATTGGCGGCATCCTGCGGGGTGCGCAGCATTGGCTCAAACCACAGGCCGGGCAGCCCGTCCAGACGGATATAGCAGGTGATCGGCTCATTCCCCGCCTCAGGCAGCAAAAGCACATCACGCTGACTGGGCGTTATTTCGCGCCATTCCACGGCATCGGTCAAAAGATTCGTGCGCGGCTCGTACAGAACAGGGCCGTCAGGCACGCTGGCCCCCATATCAAGCAGCATGGCCCCGGGCTTTACCCCCTGCGGCAGGGGAGCCAGCGTAAAACGCAGCCACATGACCCCGGCGGAACGCGGCAGGGTTTTCATCTGCAAGGGTTGAAACGCACTGACATTGGCCGGAGCGGCCACTTCTTCCACATCCATGGTTCCGGTATGGTCGATGAAATACTGAAGCTGCGGCAGCAGCGGGGCGCTTGGCGTAAGCAGCACCGGAGGAACCGTGGTTTTTTGCGGGCTTGCCGGGGCTGGCATGAGCATGGCCTCGGTGGGCGCGGCCATGAGCGCAGCCGAAGGGAGCAGCAGCCAGATGAACGCCAGGCACGCAAGCAGAATGCAGGGGCCCGGACCAGAAATGCAAAACAGACCTGGGCCGGGGCGGGAGCCGGAATGGGGATGTATCATTGGTATTTCCTACCTGTATTCTCTGTCGTGCGCGGCAGGCCCGCTGCCGGGACGCATCGTGCAAAACGGGCGCACACGGCTTGCCGCGCCGCCGAAAAATTCACCCGGCCACCTGCGACACGTGGCGTTCAGTTACCCTGCGCGGCCGAAAACAGACGCTTTCGGCCGCACATTGCCGTGCCATACGCAGAGCCGGGTGGATACAAGTTTTCACTGACGGTTCACTCTGAAGCAATTTCAAAGTGAAATTGCCTAGTGCAGATGCTGAATAAGCTCGGAAACAGGCTGGCCGTCCGGCGCGCGCGCACCCGGATTAATGCGCAAAAGCCGCTTCCAGGCCGCCTCGGCTTCATCCTTGCGCTTGAGGTCGTAATAAAGCACCACGCCTTCATTAAAGAGAGCGTTTTCAAGATCGGGCTGCAATGTCGCAGCCTTGCGAAAACTTTCCACAGCTTTTTCAAACTGCCCCAACTCCCGCTGCATGATGCCGAGATCCGTAAGCACATGGGCATTGCCCGGCTCAAGGGCCAAAGAGCGTTCATAAGCTGAAGCCGCCTTTTGCGCCTGCCCCGTGTCAAAATACAGATTGCCCAGACCAGCCCAGCGGGCGGCATCTTTGGGATTTTCCAGCACGGCTTTTTCCAGCACGCCGATACGCGCTGACAGCTCCGGCGAAACCTGCGCGACGCCTGTCTGCGGCGCGGGGCGCATGCCATCAGGAGCTTGCGCTGCCGGAGCCGGGGCCTGCGGTGCGGGCGCGGATCCGGGGGCCGGATCATGCATCAGTGAAGGAACAAGGCTGCCCAGATAAAGGCCAAGCACAAGGGCGATGACCACCCCCATGACAAACACGCCCTTGCGCACCATGCCCTGAGGCGTGGCATCGTGATCGTCAGATGCGACAGGCATGGCAAGGGGCTGCTCCGGGGGGCGTGTTTCTTGCGTGGCCTGACTGGTGGAAGGAGACTGAGCCTGATTCGGAGCGGACGAGTCCTTGTTTCTGCTTTTACGACGGGCCATATGGTCCTCATTGGGGCATTTTCATAGTGAGCCTGCGGCTTCAACAGAAGAAAACGCCTGCCCGGCCAAAGGCCGGACATGTATACGGCGGCAACACGGAAATGCCTTGGCCGCCAGTTTTCCGCCTGCGGCGCAGCTTTGAGCGCGTGGCAACGCGCGTTGCGCAACGGGTTTTCACGGTAAAAAACCGCCGGGGCGGGATAATGCAAGCGATAGCAACGGCCCGCACCCGCTGGCCGCGCTCTTTGCGGTAAAAGGTACAACCTGTAAAAAAAAGAGGCAAGCCCGCAGCTTGTGGAAAGACTGCGGGCTTGCCCGGAATGTATGCCCGGCCTGGGCAGGTTGCACCGGACAACGCATCGGGGCAGCACCGCCGCATGGCGGCCAGCCCATTTCTGGAGCAGATCAACTTTGAGAATGTACATTCTCAAAGGTAACGGCACGCTCGCTTCGGCGCTTAACCGCGCGAGTAAACAGCTCTGCTGTCTTCGCGGCAGTCGTTGGCGAGCCTGCGAGCCTTACGAATGGCGACAGTGGTTGTGTGGAAACAAGCCGCTCGTTACACATGCTGCCTGCAAGCGTAGTTTCCTGCGTTACAACTCCTGAAGCATCCGGAAGCCCTTCGGGCAACGGCTGAAGCTGCGCTTGCGCCTTTGCGGCGGGCGACTGCGTGAGCAGTCGCCAGAGCAATTTTAAAATGAAATTGCTCTGGACAATACGCGCGGCGTTTAGCCAGTGTCGTCACGAGATGAATTTCCTTGGTATATCAAGGAGAACGAGCCTTTTATGCAGGGAGTGTACTCTTATGGTACTCGACCGGAATAAAAGGCGAAGTTCGACGCAGAGATACCGGGAAAGGCGCTCGTGACGACACTGTCTAGCGCGTTTTCGCGGGTGCGGCTGTCTTGCCCTTTGCCTGATCTGCGGGCGCGGCCTTGCCAGACGTATCCGGCGTGTCCGATTTGCCGGGCTGGCCGGGCAGCGGCGTCTTTTCCAGCTCCACCATGATGGCTTTTTTCAGTTCTTCCGGCGCGCCGCTGTCGTGCAGGCCAGCGCTCAGATGTTCCACACCCTTGGCGGGATTGTCGAGATAGTGGATGTAAAGCACGCCAAGACTGTACCGCACGGAAGCCTCGTCCTTGATCGCCAGCACCCTTTCAAGGGCCTCGGCGGCTTCCTTGTTGCGCCCCTGATTGTGCATGATGACGCCCAGCAGATACAGCGGCTTGGAATTGCCCGTATCAAGCGTGACGGCCCGCTGGGCAAAAGTTTCTGCGGCTTCCCAGTTCTGTGCGCCAATCAGGTGCTCCACAAGGTGCACCAGCGCTGTGCCGTCATTGGGATTTTCCGCCACCTGACGCATGAGCTGGCCTATCTGCTGTGCCGCACTGTCCTGCGCGGCCATTGCACGAGGCTGACGCTGCTCTGTAAGCCCCGGGCTTTCAAAGCGCTCCTTGAGCGATACGGCCAGCATGAGCACAAGGCCCAGACCCAGCAGAATAATGAGCGCGCGGGATGCGGTGTTGCGCTTTGAACTATCAGTCATTGTTGAGCATCTCCCATTGGGTCAGGCGTGCTGCAAGGGACCGCTGGCGCGCGCCCATGAAGGCCAGGTAAGCGCCAAGGCCGATCCATACGGCGGCATTGGCCATGATTATCCATGTCAGGGTGTCCATATATCCTCCGGGAATGGCCTCACGGCCGTGCAGACCGGCGGCGCATGACGGCGCGGGCCGTGCGTTACAGTCCTTCCGGCGTAAACCGGCTCTGTTGCAGCCTGTCCATGCGCGCGGCCAGATCAAGCTGGCGCTTGCGCAGCCACACCAGACCCGCCCACAAAAAACCGAACGAAAGCACACAGGCTATGACGGTAAGGCGCATCTCCGGCTCAAGGCCGCCTTCCTTGCTGGCAAAAACAGAAGGGTGGATGGAGCGCCAGATGCGCGCGGACAGAAAAACCAGCGGCACATCAAGAAAAGCCACCACGCCCACCACGGCGCAGACCATATTGCGGCGCTGCGGCGGCAGATCAAGGCCGCGCAGCACCAGATAGCCTGCATAAACAAACCACATGATCAATGTTGTGGTGAGCCTCGGATCCCACGTCCACCAGACGCCCCAGGAACGGCGCGCCCACAGCATGCCCGTAACCAGAGCAAGGCCGCTCAGCAGAACACCCACTTCGGCGGCTGCGGCGCACAGGCGGTCGGCAGCGGGATTGCGCCGCCACAGGTAGGCCACGGAACCGGCAAAAACCGCCAGAAAACTCATGAGCGCCCACCATGCCAGCGGCAGATGGATATAAAAAATTTTCTGCGCCAGCCCGAGGGTCTGCTCCACCGGGGCATAGGCATAAATAAGCCACTGGCAGGCGGCAAAGGCCAGCCCGCCCGTAAAAACAAGCAGTTGCGGCAGCGCCGAAAGCTTGGGCATTATTCGTCTCCCGCGTAAATATGGCCGAACAGCAAAAGTCCGGCGCCCAGAAATACCGCGTCAAAGGCGGCTGCCACCCCAAGCCACGCGCCCGGCCCGTCAGGGTTTGACGCGCCAAGGGCCTGCGCCCCCACACTGATGCCCGCGAGCAGCAAGGGCGTCAGCAGGGGGAAAAGCACGATGCTCAACAACGATTCCCGCGCTGCCTGCCCCTGAGCCAGCGCCCCCAAAAGGGAACCCATGGCGCACATGCCCACGTCCGTAAGCACAAGGGCCAGCAGGGCTTCGGGCAGCGGCCCGGCAAGCTCCTGCCCCAGAAAAACCACACCGGCAGGCAAAAATACCAGCTGGGCCAACAGCAGCAGCACAAGCCCGGCGCAGCCCTTGCCAAGCCAGACCGCCTGCACCGGGGCCGGGCAAAGCAAAAGCCCCAGACGGGCGCTGTTGACCTCTTCCAGGGCGTACAGCTGATTGAACACAAGCACCTGACAAAACGCCGAACTGAGCCAGAACACGGCCGCCGCGCCTTGCGGCGTCATGCGCTCGCCCACGCCCTGAGAAAGGCTGAACACAAAAAGCAGCAGCAAACCCAGCAGCAGGGCCTGCACAAGCCCGCTGCCCCGTGCCAGTGTCAGTGACATATCCTTGCGGGCAACGGCCAGCGTCATGCGCAGCATGGCTGCTCCTCTGAGGTCACTCCGGGCTGGCGCACACCGCCGGCCAAAGCACCCGCTGCCACCGGGCCGTAGGCCTGAGGCGGGCCGTCGTAGGCCAGCCTGCGCCCCTCAAGGGCAAGCAGACGGTCGGCCAGAGGGGCATCCCCTGCCAGATCATGGCTGATAAGCACAATACAGGCTCCACGGGCGCGGGCAGCCACAACCTCGCGCCGCAGCAGCGACAGCGAGGCCGCATCAAGGCCGGTTCCCGGTTCGTCCAGCAACAGCAGGTCCGGCGTCTGCATGAGCACACGGGCCAGATTGAGCCGCTGCGCCATGCCGCGCGAAAACACTCCGGCCCTTTCATGCGCATGGGCCTGAAGCCCTACGCGTTCAAGGGCCGCTTCCATATCCTTGCGCGTTAGCGCCAGCCCGCAGGCCGTGCGCCAGAAGGCAAGATTTTCCAGCGCCGTGAGGCCGGGGTACAAAAACGTGGCGTGCCCGAGATAGCCCAGACGTATCTGCCCGTTCAACCGGGCCTCGCCTGCGCTTGGCCGGGAAAGCCCGGCCATGATGCGCATAAGCGTACTCTTGCCCGCGCCGTTGCCGCCCACCAGCATGGTGATGCTGCCCCGGGAAAAGGCGCAGCTCACGTCCTTGAAGATGACCTTGACCCCGTAGGTCTTGGCAACGCGCACAAGTTCCAGCACTAGGGGCGCTCCGACAGGCTAGGCCGTGCCATGTTTGTCGCCGGTCCCGGCATCTCCGGACGCGGCGTCATCGTCTTCCAGACCGTCGGCCAGATCCGCTGCCTCCACGGCATCGGCGGGCTTGCGGCGGCGCAGGCCCAGCAGGGGCACAAGGCACATGAGCGTGCCGCCTATCCACAGCCAGTTTACAAGAGGCTCGATGCTGAGCTTGACCACCACATGGGAGTCTTCATCAAGCCCCAGCAGCGAAGCGTACAGCTCGTCGCCAAGGCTCGGGATCACGTCCACTTCGGAAAACTGCATGCTGCCGAATTTTTCGTACAGGCGGCGCTCCGGCGCGACAACGCCAAGCTCCTTGCCGTCCTTGTCAGTGATGCGCACCTTGGCCGCGATGTATTCATATCCCGGACGGCTGCCTTCTTCCAGTTCGAGCAGGGTGGCCTTGTATTCGGCCAGATCATGGGTCTGCCCCACGGTAAAGTGGATGTCGCGCTCAATCTTGTAGGGACCGGAAAAGGCAATGCCGATGGCCATAAGCGCCATGCCAAGGTGTGCGCCAAGAGCGCCCAGACTGTTGGGCTGCCGACGCACGGACCTGTCGGCCAGCTGCAGGACCACGCCCGTCAGAACAGCCACGGAAGAGGCCGCACCGAGCAGGGCCGTGGGCTGCCGGTAGCCCATGAGCCAGATGGCCGCGCCGCTGGCAACAAAGGCGGCCAGCACGGCAAAAAAGGCTTTTTTGTTACGCACGCCGCCGCCCCAGCCAAGCCAGGGGCAGGCCGCCATCATAAGCATGAGCAGCGCGCCCAGGGGCAGGCACACGCGATTGTAGAAATTGGCGTCAAGGCCGCGCGGCGCCGTAGACCAGAGCTTGCTGATGACGGGCCACATGGTGGCGACAAGAATAATGCCCGCAAGGGCCAGCAGCACCCAGGCAACCAGGGTCAGAAAACCCTCGCGGCTGTCCAGACCGGACAGGGGCCGCCCCCTGCAGGGGCTTGTGAGCGGAACCCACAGGGAGACTGCCAGTCCCGCCAGAATAAACAGGGTAAGGGGAGTCCCCACGCTGCCGTCGCCAAAGGCGTGCACGGAGTCGATAACGCCGCTGCGCACAAGATATGTGGCAAAAAAGGCCGAAACCGTGGTCAGGGCCATCATGGCCACGTTGACACGCCCAAGCTTGTTGCGGCGGTCTTCGACAATAAGGGTATGCAGGGCTGCGGAAGCGATGAGCCAGGGGATGAGCGAGGCATTTTCCACCGGGTCCCATGCCCAGTAGCCGCCCCAGCCAAGTTCCATATAGGCCCACCACGCGCCGAGCACGATACCCGCTGTAAGGAACAGCCATGCCAGAATGATCACGGGGCGTGAAATACGAAACCATTCGCCTTCGGTGTCGGCCTTGCCCGAAAGAGCCTGAGCCAGCGCAAGGCAGGCAGGGATGGTAAAGCCGCCGTAGCCCAGAAAAAGCAGGGGCGGATGGATGATCATGCCGGGATTTTGCAGCAGGGGATTCAGGCCGTTGCCGTCAGCGGGAACAGGATTCTGGAGCATGAAGGGGTTGCTCCAGTTGCTGAGGATGAGGGCAAAAAAGGCCATGATCGTATAAAAAAAGGCCCAGTACCACAGCCGCGTGGAACGGCTGATGCCCTTATAGGCGCGTGTACATGCGAAAAGCGAACCGCTGACGCCCACGGCCAGCGCCCAGAAAAGCATGGAGCCGGGCTGCCCGGCCCAGAACGCCGTAAGGCGATAAAAAACAGGCAGGATGCGGTCTGTATAGCTGGCAACGTACTGCACCTGAAAATCAAACCAGAAAAGCGCGTGTAGCAGTATGGCCGAAGCAACAAGCAGCGCGCCGCTGACCACCAGATGGGCTTTTTCTACAAGACGCAGGGAGTCTTCACGTCCTTGCCACAGTTGCAGCAGGGCCAGACCGCCGCCGCCCAGGGAGGCGAGCAGGGCCAAAAGAAGGAGGGCAAAGGCAAAAACGTACATGTGACTCCTTTTACCGGCCTTGTGGACCGTGCTGCGGGGTCATGCGCCATGCGAAATACGGCAGGGCGCGCCCCATGCGCAATGTGTCCGGCCATGCCGGGCCTGTTGTTTCATCAGGGGGCTGACGTCAGCTCTGGCGATTTTCTTTCTGATATTTGGACGGGCATTTGGTCATGAGGGTTTTTGCCATAAAGTGCCCCTGCGCGTCCATGCCGCCTTCCACAATGACCTCGGCTCCCGCCTTGAAGGTATCGGGCACGGTTCCGCTGTAGCGCACCTTTATGGACTGGCTGGCGTTGTCCTTGTCAGCAAGAAGAAAATTGACGCCGGTTCCGGACGAGGCCTTTTCAATACCCTCGGGGGCGACCGTGCCGAAAAGCCGGGCAGAAGCCAGCTTGTCGGGCGTAGCTGCCTGCGCCTCGGAAACATTCAAAAAGTAGACGCTGTTTTCCGAAAAGCCGGAATACACCAGATAGCCCACGCCGCCAAGAAAAAGCAGCAGCGCCGCTACATAGATGCCGGTATTTTTTTTACGGGCCATGATAACCTCATTGCTGCGGCAGACGCGCTTTGCCGCGGAATCGGCTTTTGCAGCGCCGAAATCACGACGCTGCAACCATGCCCGCATGGCGCGGGACGGTATGCGCTGTTTTACGGCTTAGAACCTAGACCATTTCTGACAATCTGACAAGGTGATAATATTTCCTGTTAAAAGGGCAGCGCTGGTACTGGCGCGGCTTTTGTGATGCCGTCACAGGCAAAAACGCTGCCCGTCACCCGGCAGGGACAGCATGCCCCACGCCAACACGCAGCCCGGTCTGGGAGCAGGCTGCAAAGTATACCTTAAAACTCGGATAGATGCGCGCAACATCCCGCGGCAGGGCATCGACGGGGGCAACGGCGCAAGACCGGAGCAGCAGGCACATTGACGCAGAAAGCGGGCACGCCAAAATTCAGGCACGTCCGCTTTCTGCGTCTGGCAAAGCCGGTGTCGCAATTTGCTCACGCCACCGCCTGAGCAACTGTCGAAATGAAACCCTCTAGCTTTCTTTTACCGTGCCCGAGCTGGACATGACGCAGTTTCTCTGGCGCTTGCCCTCGTAAAGATAAAAGTCTGCCTCTTTTATAAGCTCTTTAAAGGCCTTGCCCTGAGTGTATTCAACCACTCCCAGAGTGATGGTGGCATTGATGGTTGCCGTTTCTGTGCGGATGGGGGTCTGCTCCACGGTCTTGCGCAGCTTTTCGGCCAGCGTAAGGCCCTCCGCAAGGCCACAGGAAATGGCCAGAATAAGAAATTCCTCGCCGCCCCAGCGGGAGGCGCAGTCTTCCTGCCGGATATTGTTCTGAAATATTTTGGCAACGGCGCGCAGCACCATGTCGCCCGCATCATGCCCGTGGGTGTCGTTCACAGCCTTGAAGTGGTCGATATCGGCCAGCACGAGACAGAACTGCAAACCTTCGCGCTGTGCGCGTGAAAATTCCTTTTCAATGCGCTCGTACATGGCGCGCCGGTTGAGCAGCCCCGTAAGAAAGTCATAGTAGGCAACGCGTTCGAGCTTGTTGTACGCCTCATCGAGCTTGTCTTTTTCTTCCCGCAGCGCGGTTTCGTCTTCCTTGAGCTTGGCAATGAAGCCATCAATCATGCCCGTAAGATGACGCTCGAAGAAAATCATCAACACGGCGTACATCAAGGACATTATGGATATTATTCTGGCAAAGGAAATGATCTGGTCATAGAACGCGCGTCTGAGGTCCACCTCACGCTGTTGTACAATGCTTGCCATGTCGTTTGTGTAAATGCCCGTACACACGATCCAGTTAAACGGCTTGTAAAGTTTGCCGTAGGCAAGCTTTTCGCTTATTTCGTCAGAATCCGGCTTTTTGAAATAATAGGTAAAAAAGATGCTTCCGTGCGCAACAACGCCTTCAAGCTCTTCCTTGTACGGCAGGTTGCCCTTGATGTCCGCCGTTTCCGTGGACAGAAGCATGCCTTCGGTCTCCGGTTCGGCAACGTGCACGGCCCGCTCGGCATAGCCGGGGCCGCCGCTGTAGTTGTGCACCTCATTGACCCATACATACTGGTTGAGGGGGAAGCGCATGGTACGCAGAATGGCCTTGCAGCGGCTTTTGGCTATTTCATCCACAGCCCAGTCCGTGCCGAAAACAAGCACTTCCGTTCCATCCTTGAGCGGGCCGACGGCCCATACGGGAAAATCGTCAGACGGTTCTGCCCGACCCCGCTCAAGACGGTCCAGCAACAGGTGCGCCAGATCGTCTTCATCAGTCCACAGGACCTTGTGGGCCTTTCTGTCATAAATGGCAATTCCCATGCCCGGCATGTGCAGGGCAAAGCGGGCGGTACGGGCGGTCGTTCTGGGATCAAAGGCATCAATGATATTGTCGATATTCATGCCCAGCGTGCCAAGCATGGCGCACAGCGCCTGTGCCATGGTCTGGTATTCCACATATACGGTGGCGCGCATGGCGCTGATTTCGGCGTTGGCCCTTTCGACCCGTTCCACAAGGATCTGCTTTTTTTCTGTAAGAATGCGTGCTCTTGAGTCCTCGACCATTTTGTCAAACTGATCGCGCACCGAAAGAAAATACGGGATTGACAGGGCCACCGACATCAAGATCAGTGCCAGTAGCCCTGTAACATAGTAAAATATAGGGATTTTTCTTTTTGCCAGCTTGTCCATGATGTGTCTTTGCCGGGATGCGGCAGATTGAAGGCTCCAAAAAATCATCATTTTTTTGGAACGCTCTGTCAGTATAGCCAAAAAATTCTACATAGGAAAGCAGTCTTGAATACTGTTAGCAGCCATCGGCAGAACCTTTTCAACCCGCAAAACGTAAGCCCGCCGGGCATAACAATGCAAAAGGCCGATCCGGAGCATCCGGATCGGCCATAAACATTCTTATATTATTATAGGCTATGCGCTATTCAACCGTAACGCTCTTGGCCAGATTTCGGGGCTGATCCACATCCTTGCCCAGATAATCCGCAGTTTCATAGCTGAAAAGCTGAAGTGCGGGCAGAGCGGCAAAGGCAGAAAGCGGCGCGGGCAGTTCGGGGATATCCCACCGATCCTCGACGTCCAGTTCCACACCCTTGTTGGTGAGGGCAATAACCTTGCCCTGACGGGCCTGCACTTCGACCATATTGGACTTGACCTTGGGCAAAAGCACGTCATTGAGGGCCAGGGCAAAGGTGGGAAAGCCCGGATCAATAAGGGCAATGGGGCCGTGCTTCATCTCGCCGGCGGCATAGCCTTCGGCGTGGATGTAGGAAAGCTCCTTGAGCTTGAGCGCACCTTCCAGAGCCAGCGGATAGCAGTGGCCGCGTCCGAGATAGAAGAAATTGTGTACCTGCGAGTATTTGCGCGCGATCTCCTTGGCACGCTCGTGCAGGGCGGGCAGATTGTCGTCCAGCAGAGCGGGCAGGTTTTCAAGCACCATGAGGTGCTCACGGCATTCCCCGGTGGACAGGCAGCCCTTGCGCACGCCCCAATAGAGCGCCATGAGGGTCAGCATGAGCATCTGGCTGCACATGGCCTTGGTAGACGCCACGCTGATTTCCGGGCCTGCCTGCGTGTAGAGCACGGCAGAAGCCTCACGGGCAATGGACGAGCCAACCACATTGCACAGGCCCAGCACCGTCACGCCGCACTGGCGCGCAATGCGCAGGGCCGCAAGGGTGTCGGCCGTTTCGCCGCTCTGGCTGATGACAAGCACCATATCGTCCTTGTCCAGCAGCAGGGTGTCGCGGTAGCGAAATTCCGAGGCAATTTCCACCTGCACGGGAACGCGCGCCCAGTGCTCCAGCAGATGCCGCCCCCAAAGACCCGAATGGTACGATGTGCCGCAGGCAACAATATGCAGGCGGCGCGGCACAGGCAGGGCATCCAGCTCCGGCAGGCGCACCTGCCCCTCTTCCGCATGCGCACGGCCGGTGAGACCATCCGTGATGACGCGCGGCTGCTCAAAGATTTCCTTGAGCATAAAGTGACGGTAGCCGCCCTTTTGCGCGGCCTGCATGTCCCATTGTATGGTCTGCGTTTCGTGGCTCACGGGGCTGAGGTCTTCAAGACGGAGAATCTCGTAGCTGTCGGCCGTAGCGCGCACAAGGTCCCCGTCCTGCAAAAAGACCACCTGACGGGTGTAGGGCAGAAAGGCCGGAATATCCGAAGCCACAAAGTTTTCGCCCGTTCCCTGACCGAAGATCAGCGGGGCGGACATGCGCGCGGCATAGATGACGCCGGGTTCCTCCCTGTCCATGAGGCAGACCGCATAAGCCCCGTGGGCCTCACGCAGGGCGGCCGCAAAGGCGCGCAGCAGGTCGGGTTCGGTCTTGCGACGCTCGGCAATGAGATTGACCAGCACTTCCGTGTCGGTTTCAGAGCTGAACGTATATCCCTTGGCGGCAAGATCCGCCTTTATTTCCTGATAGTTTTCGATAATGCCGTTATGCACGAGGGCCAGAGAGCCGTCGTTGCTGCGGTGGGGGTGGGCGTTGCGCTCGGCGGGCACGCCGTGCGTGGCCCATCGGGTGTGACCCATGGCGCAGGTGGGTGTGGTCACCGGCTCATGGGCGAGTTTTTCTTCAAGCGCGGCCAGTTTGCCCATGGCGCGCACCACGTGGATGTCATTCTGGCGCACAAAGGCCACGCCAGCGGAATCATAACCACGGTATTCAAGCCTGCGCAGCCCTTCCACCACAACGGGAACGGCCGGCCTGTGTCCTGCATAACCTATAATACCGCACATAACGTGCCTCCTTGTATACCGCCTGACCCCTTTGGGGCAGGGCGGCACTGGAACGTCCCGCGCTGGGGCGGTTCTGCCTTGCTCTGACAAAGAAGGCCGGAACCGTCAAGCGGCCCCGGCCAGTATATTCCTGTTCCAGCCGCGCGGGCCTTGCTACATATTTTTTCTGTCGATGAAATCTTCGTTGTACACTTCCACCTTGGCGCCGGAAGCAAGACGCTGCATGAATATCTCAAACAGGCCGTCTGCGCGGTCACGGGCCACGGCGCTGGCCATGATATCCTTGACCGCATCCCATTCCGCAGCGTCAGAGGGCTGCACACCCTTGACGCGCACCACAACGGCGCCCGGCCCGCTGCCGTCTTCAACAGCGTAGGCCACCGGCAGCCACTGACCGGCGCGGGCTTCAAACAGGGCTTCGGCCATGACGGGGTTGGGGCCAAACGAGGCCAGCACTCCGTTACGCTCCATCCCCTTGGCCGTCCTGACCGTGCGGCCTTTAAGGCCCGCCGCGCCCACAGGCGCGTTCTCCAGGTCTTTGCGCAGGGCTGCGGCAGCTTCCAGAGCGGCTCCAAGCGCCTTTTCTTCCACAAAACCGGCCACAATACGATCCTTGACGGACTCAAAGGGCGCTGTGGATGCAGGCTCGGACTTGATCACCCGGGCAACCACATAGGCCTTTCCGGCTTCAAGAGCCGTATCAACGGGATTGCCGGCAGGGGTCGCCACCAGTGTGGCAGCGCCCTGAGCCGTGACGCCCAGTGTTTTTTCAAGCTCGGCGGCAGAAAGCAGGCCGGTTTCGCCCCATTTGAGACCATGCTTTTCCGCACTGTCCTTCAGGGAACGACCAAGAATATTGTCTTCAATGAGACTGTCAACCACGTCATGCAATTTGTCCGCGCCCTGCTCCTGAGCCATAACCGCAAGAACCTCGGACTCCACCTGCTTGAAGGGCGGCAGGCCGCCGGCCTTTTTTTCTTCAACCTTGATGATGTGCAGGCCGAACTGGCTGCGAACCGGTGCGGAAACCTTGCCGGGCGCAAGAGCAAAAGCCGCGTCTTCGAAGGGCTTGACGGTTGTGCCGCGCTTGAGCCAGCCAAGTTCGCCGCCGGGACCGGCGGCATTGGGACCGTTGTGCGCATCAGCCACGGCAGCAAAGTTTTTTCCACCCTTAAGCTCAATCTCGATGGCAGCGGCCTGCTCCCGGGCCTTTTTCACGTCAGCCTCGGAGGCGTCTTCAGCCAGAGGCACGAGAATGTGGGCAGCCTTCACTTCTTCCTGCTGTTCAAAACGGGCGGCATTTTCCGCATACCATTTCTCGGCAGCGGCGGAGCTGATGCCGCTGGCCTTTACGATGTCCTGCGGGCTGACGAGCACGTAAGAAACATCGACCCTGGCAGGAATGGCGAACTGGGCCTTGTGGCTTTCATAATAGGCCCGCACCTCTTCGTCTGAAGTCTTGACGGAAGAGGCAAAATCCGACGCGGGAAGAAAAATATAGTCCACATCACGCTTTTCGCGCAAAAATTCAAAGCGCTTCCGGGATTCGGCCGGGGCTACCCAGGCCGGAGCCGTGACCATGGCAAAAATTTTCTGCCGCAGCAGGTCGCGCGACATTTCGTGCTCGAACTGGGCGGGCGACGTGCGCTGGGCAGCCAGAACGCGCGTGTACACATCAGGGTCAAACTGCCCTTTCTCGTTCTGGAATCCCTTGATATTGCCGACAGCCACCCGCAGTTCCAGCGGGGTAATGCTCACGCCCGTGCGCGCGGCTTCCTGCGACAGCAGCACCTGGGTAACCAGGTCGCGCAGTATCTGGCGGCCCAATTGCTGCTGCTTCAGCTGCTCACGGGTGAGGCCGGGATTGCTGCGCAACAGGTTTTCCTCTGCCTGACGGTAGGCCGACTCAAACTCCCGCATGGAGATGGGATCGCCGTTGACCACAGCCACCAGCGTACCCGCACTGCGGTCGTTAAAGTTGCCAACACCCCAGAAAACAAAGACAAGAATGATAAGACCAAAGGCCAGTTTGACGCCCAGGGACTGCGATTTGTCGCGAATATACTCAAGCATGCGAACTCCGACTGCGTAATTGCTCTTGACGTAGAGCGGCATCATATGCGCAATCCAGCGGAAACTCAAGAAAGCTCATGGCTGATTTTGATGTGATGCTGTGATGACCACGGGCAGGCCCCTCCGCCCGCTCGCCGGGCAGGGCCAAACCTGTGTGACGCCCTGTGGTTTTGCCGGGGCGTGCGGACCCTGAGGGCACACAAAGACGGGCGGCCCTCTGCCGGGCCGCCCGTCCATTTCAAGGCAGCGCCTCAGCGGGCGCGCCACGTGCCGATCATTGTGCCGATTCCATACATTCGCCGCGCTTGTACACTATCATGTTGCAGTTTTTGCAAATGGCGGCGCCGGGGAAGTTTTCTCCGGTTCGGGTTATGGCCCCCGTTCCATGCTCGTTAATGCGTGTGACAAGGCGTTGCACCAGCGGTTCAAGGTGCGCGCCGGGGACAAAGAAGTTCAGCTCGCCGCGCTCCGTCTTGCCGGAGTTGTAGCTTCCGCTGCACGCGGTGCACACGTTGGCGGTCTGTTCCAGATAGGTATAGACGTTTCCGGCACAGGCCGAGGAGTTCATGGTGATATTGGTGCGCAGCGGGTGCACATCCATGGCAGCCATATAGTCCACGGCCAGATGATAGGCCTGCATGTTGTCACAATAAAAATGCACGGTGTCGGGCGGAAAGTACGTGTCCGCCAGGGGCGACACGGCTATGGCCTTCAGCGTGCCTTCGGGCAGGCGCGGCTTGGATTTCACAAAGCGTTCGGCCTGTTCAAGGTCTTTGGCATATTTTTTATGACTGAGCACCTCGGCCTG
This sequence comes from uncultured bacterium, assembly GCA_905214305.1. Classification (GTDB taxonomy): domain Bacteria; phylum Desulfobacterota; class Desulfovibrionia; order Desulfovibrionales; family Desulfovibrionaceae; genus Desulfovibrio. The sequence goes on from CAJMLK010000014.1 coordinate 56,707, forward strand.
ATCAAAACCTTTCCAGCCAAAGGAATACAGCCCGTTGGTGCAACCCAGTTTTTCCTTGCGCACCAGCAGGGTCTGTCCGGTCATGCGCGGCCCAATTTCATACTGGCAAAAGGTCAGATTGCGGTCCGAGGTAAAGAACTCCACGTTTTCCTTGAATTCCTTCAGCTGGTCGTCATCAAAGAAAAATTTGACGGCCACCGGGAAATGGGTAAGCCGAAGCGCGTCCATCAGGACATCGTGCATTTCCGCAAACGAAAGCTTGGTCATGAAAAACTCCTGAATATGTTCTTTAGAACAATTTCACTTTGAAATTGCTCTGGCGGCTGCGTGAGCAGACGTTCGCTACGGAGGCGTAAGCGCAGTTTATCTGCGCGGTTAAACGCCGAAGTGAGCGTGCCTTAAACTTCGAGAATGTATATTCTCAAAGTTAATCTGCTCTATGAACCGGTATGGTCTGTTTGCAGGCGAGGCTGCTTCCATGGCGGCAGTGCGGACGCAGCCGGGCTTGTGCCGGTGCTTTCCGCATGCTCAGACCAGATAGCTGTCATCCATGCTTGCCCGTATGTACTTGCCTGTGGCCGGGTCGATCATTTCGATAAAGCCGCAGGGGCATTCGTCCATGCAGTGGCGGCAGCCCTTGCAGTCCGATGTGGCAAGAGCGGCGCTGTCGCCCTTGAGGCGGCCCCTCAGCGGCATGACGTTTTCACCGCAGACATTCCAGCAGTTGCCGCAGTCAAAACAAAGCCCGCAGCTCATGCAGCGGGCGCATTCTTCAATGATACGGTCTTCATCAAGGGTTGCCACAACCTCCCGATGCAGATCGGTCATGCGCTCGGCAAGGGGAAGGGCAGCAGGCTCGTTGCGCCTGCTGGCGGCGTAGTGGTCGTAATAGATGCTGAATCTGTTGGCGATAACGGCTTTTTCTTCTACAGGCAGCGGTGTGCCGCGCAAGCGGGCGTCAATGGCCGCTGCTGCCATTCGGCCCTGATAGATGGAAGTGGTAACAAGGCTCAGGCCCAGGGCGTCGCCGCCGGAATACACGCCGTCTTCGGCCGTGGCGCCCATGCTGTCAGCCCGAATCCAGCCCCTGCCGGAATCCACGCTTTCAAAGCCCTGCATGCAGGGAATCTGGCCGATGGCGGCAATGACGGCCGTGGCGGCAAGTTCCGTGAAGTCGTTTTCCACAGGTTCCGGCCGCCTTCTGCCGGAGGCGTCAGGCTCTCCCAGGCGCATGTTCTGGCACTTCATGCCCGTGATCATGTCACCCTGACGCTGAAGCTCCGCCGGTGCGGCAAGAAAGCGGAAATTCACGCCCTCTTCCTCAGCCTCCACAATTTCGCTTTCTATGGCGGGCATTTCATTGCGCGTACGCCGATACACCAGAGTGACATCAGCTCCCAGACGACGACAGATGCGCGCGGCGTCAATGGCCGCATCACCCCCGCCCACAACCAGCACCTTTTGGCCCACGCTGACCGCACAGCCGGAATTTATGCGGTTAAGGAAGTGCGTTACGGTAAAAAAGTTGGCGGCATCCTCGCCGGGCAGCCCCAGAGAACGCCCTTCATGAGCGCCGATGCCCAGAAAAACGGCATCATGCTCCTTGCGCAGGTCAGCCAGAGAAACATCCCTGCCCACAGCCACATTGCAGCGGATGTCCACGCCAAGGGCACGGATACGGTCAATCTCGCTGTCCAGCACATTCTGGGGCAGCCTGTAATCCGGTATGCCGTAGCGCAGCATGCCGCCGGGCATGGAAAAAGCCTCAAGCACGGTAACGGCATAGCCGCGCCGCGCCAGCTGGTACGCGGCGGAAAGTCCCGCAGGCCCCGCACCCACCACAGCTATTTTTTCATCATGCCCGGCAACGGACGCAACAGGCAGGGCAAAGCCGTTGCTGAGCGCATAGTCGCCAATAAAGCGTTCAACATTGTTGATGGCCAGAGAGCCGTCCTTGTACTGCCGGTTACACCCGGATTCGCAGGGATGCGGGCAAACACGACCGCAAACGGCGGGAAAGGGATTGTTGGCGGCTATGATTTCAAAGGCCTGCCGGAAAGAATCGTGATAGGTTCTGCCATCCTTTACGGTATTGGCAATGGTTGTGAGCACGCCACGGATGTTTGTCCCGCTGGGACACTCCCCCTGACACGCCGGTGTTTTCTGTATGAACACCGGAATATAGGGGCTTTCCTTTTTTGAGGCGTTGCCTGTCTTTGTTCGTAGTAGTGCGATTTTTTTTCGCGAATTGCGAAGCCTCTTTAACGCAGGAGTCATCAGCATACCTCCCATGTTGGCCGAAAAGCATGCACAAGCAGGCAAAATACCTGATACTATGCAAAAGCAGAACGGCATGCGGTGAATGGAACACTCTACAGAAGCTGCTACTTCACACACAAAAACACATCTTGCATATAAAATACACATTTTTTACTGTGATTGTATTTATAATCACAATCTATATGTGAAATTATACACAATTTATTACGCATATTATCAAATTTCACAATCAATAAGTCAACAATGTCTGCATAAAAAACGAATACGCATACATTGTACATCGCGACCATGTGTAATTGCTGACTATACCCTATATACGCATATGTTTAATTGCATTTCCGTCATATCCATATGCAAGATGGTAAAGATGATAGAATACATGAAATATCTGCCGGTTACTGAAATTCTCATCGTTTTTTACAATCATGTTCCCTTGCTGCGGCTGCAAAAACAGAAAAACAAAAACCGCAGCGAATCCGCCTCTGTTCAGGGGGAGTCACTGCGGCCTGTTGCCCAATGTCTGTCAAAAAGCGTGCAGCCGCTGCCCTGTCAGGCAACGGCTGCATAAAATTCCTGTCCCGGCAGCGCCGTCAGGGGGCGGTCAGTCCACAGGATGCCCCGCAGCACGGTACTCGTTAAGCTTGTTGCGCAGTGTTCGCACGGAAATGCCAAGAAGATCGGCAGCCTGAGTGCGGTTTCCCGAAGTTGCCTCAAGCCCCTTGAGGATCATGATGCGCTCCATCTCATGCAGGGGGATGACCGCGCCCGGCATGCTGCCATGAGAAGAGGGCATTGCCGCACCCGCATCTTCGGCAGTGTCGTTTCGCCCTGTCTCCGCTTGAGAGAGCGCCGTACCACCGGGGAAATCTGTGCCGGGCACGGCCCCGGAATATTCAGGGGCAGGCTCTGCACCGTCGTCATCAAACAGGGGCCAGTCGTCATCTTCCAGCAGAAAATGACGCGGCTCAACGGGGCGGCCATTGGCAAGCAGTACGGCGCGTTCCATGAGGTTCTGCAGCTCGCGCACGTTGCCGGGAAAATCATAGCCGCGCAGCCAGTCTGTGGCGCTTTGGGAAAGCACGGCCGGGGCTAGCTGGTATTCGCGGATATACATATCCATAAAAAACCCGGCAAGTTCCAGAACATCATCGCCGCGCTCGCGCAGTGAAGGCAGCCGCAGCGGGATGACGTTGAGCCTGAAATACAGGTCCTGACGGAATTTGCCCTGCTTTACCCAGTCTTCAAGGTCTCGGTTGGTGGTCGCCAGCACGCGCACATCAACCTTGAGGGGTTCCGTACCGCCTACCCGGTCCACTTCGCCTTCCTGCAGAACACGCAGCAGCTTGGCCTGAAGGGAAAGGTCCATCTCCGAAATTTCGTCCAGCAGCAGCGTCCCGCCGTCGGCAAGCTCGAACTTGCCCGGCTTGCGCGCTATGGCCCCGGTAAAAGCACCCTTTTCATGGCCAAAAAGTTCGCTTTCAAGCAGATGCTCCGGCAAGGCCGCGCAGTTTACGGCCACAAAGGCCCCGCTGCCGCGCTTGCTCATGGCATGAAGGTAGCGGGCAAACATCTCCTTGCCCGTACCGGATTCGCCGGTAATGAGCACCGTAGCCCGCGAACCGGCCACCTGACGCGCCAGATGCAAGACCCTGCCCATGGCCGGATGCCTGCCCACAATTCGCGGGCCTGCACCCTCGGCGTACTGCGCCTTGCGTCCACCAAGGGTCGAGGCAGCGGGAACAGCCGCCTTGCGTTGCGCAGAACCGTTGCCCAACGAGCGGGCCACGGCCATGATGCGTTCCACATCCAGCGGTTCAAGCCAGTAATCCTGCGCGCCGAGGCTCATGAGGCGCTCGGCCTCATCGGCGGTTCCCCTGTCAGTGATGACAATGACCGGGGGAAAGGCCGGATCTTCAGCCCCTACAGCCAAAAGGTCCTCGACGCGAAAACCCGGCAGGCTGGGCCGGGCAAAAATAATACCCGGGCCTGACTTGCGTATGAAAACAGAAGCCCCCTTGAGATTTTCTGCAATGCCAAGTTCATATCCGGCATCACGCAAGGCAGGAAAGACCGAGGTTACGGCCTGAGCGGGGGTGAGAAATAGCAGACGGCGCGTCAACATGAAATTTTCTTACCGTGTCGGGCGATACAATGCAACCGACTGATGCTGAAAGACACTGAAATAGAACCTTTTTACGGTATAAACCGTTCCGTTGCCCCGTACGGCATGAAAAAACGCCCAAAAGGCCTCCAGACAGGGGCTTTGGATCCATTCAGGCTTGCCGGATTCGGCAACCGCTGGAGACAGGCACAAGCCCGCGCAGCCACCATGCCATACGCGGATACCTTTCGCGCATGCACGGATAAACGCCGCATACACATCATCCGGCATCATGAAATGGTTATTCATAAAAGTTACACACACCAGAGGCACACACCCTGCTGACAAAAGCGCTTTCCTGCCGTAAGAAAAGACATGTCCAATCCACATATCCTGCACATTCTTTCTGAAATTGCCGCTGGCCGCCTGCTGCCTGAATCAGCCCTTGAACAGCTTGGTGCGCAATCTGTTTGCGATACCCTGAACGGCCTTACGCTGGACACCCAGCGGGGCCTGCGCACCAGTCTTGGCGAAGTGGTTCTTGCTCAGGGCAAAAGCGATCAGGCCCTGATAGCCGCTGTTGCCGGTCTTGCGGAACACGGCTCAGTTCTTGTCAGCAGGGTCAGCGAGACACAGGGCGCCCTGCTGGAAAAAAACTTTCCCGCGGGCCGTTACCGGCCTTTGCCGCGACTGTTTTCAGTGGGCGGCGCACCGGGCTTTGCTCAGGCCATGCAGGCTCCCTGGCCGCAACAGGGCGAAGCGCTGGTGGTGAGCGCGGGGTCCGCAGACACGTCCGTGGCCCTCGAAGCATACGGCGCGCTGGCCTTCTGGGGAAAAAGCTGTGGTTTTATTTCCGATGTGGGTGTTGCGGGTCTGCACAGGCTTGCCCCTCATACGCAGGCGCTGCGCAGCGCAAGGGTCATTATTGCCGTAGCGGGCATGGAAGGGGCCTTGCCCGGCGTGCTGGCAGGGCTTGTGTGCTGCCCGGTGCTGGCTGTGCCTGCCTCGGTGGGCTACGGGGTAGGGTCCGGCGGTTTTGCGGCTCTTGCCACCATGCTTGCCACCTGCGTACCGGGGGTGGCTGTTCTCAATATTGACAACGGTTTTGGGGCCGCAGCCTTTGCTGCCAAAATGCTCCACGGAAAGTTGGCCGAAGAAAACTGAACAGACCGAAGTGAACACACCAGACCGCCAGACCGCCAGAACATGGCGGTCTTTTTTTAGAGCATTTTAACTTTGAAAAAGTGTAAATGCTCTAACGCTGCACGAAAGTGCA
>CAJMLK010000015.1 GCA_905214305.1 uncultured bacterium
TCCAGCTTCGAAGCTAGGAGGGTGAACAACGTATTGACACTCTACATCTAGAGCAATTTACCTTTGAAATTGCTCTAACAGCTTCTGTCGCGGGCTTTCGGCCTTGCGTATCAGGGCATGCAATGCGCAGGACGGCGTTCAACCGCGACGCTTCGTACCGTTTCAAACGGAAACGTCAATCTGCGTGTGCCCAGTACCGCCAGCTTTCCCTTGCGGCTGTTCTGCGTCCGTTTTTTGACACATGTTCTGCGTTGCAAAAGTCTTCCGCGCCGCTGCCCAAATGGCGCACGCCTCAAACATCAAAAACATCCAGCCAATGTACCACCCGCGCACCGTGCGGGGCATGCGCCCGCAACTGCATGGCGCAGCCGCTGCATCCGGTCAGGGTCACTGCGGGGACAGACGCCGTGGCGCCTTCGCCAGAGGCCAGCCCCTGCCAGCAGGCTTCGGCCAGATCGCGGCTCAGCTCGGGGTGCAGCATCCGCAGCACGCCGCCAAAACCGCAGCACAGCGCCCTGCCCTTGTGCAGACCGGGCAAAAGCGGGGCAAGAAACGCCAGGTCCTCGTCCTGACCATCCCAATGGCACGGCGAATGGTAGGCCGCAGCAGACGGCGCCGCTGCCGTGCGCTCCACCTGCACTCCCCTGAAAAGCAGCGAAAGCGGCGTGAGGCTTTCACGCCACGCGCGCGCTTCTTCCGGGGCCAGCAGCCCGTCCATGACGGCATACTGCCGCAGACTGTGCAGGCATGAGGCGCAAAACACCACCAGTGCCGGACGGCCCAACGCCCGCCAGCGGTTCACATTGGCCTGTGCCGCTTCCAGAGCGCGCTGCGGCATTCCAGCGTGCTCATACGTGCCGCCGCAACAGGTAAAAGCGGGAGCAGCCGCCACACTGCCGCCAAGCGCTTCAACGATGCGCCCGGCTTTGTCAGCCCACTGCGGGCGCAGCCGATCGGCGGTACACCCCCCAAAAATTGCAAACACTTTTCCGCCAAGCGGCTTTCCGGCCTGCGTGGAGAGGCGCAGCCAGAGAGCTTCCTGACCGGACGCCCGCATGGCAAGCGCCGAGGCATGCAGGATGCCGAGCTTTTTCGGCAGCAGCGCACGCGGGGCCAACGGAGCCGCACAGGCCGCGGCGCGCCACAAATGGCCGCCCCGCTCTATCCAGTAGCGCCAGAAATACTGCTGCCAGCGCGGCTGCCGGGCGCGGGCCGGGGCCAGCGCTTCCGGTACTGACAAGGCCCTTGCGCAGGCCGTCTTGCACCGCCCGCAACCGGCGCACTGCCCGGCCAGTTGCATAAGCGCGCGCCAGTCAAGGCCTGCGTCATGGTTCAGACCGGCACGCAAAAGATTCTGCTTGGCCTTGGGGCTGAATTCCTCGCTCTTGCGCAGCAGGAATACCGGGCAGTTCTCCAGACAGGCCCCACACTGCGTACACTGCCTGAGCGCCGCCATGCCTAGTAGCCCTTGCCGGGATTCATGATATTTCGGGGATCAAAAACCGCCTTTATTTCGTGCATCAGCGCCCGCTCCGCGGGAGGAATCTGCAAACCCGCATCCTTGCAGATGCCGCAGCCGTGCTCACCCGACATGACACCCCCAAGACGCAGCACGGCCTGCTCCATGCCAAGGCGCGCCTCTTCCACACGGCGCGCCATGTTCCGGTCAGCCGCGTCATAAAGAATGTTGGCGTGGATATTGCCGTCGCCCACATGGCCGAAATGCAGAAACGTCACGTTATGCTCGCGTGCGATATTTTCCATTTCCACTAGCGCCCGTACAAGTTGCCCGCGCGGCACGGTAACGTCGTCGGCCATCTTGTCCGGCCCTGCCAGAAACGTGGTGGGATTGATGCGACGGCGTATTTCCCACAGGCGTTCCTCATCCTGCGGGGTCAGGCCCGTGGTATGCCAGAGGGCCGTTGACATGCTGCGCAGCAGACGTTGCGCCTCCAGCGGCAGGGTGTCGGCGCTGCCGTCCAGCCGGATGAGCAGGATGGAGCGCACCTCGCGCGGCCAGGGCACAGGGCGGCTCCCGGCCATGAGGTCAATGATGCCGTCGCCGATATATTCCAGTGCGCAGGGAACAATGCCTGCCGCAAAAATTTCGCCCACCGCGCCCAGAGCCTCCGCATGAGAGCCGTAGCCCGCCATGATGGTGGCCGAGGCTTCCGGCCTGGGCAAAAGCTTGAGCCAGAGCTTGCTGATAAAGCCCAGCGTGCCCTCGGAGCCAACCATAAGCCGGGCCACATCCAGCCCCACCACATTCTTGTGGGTACGCCCGCCAAAATGCATGCGGCGGCCACCGGGCAGAACAACGTCCATCCCCAGCACAAAGTCGCGGGTAACGCCGTATTTGAGTGCGCGCATGCCTCCGGCACAGGTAATGACATTGCCGCCGATGCTGGAGGAACGCACCGTGGCCGGGTCCGGCGGGTAGTAAAGACCCCGGGCTTCGCAGGCATCCTGAAGGCGGCCCGTGGTCAGGCCCGGCTCTACCACGGCCACAAAGTCCGTGGCGGAAATCTCCTCGATGCTGTCCATCAGCAGCGTGGAAATAACCAGCCCCGGCAGCACGGGCACGCAGTCGCCCACCAGATTTGTCCCCCGGCCACGCACATAGACGGGCATGCGCCTGTCCTGCGCCCAGGCCAGCAGATCCTGCACCTGCTCCACACGCCGGGGACGGGCGGCGGCCAGAGGCCTGCCCGTTTTCAGGCTGGCGTCGGAAGCATAGACATGCAGTTCTTCCGCCGTAACAAGCAGATCTTCACCCAGCGTCCGGCGCAGAAAGTCCATGTCGGCAGGCTCAAGCCTGTCCGCATAGGGCTGGACATCGGCACTGGGGGGCAAAGGATTCAGAAATGACGCCTGCTTCATGAGGGCCGCTCCCGGCGAGATAAGGCATGTAGTTGCACATGGGCCGTGCAGGCACATCTGCTCCGATCTGTTCGCTTCATATCCGCCCCCATCGGGCAGGCACTCGCCGGACGTGACACCCGCCCGGACGCCAGGTACGGCAACTGCGGCAACTGCGGTAGGTGCAAACGGGGCGCGTCAACAGCCCCTGCAAACGCGCAACGCAATGCAACGGCAAAAAACAGCTGCCATGACAGTATCACGGCAGCGCTTTGTCATACTTCCAGACTCAGGCCCACAGGGCAGTGGTCCGAACCGTACACATCGTTTTCGATCCACGCATCGCGGATGGCAGGCGCAAGTTCCTGCGACACGAAAAAGTAGTCAATGCGCCACCCCACATTCTTGGCACGCGCGCGGGTCTTGTATGACCACCACGAGTAGTTGTCCGGCGCATCGCCATGCACGTGGCGGAAGGTATCCACGTAGCCCAGAGCCGTGAAACGGTCGAGAAAGGCGCGCTCTTCGGGCAGAAATCCCGTACACTTTTCATTCGGTTTGGGCCGGGCCAGATCAATGGGCCTGTGGGCTATGTTAAAATCGCCGCAGACCACGATGGGCTTGCTTTTGCGGCACTCTTCGGCGTAGGCCAGAAAAGCCTCGAAATATGCCATTTTATAGGGCACACGCTTGAAGTTGCCTGTGGGTTTGCCGTTTTCATCAAGCTCTTCGGCGCCTCCGTTGGGGAAGTAGCCGTTGAAAAAATGAAAGGCCGGGTATTCCAGATGCAGCAGGCGGCCCTCACCCTGAAATTCCGGCTGCGGCAGCTCGGCGCTCCACGAAAGGAAAGGCAGACGGCTGAATACGGCCACGCCGGAGTAGCCTTTTTTGACAGTGCTGGACGCCCAGCGGCTTTCCCAGCCCGCAGGATCACGCACGTCTTCGTCCAGTTGTTCCGGGTGCGCCTTGGTTTCCTGCAAGGCCACCACCTGGGCATCACTTTGCGCAAACCAGTCCCAATCAGCCTTGGTAGAAACAGCCCTCAGCCCGTTGACATTCCAGGATACGAGTTTGAACAGCATAAAACCTCCGGCGCAGAGCATAGCCTTGCGCGCCCCGGCCCGCAAGGTCTGCCGTCAGTGACGCCCGCTGGGAACATTGCGCAAACGCGCATTTTGCTGTAATAACAGGGACGGGTCATATTTATGCCGTGCCGGACTTTCCGGCGCGTAAGCCCACGAAATTTTAGGAGTCGCTTCATGGACATCTTGCCCATTCGCCGTGCCATTCTGAGCGTTACGGACAAAAGCGGCCTTGTGGATTTTGCCACCTTTCTGACTGCCCGCGGGGTGGAGCTTGTCTCTACCGGCGGCACGCAGAAGGCGCTGGAGGCGGCGGGCCTGCCCGTCACCGCAGTGAGCACGGTCACCGGTTTTCCCGAGATCCTCGGGGGACGGGTAAAAACCCTGCACCCCAAGATCCATGCCGGTATTCTGGCAAACAAGGACGAAGAATCCCACATGCTGACCCTGTCTGAAAAAGGCATACGCCCCTTTGACATGGTTTGCGTCAACCTCTACGACTTTGCGGGGGCGGTGGAGCGCAAGCTCTCGCTTGAAGAGGCCGTGGAGGAAATTGACATCGGCGGTCCCTGCATGCTGCGCGCCGCTGCCAAAAACTTTCACAGCATTCTTGTGCTGCCTTCGCCCCAATGGTACCCCACCGCCATGGATGAAATGCGCAGCCACGACAATGCCGTGAGTCTGGAATTTCGCCAGCTTATGGCCTCAAGGGCTTTTGAGGCCACTTCGCGCTACGACGCCCTTATCACGTCCTATCTGCGCCCGTAACCGGCATCAGGCAGGGCGGCCCCAAGCCGCCCTGCTCTTTTCATATGCGGCCCTCTTTGACGGCCACCGTGAACAGCGCACCGCTGCGCCAGGAGCACATCATTCCAAAACCAGAAGGTTATCTGCAAGGGCTGAAACCCAGCCAGCTTGCCGCCCTCAACCGCCTGTTCAACCGCCGCTTTCCGACGGAAGACGTGTACACGGTGGAGCAGGCGCGCGAGCTGGCCCTGCTGTCACGCGCCATCGGGCGGCAGATAGGCCTGCTCATTGACCGCAAGGGCCGCGTGCAAACGGTCATTGTGGGCAAGGCCGGCAGTATTCTGATACCCGAACTGCCCAGAGGCCGCAGCGGCAGCGAACGCCTGCGCGGCCTGCGCCTGCTGCACACCCACCTGACCCCCGACGGGCTTAGCCAGGAAGACCTGATGGACATGCTCTTTCTGCGCCTTGACGCCGTTATCGTTCTGACGGTCAGCCCCGTGGGCGAGCCGGTTCAGTGGCAGGCGGCGCACCTTCTGCCCACAAATGTCAACGGGCAGGGCTATCATCTGGAACAGCTCCGCCCGTGGGACCGCACAACGGCCCAGGTAGCGGGCACGGCCGAGGCGCTGGAAAAAGACCTCGCGCGCCGGGCCGAAAGCACCCGCGAAGCGGAGAACAAGCCCCGCGCCCTGCTCATTTCAGTGGCAACCCAGCCCCGCATCATTCAGGAACGCAATCTGGACGAACTGGCCGAACTGGCCCGCACGGCGGGGCTTGCCGTGGCAGGCCGCATGGTGCAGCGCGTGCCGCAGGTGAACCCCCGCCTGATCATGGGCCGGGGCAAAGTGGCGGAACTGGAAGTGCTGACCCTGCAAGGGCGCGCGGACACACTCATTTTTGACGGCGAGCTTTCACCGGCGCAACTGCACAATCTGGCGGACATTACCGAACGCAAGGTCATTGACCGCACCCAGCTTATTCTTGATATTTTTGCGCAACATGCGGTGAGCCGGGCCGGAAAGCTTCAGGTGGAGCTGGCTCAGCTGCGCTATACCCAGCCCCGTCTGGTGGGCAAAAACCGCGCCATGGACCGCCTTATGGGCGGCATCGGCGGGCGTGGCCCCGGCGAAACCAAGCTCGAAACCGACCGCCGCAAGATACGCGAGCGCATGGCCCGCATCCGCAAAGACCTTGACCGTTTGCGCCGCCAGCGCGCCTTCACCCGCGACCGCCGCTCACGTCAGGGCATTCCCCTGGCCGCGCTGGTGGGCTATACCAATGCGGGCAAATCCACCCTGCTCAACACGCTCACCCGCTCTGAAGTGCTGGTGGAAAACAAGCTTTTTGCCACGCTTGATCCCACCACACGGCGTTTGCGCTTTCCCGCCGAAAAAGAGCTTATTCTGGCAGACACCGTGGGTTTTATCCGCAATCTGCCCAAAGAGCTGATGGACGCTTTTCGCGCTACCCTCGAAGAACTGGAGGCCGCGCATCTGCTTTTGCATGTGGCCGACGCCTCTCACCCGGACCTTTTGCAGCAGATCAGCGCGGTTGAAACCATTCTGGCAGAAATGGAACTTGACCGCATGCCCCGCCTGCTCATCCTGAACAAGTGGGATCAGCTTGAGGCTCCTGCCCGGGCCGAACTGGCCGACGCCTTTCCCCACGCCCTGCCCGTGGCAGCCAAGACCGGCGAAGGCTGCAAGGTGCTGCTCGAACAGCTTGAGATGCGGCTGCTGCATCAGGCCGCCACTATCGTGACCGAAATATCTCCCAGTCTGAATTAGGGCAATCTCAAAATGAAACTGCTTGAAAAAACAGCGCATGCCGGGGATTGCACCACCGGCATGCGCTTGATTCGTATCAGCGGGGAACAGGATTCCGCAAGCCTTTCGGGCAACGGCTGAAGCTGCGCTTGCGCCTCCGCGGCGGGCGCCTGCTCCCGCATCCGCCAGAGCAATTTCGAAGTGATATTGCTCTGGATCTGAATCTAGATGTAGAGCAGTTAACGAATGAAATGAGTTAACTGCTCTGCAAGGATTTTCTTGAAAATCCTTGCCACGAAATGCGAGAAGGCAGGCTTTTGCCTGCCGTAAGCAAGCATTTCAAGTGTTAAATGCTCTAGAGTCTGCTTACGCCCTGATTGTTTCCAGCCCTGTTGTCCTGACCTGGAGCAGTTTTTTCAGGTGCAGGCTTGGGAGTTGCAGGCTTGGAGGGTGCGGGCTTGGCTGGTGCAGCGCCGCCAGCGGCCGGATCGCCAGCGTACTGACGGGCCGTGCTTTCCATGACAGCCTGCCCCACCACCAGCCATTTTTCGCCAACCTTGCGCAGCGCAAGCCAGCTTGTCATGCGGGCAGGCGTGGTAACCTGGGCCACGGCAGCATTGGGGCCGATCTCCGTGACCTTGGCAGTGCTCAGGCTTTCCGGAACCCAGGGGCAGTCAGGCGTCTGCGCCTCGCGGCACTGGGCCATCATTTCCCCGGTGCTCACGCCACGGTTGAAGTGCCCCTGAAGGCGCGCCTCCATATCCACAATGCTGCCGATCAGCTGGTCCACGCCGCCGATGCCCAGTGAGCGGCCCAGATTATCCAGCAGCCCCAGCGGGGCGTCATCACGGGTCATGTTTTTCACTTCATTGGCAGCAAAGCTTTTAAGGTCAACCTGGGCCAGAAAGGTTGCACTGTCATTTTTTTTCAGGGCTTCTGCCATATCTTTCAACGTCTTCTGCGGGCCGGACGAAATGCAGGCAGCCAACAGACCGGCCATAATCAGAATCATCGGTAAAAACCGGAAGGAACCTTTGTCTTTTTTCATATATACCTCTTGGTAAAGGCGAGACATGCGTACAAGCGCTGTAATTTCTTATACCCCTTCACACGCGCCTATGCAAAGGGAAGCCGGGCCCGCGGCGGGGCTTTTTTTCCTCACGGCGTTCTGCTACACATGGGCCACACGCGGCGCACGGCATTGGGCCTGAGGCGCAGCGTCAGGAGGCACTTACATGAAAGTCATTATCATGTGTGGCGGCAAGGGAACGCGCCTGCGCGAAGAAACCTCGGTCAAACCCAAACCTATGGTTGAGATTGGCGGGCGGCCCGTGCTGTGGCACATCATGTCCATCTATGCGCGTTTCGGCTTCAAGGATTTTGTGCTGCCCCTGGGCTACAAGGGCCAGGTCATAAAGCAATACTTCCACGACTATAACATCCGCAACACGGATTTTACCGTGGACCTGAAGAGCGGAGCCATCACCACATATCCCAGCCATATAGAAGACTGGCGCGTCACCCTGTGCGATACCGGCGAAGAAACCCTCAAGGGCGGCCGCCTCAAGCGCGTGGCGAAGTATATTGACACCGACCATTTCATGGTCACCTATGGCGATGGCGTGGCGGACATAGACCTGAACAAGCTGATCGCGTTTCACAGGCAGTCCGGCAGTATCGGAACATTCACGGGTGTGCGCATGCCCTCCCGCTTCGGCACGGTACGTACCGATGAGCAGGGCAAGATCCTTTCCTGGGAAGAAAAACCCGTGCTGGATGAATACATCAACTGCGGTTTCTTTGTCTTCAAGCGCGAGTTTCTGGATTACCTCAGCGAAGACGAAAGCTGCGACCTTGAAAAAGAACCCATGCAACGGCTGGCGGAAGAAGGGCAACTTTCCATGTATCCCCATCCCGGCCAGTGGCAGTGCATGGATACCCTGCGCGACTCCATAAAGCTCAACGAAATGTGGGATGCTGGCCGCGCGTTCTGGGTATAAACCCTCTTGACGTGCACACGGCGCTGCCTGCATGGCCATCTGGTCGTGCAGGCCCGCGCACCCGGCCTGTCCTGCGCGGCATATGCGCGGTTGCGCGCCGATGCAGCAAGAAATTATTGTGAGGAACACATATGTTTGCCAATGCATATAGGGGACGCCGGGTTTTCGTAACCGGGCACACGGGCTTCAAAGGCTCCTGGATGGCCGCGTGGCTGAGCCAGCTCGGCGCTGTGGTGGGCGGCTTTTCCGATGATGTACCCACCGAACCTTCGCACTATGCGGCCATGAATCTGGGCGCGCACCTTGAGGCCGACCTGCGCGGCGACATACGCGACCGCGATGCCGTGGTACGCGCCGTGCGCCAGTTCCGCCCCGACGTGGTTTTTCATCTCGCCGCACAGGCACTGGTACGCAAATCCTATGATGATCCGGCCCTCACATTCGAGGCCAACATGATGGGAACCCTCAACGTGCTCGAAGCGGTGCGCGCCTGCCCGGACGTGAGTGCCGCCGTCATGATCACTTCTGACAAGTGCTACAGAAATGACGAATGGGTCTGGGGCTACCGTGAAACCGACCATCTGGGCGGGCACGACCCCTACTCCGCCTCCAAGGGCTGCGCTGAAATCATCGCCCATTCCTATTTTGAAAGCTTTTTCAAAGACGGCCCCGCGTGCGCCACGGTTCGCGCTGGCAACGTCATCGGCGGCGGCGACTGGGCCGTTGACCGCATCGTGCCGGACTGCGCCCGCGCCTGGGCCGCGGGACAGGCCGTGCAGATACGCAGTCCCTGGGCCACCCGCCCCTGGCAGCTCGTGCTTGAACCCCTGTCCGGCTACCTGTGGCTGGGCGCGCGCCTGCTGCTCGGCCAGAACAGCCCCTTTGACCTGCGCGGTCAGGCCTACAACTTTGGCCCCGCCGCTGACGTAAACAATACTGTGGCTGAGGTGGTAGAGGCGCTTGCCCTGCACTGGCCCGGATTTGCCAGCGAAATGGACAAGGCCGGGCAGGCGGGCATGAAAGAATGCACCCTGCTCAAGCTCTGCTGCGACAAGGCCCTTGCCCATCTGGGCTGGAAGGCGACCCTCAACTTTGAGGAAACCATCCGCTATACTGCCGAATGGTATCATTGCTTCTATCAGGGTGTTGGCGGCAAAAAACCGCAAAACATGCTGGACTTCACCCTTGGGCAGATCGCAGCCTACGTCAACTCCGCCGAGCAGCGCGGTCAGGTGTGGGTAAAATAGCATGGACGCCCTGGAAACCGTGGCCCGCGATGTGGGCATAGACGGGGCGCTGCTGCAACCGCTGGGCGTCATCCCCACGCCCGGCGGGCCGGTGCTGCACATGCTTCGGCCCGGTTCCGCCCTGCTGCCGGACTTCAGCAGGGGCTTCGGCGAAATATACTTTTCTGAAGTGCTGCCCGGCCATATCAAGGCATGGAAGTGCCACACGCGGCAGGTACAGCATTTTGCCGTGCCCGCGGGGCTGCTGCGCATTGTGCTCTTTGACGGCCGCGCGGACTCCCCCACAAGAGACGTTGTGTGCGAACTGGCCCTTGGAAGACCGGAAAACTACTCTCTCCTGCGTATTCCCACGGGCGTGTGGTACGGCTTTACCGCAATGGGCGATAGCCCGGCGCTTATCTGCAACTGCGCTGATATTCCTCACGACCCGGCCGAAGGGCGACGCCTGCCAATGGACGATCCGTCCATTCCCTATTGCTGGAAAACAGAATAGCCGCACAGGCACATGGTGTGACAAAAAACTGCGGGCCGCCCTTTTGGGCGGCCCGTTTGTCGTGCGTCAACGCCGCAGCGATGCGGCCTTTTTCCAGAGGCGAAACTGCCGCATCTCCGAGAGCGCCAGACCGGCCAGTGTCAGCACCGTTCCCAGCCCGGCCATCCACGTGATGCGCTCGTCAAGGACAAGCGCGGCTGTGACAACCGTCACCACGGGGACAAGATAGATGTAGACGCTGCTCTGCACCGCTCCCAGACGCTTGATGGCGAATGTCCAGGCCACAAAGCACAAGGCCGAGGCTCCAAGCCCAAGAAAAACCATATTGCCCCAGTTCACGACCTTGCCAAAACGCTCCAGCCCCCAGTGAAAGCTCATGAAAGGCAGACAGGGAAGCATGAAAAGCAGACCGTAAAAAAAGCAGCGCCGCGTCACCTGAAGACTGTTATAGCCAAAGGCCAGAATCTTGCGCGTCAGGATGGAATAAAACGACCACGCAAGCCCGGCCAGCACCGCCAGCAGGTCCCCCAGGGGGTTAAGCTGCAAACCGGTGCTCCCGCTGAAGCTGATCAGCCCTATGCCCAGAATGGCCGCCGCAAAGCCCAGAAAGAAATTGAGGCCCGGTTTTTCGGCAGCCAGCAGCCAGAACGACAGCAAGGCCGTAAAAAACGGCGAAACGGCCACAATAACACCCACATTGGAGGCAAAGGTGTAGGTAAGGGCAATATTTTCAAGTAAAAAATAGAGCGTTACGCCCGCAAGCCCCGCCCCTGCGAAAAGCCATTCCTGTTTTTTATCCTTCAGCCACAGGGCACGGGGGCAGGCCAGCCACAGGGCCACGAACCCCAGACTGAACCGGAAAAAAAGAATTTCAACGGGGCTGAAGTCGCGCAGCAGTATCTTGGTGGAAATAAACGTGGCTCCCCATACAAGGATGCAAAGCAAAGCCGCCAGATGACCAGCCGAAGTATTTTTCTCAGACATGGAACCGTCGTTGTTGGGTGGCAGACTGTTGCGCCTGAACGCAACGGAATGGCTGAATGTGAACCGTGCTGTCATTGGCCGTAGCGGGCCGAAAACAGGCGTGGCAGGCCATTTTTGACCATGTACGTAGAGCGCGCGTGCGAACCCGCCACAGCATGATTTTGCCGGGGCATGCTCCCCGTGAAAAACGGATTCCGGCTTGCGGCGTGCCTGTAAAAAACCTCTCCAGCCCGCCATGTTTTCCGTGACGGGATGGAGAGGCGGTGCGGACCTTCAAACGCCCATCCGGGCTGCGCTATCGCGATTTTTTCCCGCAGTCGGCAAGCCCAAGCTCCATGAGGCGCTCAAGCAACTGGCCGAAGTCAAGACCAATGGTTCTGGCCTCACGCGGCACAAGGCTGGTGGCGGTCATGCCGGGCAGGGTATTGACCTCCAGCAGCGCAAGGCTGTCGTCCGGCCCGAGAATAAAGTCTGCCCGGCTGTAGCCCCTGAGGCCGAGCGCCCGGTGCGCGGCAAGGGTCAGTTCCTGCACGCGCGCGGTCAGTGCGTCACCGATGGGGGCCGGGCATATTTCACGCGCGCCGTCCTGTGCGTACTTGCTTTCGTAATCAAAAAAATCTCCGGCTACCGGCTCGATAAGGATGGGCGGCAAGGGCTCTTCGCCCAGAATGCCGCAGGTCACCTCCCGGCCCGGCAGCACCGGCTCCATAATGACTTCTTCGCCCGCAGCAAATATCTGGCCCATGATATGGTCAAGCTGCTCACGGTTGGCCGCGCGCCCAAGGCGCAGCGACGAGCCGCCCGTATTGCTTTTGACAAACAGAGGGTACGGCAGGCGGGGCTGCCAGCCTTTTTCGGGCAGTACGGGAACAAAGTCCCAATCCGCCGTGGGCAGACCGGCCCTGCGAAAAATCTGCTTTGCCGCACATTTGTTGAGCGCCAGAAAAGAGCCTGCGGGGCCGGACCCCTGGTAGGGACAGCCCACCTGATCCAGCATGGCCTGCACCAGCCCGTCTTCGCCCGGAGCGCCGTGCAGGTTGATGAGGGCAAAATCATGCTGCTCGGCGGCGGCCAGCAGACCATCAAAGTCGGCCAGCAGATCAAAAAAGGTCACTTCATGACCGCGCGCCTCAAGGGCGGGAACCATCGCCCGCGCGCCGTTCAATGATACCTGCCGTTCAGGAGACCAGCCGCCCGCAATCAAAAGAATCTTCATACAGTGTCCATCCCAGTTGCTCCGAAAGAGCGCTTTCAATATGTTTTCCCTGGCGGAAGGCGGCGAAAATACCTTCTCGCGCCGCCTCACTGTGCCCATAACGGCCCAGCAGGTCGTCATACCTTTCTTCCAGACTGACGCACGCGTCGTGTCTGACTCTTTTGTCGGCATACATCACAAAAAACGGCAGTGCGCAGATGCCCCGCCCTGCGGGCAGTTCCCAGGGCCACCAGACATGCATCATGACACCCTGGGCCAAAGCGTAGTTGCCGGTTTCGGCCACGGCCCAGGCAGCGCCCACCTGGGCATGACTGCCGCCATGACGCACGCAGTACGTCTTGGCAATATCGTGCAGCAGCCCGCCGGCGCGCACCTCGGGCACATTGACGTCAAAACCCAGCGCCGCCGCACGCGATGCCAGAGCACTGGCAATGTGGGCCACCATAAGCGAGTGACGGCGAATATTGGGCAGCATGTCGTATTTGTCCCACAGGCAAAAACACGCCGCATCGTCCGGCACGCTGCGGAGCCGGGCAGGATCACCGAGCTTCGGCAATTGTGGCAGATCAGCCAGCGGACGCCGAGGCCGGGGAATTTCGGACTGCGATGAACTCTTCATGCCGAAAGTATGCCACCCGGCAGGCGCGATGGCAAGAAAAGCCGCAGGGCGCATATGTTTACGCAGGCCAAAAAGTACGCCCGGCGCTCAAATGAACGCCGGGCGATTTGCGGGCACACAACCGCAAATACCCACTTTCGGGCCGCTGCCCGACCCTGTGCCGGACAGCGCGAAAGCGAGCTGTTGCCGGGGCAAACCGGCAGAGGTGACCTTTTCAGTTCCGGCATGCCATCAGATACGCCGAAAAGGGCCTGTTGACGAAACAGGCGGCCACAGGTGGGGGAACCCCACATTCACTTCATCGGTAGATGAAATAATAACTTGAGAGAGCAGGGAGCACGACGCTCATGAGAGCAGAAAGCCCTGCGCGGAAAAATCGGCATGCCTTGCGCGAACTGTCTGGCGGCGCAGTGCCGCCTGCCGTGCGAAGCCGCCGCCGGGGCGGACACAACGCACCACAAGCCGCGCAGGCTGGCCGATGGGGAGGCCGCTGATACTTTCAGCACTCCCCATCAGGCCAACTCAGGCAAATGGCATGGACATGTCTGTGATCACATCACCGCAAGGGCACGTCTGATGACAAAGCCAGCGCCGCACTGCTTCAGGGGGCCAGTTCCTGCGGTCACGCAGGGACGTGTCCTACCGCCCCTTGCCGGGGGCGGCATTTTTTTCTGTCTTCCCGCGCACGGTCCCTTTGGCCGGGGTAGCTGCCCCTTTTTGCACCAGATCGGCCAGAGCGAGGATAGTGTTGGCATACACCGTCGAACGGTTATAGGTCATGAGCACCTTGTGCTGCTGCGCCTTGCCCATGCCGGATTTCCAGCCGTGGCGGGCCAGATAGTTGGACAGGCTTGCCACAGCATCGGGCACATGAAACAGGTCGACCTTGCCGTCGCCATCACCGTCGGCTCCGTAGGCCGCGATGTTGGAGGGCATGAACTGGCACAGGCCCACGGCGCCATAAATGGAACTGGGCAGGTATCTGGGATCCAGATCGTCCTGCAGGATGTGGCCCACAAGGGCCCGCACTTCCTTATAGGCCCAGTCGGCACGCTTGGGCATGGTTTCCTGCAGCCAGTCCATATGCTCTTCATAACCCGGCATGCGCGGCAGCCATTGGTCTATTTCCGAAGGTTCGCGGCTCACTGCCATGCTCGCCAGAGTATAGAGGGCGTTTTCCGGCACGTCAGCCAAAACCTTGCCAAGGCGGGTTTCCACAAAAAGCAGGGCCGCGGCCACTGACGAAGGAACCCCATACCGGGTCTGGGCCTGACTGAAAGCCTGCCTGTGCTCGGCAATGAATGCGCGACACAGGGCGGCGTTCTGTTCCGTGACTACACCTTTGTAGTAGGTTGTGGGCGTAGGCTTGGCGGAAGGAGGCCGGGGCATGAAGCGGCTTTTGTAGAGTTCAACCATTTTGCGGCCCATAGGCGACTGGCTGGGTACGGGAGCCAGTGTAGCCAACAGGGCGTTGACACGGGGACCGGAAAGCCCGTCGGCGGCAAGCCGCGTGACCAGCGGCTGCCAGACCGGAGCAACGGCAGGTGCACTGCCTTCAGGCAGAGGCTGCCTGCCGGGGGCTTTCTCGGGAGTCTGGCGGCCGTCACGAACGGGAGAAGCATCTTCCCCGCCGCTCCGGCCGGTTGCCGCTTCACCCGTAGCGGGCAAAGCGTGGCCGGCAACCTTGACCGGACCGGCCCCCTGGGCCGGTCCGGTGTTTTCAGATTCTGAAACAGGCTGGGTATGCGCGCCGCCGCAGGCGACAACAAGCATACAACAGGCCAGGCAGCAAACCAGACTGACCGCTCTGAACGTGGCGAAATAGGCTTTTCCGGTCAGTTTTTCGGTCATGCCTATAAGTCCTGAAATACCCACACGACCCGCCCCAGCAGACGCTTGCTCAGCAGGTCGGGTGTGAGCGTTGTTTCGGGGAAGTTCGCAGAATCAGAACGCAGCACGTACCCGTCCTGCGCGCTGTTCAGGAACAGACGGCGAAGAATCACGCCTTCGTTGGGCGCAAAAAGCGCGTACACGCGGCCGGAAATCACGTCCCTGTCCATAGTGTCCACACCAAGGTGGGCTTCGGACATGATAGTGGGGATCATGTTTGCGCCGCGCATGCGCAGGACAGCAAGACCGTCTTTCATAAAAGAATGCGGCAGGGAAATTTTTCCCGCCATGTCAAGTGACGGTCGCGGCTGCTCATCGTCATAATCGCAGTTCATGTGATAAACAGAGACAACGGATCCTCTTGCAAGAGTATCGCCGTAGTGGGCAGCGTTTTCTGCAAGAGCCGCAGGAGCGTCCTGCGGCATGTAGCCCTGCTCGGTGCGCAGGTACATGGGACCTATGCCCTGTTTGAGCCAGTCCGGATTAAGCCCGAACTTTTCAAACAGTTTCATAAACCAGTCGCCGGGAACCGAATTGCGGCGTTTGGCATCAGAGATGCTTGACTGACGTATATCCAGCACCTCGGCCAATTCCACCTGGGTGCGGCTGTTTGTCGCCAGTTTGATGCGTTCGTATATTTCTGCAAAGGCAGGCATGTTCTTGAACTCCATAATGCGGACAGGCCGCATCATCAATGTTGAGGATTAAGAAGTGGCGCTTCGTTGGCTAGCACCATCTTGCTGTTCTCCTTGAGAGACTTGCGCATGGCCTCCAGCCAGCGTTGATACGCATAGAACTGAGGCGCCTTATTATAGGATTGGGCGTAGATGGATGCGGCACTGGCGTCGCCTTCACCGCGTTTTATCTGCGCCTCACGCGCGGCTTCAGCCAATATAACTGCACGTTGGCGGTCAGCGTCGGAGCGGATGCGTGTGGATTCTTCCTCACCTTCGGAGCGGTACTGCTTGGCCTGGCGTTCACGCTCGGCCCGCATGCGGCCGAAGATGGCACGCTGGTTTTCCGGCGGCAGGTCGGTGCGCTTGATGCGCACGTCCAGCACTTCAACACCGTAACTATGCATTAAGGCTGAAACCTTGTTTGTCACTTCCTTCATTATGGCCGCACGGTGGGAGGAAACAACCTCGGTGAGGGTGTACGCGCCCACCAGCGCCCGCAGCTGGGAGTAAACAACGTCGTCAAGCCGCGCCTGCGCGCCCGGAATGGTGCGCATGGTGCGGTAAAATTGCAGGGGATCAATAATTTTCCAGCGGGCGTAGTTGTCAAGCACAATGGCTTTCTTGTCCACTGTAAAAGCTTCACGCGAGCGGGCCTCGTAGTCCAGCACACGCGAATCGAAGTACACGACGTTCTGGATAAAAGGCAGCTTGAAGTGCAAACCGGGGCCGTACACCCTGTCCAGAGGGTCGCCCAACTGAAGAACCAGAGCCGTCTGCGTCTGATGAACAGTAAAAAAGCACTGGCTGCCCACCACAACAATCAGCAGCAGCACGATGACAGCTGGCAGAGGATTAGTACGCATTATTTTCTCTCCAACGCCTTGGGGGCGACAGGGGCGCCCAGGCCGGGCAGATTCAGGTAGGGCAAGGCACGCGAGGCCGCGGGGCCATCCATAAGCACTTTTTCGTCAGCACCGGAAAGAATGTCTTCCATCGTTTCGTAGTAAAGGCGCTGTTCCGTAACTTTGGGGGCCTTGCGATGTTCTGCGCTCAGGGCGTCAAAACGGGAAGTTTCACCTTCGGCATTGCGCACGCGGATGGCATGGTAGGACTCTGCCTCGTTGAGCATGGCCGCCGCCTGGCCTCTTGCCTTGGGCAGCAGTTCGTTGCGGTAGGCTTCAGCTTCATTGATGATGCGGCTTTTGTCTTCTCTGGCGCTGGCTACGTCCTTGAAGGCGTCAATGACTTCCTGCGGGGGATGCACGTCCTGCAACTGCACGGCCAGCACCTGTATTCCGGCCCCGTAGCGATCCAGAATGGTCTGCAAGAGCTGCGTGGCCTCGCTCTGGATTTTCAGCTTGCCGTCAGTGATGGCAGAGTCGATCTGGCTGTTGCCGATGACCTCGCGCATGGCGGCCTCGGCGGCGTTGCGCACAAGGGCCGTAGGCGCGCTCACGTTGAACAGATACTGGACGGGATCGCCAATCTTATATTGCACGCTGAACTGCACATTGACGATATTTTCATCGCCGGTGAGCATGGACGCCTCTTCCGACACGGTGCGCACCTGACCCTGCTGGAAAGTGGTGCTCTGCCCCACAGAGCGAAAGCCCACCTCGCTGCGCAGCACCTGGGTCACCTGCGGCTTGTACACGCTTTCGATGGGGGCAGGCCATGCGTAATGGGGGCCGGGGCCTTCGGTGCGGTTATACTTGCCGAAGCGCAGCACCACACCCTGTTCGTCAGGATTGATTATGTAAATACCTGACAAAAGCCACAAGCCCACTACCGCCAGACCGATCAGAAAAAACGCCTTTCCATTGGGAAGGTTCATTTGCGACAGTTTTTTCAGAGGATTCTCATCCCCTCTGCCCCGGCCGTTAAAGGGAGTACGCCTCGCCCGCGGGGGCTGCCGTTCCTGCCCTTCATCATTGTCAAGGTCAGTGTTGCGGGGCGGCTTGGGGGGAGGATTGGCCCCCTGCTGCCGTTGCCTTTTTTCCTGTAGCTTGTCCCAATCCCAATTCATGACGGAGGTTTACCTTTTTTTTGATTCGCGGCATGATTTCAGCAGATCATGACTGAAAAATGCCTGCGATTTTAATATGTGTGAAGAGATAAAAATAGGGCATGAATGCGGTGTGGTCAAGAACGCCATGCTTTCGTGGTAAGCAAGTGCATACTAAACAAGATACAACATATCCACCGTCAAGCCTGCCCGGCACTTCACCGGCAGCCCTGTCTGTTAATCGTCTGCTTTCGCCCGCCTCTCCCCTAACTACTTCATATCATGAAGCATGAAGCGCAAATACAGGTGTCAACGGAATACATTTTAGAGTATTCCAGAGACTGCTAGGCTTTGCAACTTCTTTTTTACTTTCATGCGCACTTGCGCAAGAAAAGCTCATACTCCTGTTTTTATAAACAATACAAGCACTATATCACGCTGATACATTATAAAAAAACAAAAACTGGTTACAGGTTGTACGATTTTTACAAAGGCGACCCGTTACAGATGGCCTGCCAGAACATGTAACGCCTGTGATATGCATATTCGCTGCTCTGGAATGCCTGCTATGGCCTTTTGCAACACAACCATTTGTAACAGTTGATTTCTCAGGCATGAACTGCGGGGCGGGGCCGACCTGCGTCAGGCCATCCGGTCCCGCCTGCCGCTGGCCTCGGGGAAATCGCGGGAAGGCTGCTGCTCTGCCCGGCCGCCCTGTCATATCTGTTCCGGCGAGGCGGCGCTTTGAAGATGTCTGAATTTTACGGATGCATTTTCGAGTCTTCCGTAAAACTGTACTCGATAAATAATTTTTCGCAAGAACACGCACAGACAATAGTAGCAGTAAAAGCTACCATTAACGTATGCAATTGCAAAAAAGACCAGCGGGCACAAACAGTACCCGTAAAAGCAGGAAAAGCACGTTCAGACGAGAGGTTTTGAAGCGCAGCAGCGAAACAGGCCGCGGGGTGCGCGATCAGGAGTAACGTGGGAGGGCGGTCGGGCAGGCCCTGCTTTGAAGCTGCGCAGCGGAAGGGATTCGCCCTGCAGCAGCTTGTATTTGCCGCAATGGGGAGGGGCGGCGCGAACATCTGAAGCGCTTCACGAGTAAAGCGCTAGGAAATTGATTTATCAATATCTGGGCGGATGGGCAACAAGAAAAAGACCGTCCCTGCGACAATGCCCTGCGGCACGGCACATGCCTGCCCGCAAAAAACGTTTATTCAAGGTGGGTTGGCGCCAGGGCATCTGGCAGCAGAGCCTGGGACATTTAGCCCCGGAAGTGCCCGCCTGCGGCGGGCAAAAGCCTGCCTGCGCACATTTTCGCGGCAGGTTTTTTCTGAAATCCCTGAGCGTAGCCAAGCCTTTTCATGTGTGGACGGCTCTAGTACGCCAGCTGAACCACGGCCCCTGAGTGGGCATCAACGCTGGGGCTGCGCAGCATGGCTCCGGCCAGAGGAACCACCCTGACCACCTCCACCACATCGGCCTGCACGGCAAAACCGGGCGCATAGGCCAGAGAATCCCGTCGGCTGGAATCATGCCCGCCCTGCCAGAGCAAGAGGGCAAAAAGCAGTGCACTGCCCGCCAGAGCCGTGCTCAACATGACATAGGGAATACCGGCGATGCCGCTTGTCTTGTTCATGACTTCTCCTTGCGGCAGCTTTTGCCGCCGCAGCGTTCTTGTCATGAACCAAGCAAGATATGTGCCGTCATCAGGAACCGGAATATGGCCAGAGACACGCCGTATGGGCTTTCGGCATGTCTTCCCATCCCGCCACGGGCGGCGGAACGGGGCGCAAAGCGAAAAAGGGGCATGCCGCGCCCTTCAGAGCAATTTCACTTTAAAATTGCTCTGCTGACGTCAGGGAGCCGCCACCAGAGGGCGTGGATTCTGGCGAAAACCACATTTTCGCCAGAATGATGCGTTGAAACAGGGAGTGTTTCAAACGCAAAATGCTCCAAAGAACAGCGGCAGCCCTGAATTTCCCTACACTTCGCTGATAATGGGCACAACCACGGGGTCACGCTCAAGCACACGGCGGAAGAAGCGCCGCAGAGAAGAGCGGATGCCTTCCTGCATGCGGTTGAGCTGTCCCGGCCGCGCGGCCTCGATCTCATCCAGTACGAGACATTTGGCGTCTTCCAGCAGATGGCTGTAATGCTGCTCGAACACAAAGCCCTTGGAGATCATTTCCGGCCCGTGCAGCACGCTGCCGGTTTCAGAATCCACCACCAGCACCACAATGACCATGCCCTCATCGCCAAGAATGCGGCGCTCACGCAGCACGGCATAGCCCACGTCGCCCACGCCCTTGCCGTCCACAAGGGTACACTCCACAGGCACCTTCGGTTCAAGCCTGAAGGAGTCCTCCAACAGGGTCAGGGGTTGCCCGTCTTCCAGCAGAATGACGTTTTCTTCCTTTACGCCACATTCCACGGCCAGACGGCCATGCTTGACCAGATGCTGATACTCGCCGTGAACCGGCACAAAGAGCTCCGGCCGCACGGCTTCGAACATCTCGCGCAGTTCTTCGCGCTGGGCGTGGCCCGAAGCATGGATGGCGTGGACACTTTCATACAGCACTTCCGCACCGATGCGGTACATTTCGTTGATAAGCTTCGCCACGGCCTTGGCATTGCCCGGTATCATGCGTGAGCTCATGACAACCGTGTCGCCCTTGCGCACCTCAAGCTGCCTGTGCCCGCCGAGCACCATGCGCGACAGGGCTGACAGAGGCTCGCCCTGTGCGCCCGTGACCACCAGCACTATCTGGTTGTCCGGCAGGTCGGGAACCCCATTATGCGCATTGAAAAAGGACGGCGGCAATTTGGCAAAGCCCAGGTCACGGGCCATTTCAATATTATTGGCCAGTGATTTGCCACTGATGACAACAGTGCGCCCATATTCGCGCGCCAGATCGAAAACTTCCTGAATACGCTGAATGTGGCTTGAAAAAAGGGTAATGACAATGCGGCCTTCGGCACTGGAGAAAATCTTTTCCAGCGAATCCTTTACTTCCCGTTCCGTAAGGGAACGCCCCTCCCGCATGACGTTGGTGGAGTCGGAAAGCAGCAGGCGCGCGCCCTGCGGCCCGGCAAACTCCCTGAAGACATCCAGGTCTGTGCCTGTGCCGTCCAGAGGATGGGGGTCAATCTTGAAGTCGCCGCTGTGAACCACGCGGCCCACCGGCGTCTCCACCCCAAGGCCGAAGCCTTCGGGAATGGAATGACAGACCGGAAAAAAGTGAAACGTCAGGTCGCCCAGCGGCAGCACCGTGCGCGCGTCCACGGGGCACAGTTCCACCCAGTCAAGAATTTCACGCTCGCGCAGCTTGTGCTCCACCAGAGCAAGAGTAAAGCGCGAACCGTAGATGCGCGTGCCTTTCAGCTCGGGCACAAGCCAGGGCAAGGCCCCGATATGGTCTTCATGGCCGTGGGTGAGCACGATGCCGAGCAGCTTGTCCTTGATGGCGCTTACCGCGCCAAAATGCGGGATGACCACGTCCACGCCCAGATGGGCGTCATCGGGAAACATGAGTCCGCAGTCAACCATGACCACGCCGCCGGCGGTTTCCCACAATTGGCAGTTAAGGCCGATCTCTCCAAGGCCCCCCAGGGGCGTGATGGTAAGGTAGGGTTCTTTCATTCCTCTATCGCTTGTGCTTGGGCGCGAAGCCGCTTACCGGTCGCGCCGCATCAGGTCAGGTTTAAATTCGCCCATTGCCACATACAGTTGGGACAGGGCTGTAAGATAGTCGGCCTTGGCGCCCGTAAGCGAAGCCTGGGCCGAAGTGAGCTTGGATGAGGCGTCCAGCACGTCAAAGTTCGTGCCCACCTGTTCCTGGTAGCGGGCCAGAGACACGTTGTACGCTTCGGTGGCCTGCTCAACGGCCTTTTCGGCCACATTGATGCGTTTTTCCGCCTCATGGACGGCAAGAAGCTTGGACTTGATGTCGTAACCGACGTTGAGCTTAAGGTTTTCAGCTTCATAGCGCATCTTGGTCACAAGCCAGCCCGCTTCCTTGTCAGCATAATAGGTCGTGCCCCACTGAAAGGCGTTCCAGGTGGCACGCGCGCCCACTTCCCAGGTCTGCGTGCGGGAGCCGCTGGCTCCGTCCTTTTGCAGGTCGGGGGTGTTGCCGCTCTGGGTTACATTATAATATGCCTCAACCTGCGGATAATAGTCGCTCTGTACGGCCTGCTGGTTTTTGCCTGCAATTTCCACAGACTTTGCGGCCATATAGATGTCAGGACGCTGGCGGTACGCCGCTTCGAGGCATTGCTCAAGAGAGCGCGTAAACGGCACATGGGCCAATTGACCCGCGTACCCTATCCCTGCCGTAGCCGAAAAGCCCAGCAGGGTGTTCAGCTTTGCCAGACTGGTATCACGGCTGTTTTCAGCCTTGATCACCGCATTTTCAGCCTGCCGCACGTCAACCTCGGCCTGAAGCACATCCAGACGCGGGCGCAGGCCCACGTCAAAAAAAGCCGTGGTAATGCGCAACTGATCGCGCAAACGCGCAAGAGCGTCGCGCTCGCTGCGCACACTTTCTTCGTAGCGCAAGAAATTCAGAAACTGGGTCTGCACCTGCTCTGTCATGGCAAGCTCGGCATTGCGCAAAGCCGCCTTATCACTGTCGGCCTGCAAGGCCGCTTTCTGATAATTTGCCAGCAGGCGAAATCCCTGAAAAACCGGCTGAGAAACCTCCACGCCCCAACTGTACGTACCCATTTTGGGCGGCTCGGCGTTGCGCACGGTACTGTCCCGTTCCTGCTTGGCCACCGAATAGCTCATGCCAAGCCTGGGGCCAAAAGCCCCGCGCGCCGACTTGCGGCTTTCTTCAGATGACCGGCCCTGTGCCTCCTGCGAACCCAGACTCGGATTATGCTCCAGAGCCTGATTCACGGCATCCGGCATGGTTATGCCGCGCGCACCACCGGCTTTCCCGTTGGCGGCCTTTGCCTCTGCGCCGCTTTGGCCTCCAAGGCTGCGCTGCCCCTGAAAGAGAGGAACAGCAGCCCCGGATGCCGCATTGCGACTTGCAGCAACGGAAGAGGTACAGAAGAAAACAGCCAGAATAACAAGAGAAAAAGCAGACGAGCGAATCACTGAAACCGCCGTTCTTGAGAAAGTGACACGCGCCTTCAGGCCGGCGCATGGGTAGGACGAACATCGCATGAATCTACATACAACGCCCGGCACAGCATTGGCAATACAAGCCCGCCCGCCTTCATCGCCCGCCCCTGCGGCATCATGGGTCCTGGCGCACAAAAGCGCGCCAACCCCAGCTTTTCCTTATGACGCCCTGACATATATCCCATTGAAAACAAAAAATAAATATAAATTATGTTTTCACATTTTCTCCAGGCATTTTCAACAAGGCGTCATTGCAGAATTTTCCTTCCACTCCACCCTGAAATCATGGCAGGAACAATATGCGGGACACACCCTGCCCGCGCCCGCCTGACAAGCGCAGTCCAGGTCAAAAAAACAGGAAAGCACGTGACCGTCGTGACGGCTCAAGGCCCCGCGCCAGACGGCGAACAGCCACACAGCGGGCCGGGTTGCCAAAAAGCTGCCTTCATATAAGATGACGTGCGGCGCTCAGCCTTGTGGATCTTTTGCCATATGCGCCCGGCGCGGCCACGTGGCTGCTTGCAGCCGGAACTTCACGTGCCGGGGAGATACAACCGGCGCTGCCCCACGGCGCAATACGCGCGCTCAGGCCCGAGCAGGCGCAAGCAGGCCCGAGCAGGCCCGAGCAGGCGCAAGCAGGCCCGGGCAGGCGCAAGCGGCGGAGCAAGCGTGCCGTAGACGTTGAGAACGTAGATTCTCAAGGTTAATCTGCTCCAAAGCAGGTGGTTGGACTTGACGAAAATGCCTGCCGGGTGCATTCCCTCCAGCGGGCGGGAAAATCCCCGTCCAATGCGGTTCCGGGGCAAAAGGTCTAAAAAAATCTTGAAAATTTGCCCCACTCGTTGCATTCTCCGCCCCAGAGCCTCATGCGACTGTGGCGGCACTGCCGTCATGGCCGGCGCTTTTTTGCGCCCTGCGTTCCGGCACTACTTGCGGCGATTTGTGAAAACCAAGACTGCTGCGCACTTATGGAGAACCTTATGGAATTCAGCTTTTTTTCAATGATTGCCCAGGCAAGTCTGGTAGCCAAGGCAGTGCTGGCGCTTCTGGTGGTCATGTCCATCATCAGCTGGGGCCTGATGATTCAAAAGTTTTTTGCCCTCAGTGCCGCCAACAACAAGGCTCTGGAAGGCACCACCGGATTCGAGAAAGCCCCCAACCTGCGCGAAGCCGTGCAGTCTCTGGGTTCCGACCCGTCTTCCCCCCTTTATTACATCGCCCATCAGGGTGTGCTGGAATTTAACCGTTCCAAAGAGCTTGGCAACAGCAGCGAAGTGGTGGTGGACAACGTTCGCCGCGCCCTGCGCCAGGGTGTGGGCAGCGAGCTGTCACGTTTGCAGCGCTCGCTCTCCCTTCTGGCTACCACGGCCAATACCGCGCCCTTTATCGGCCTGTTCGGCACGGTCTGGGGTATCATGAGCTCCTTCCACTCCATCGGCATGCTCAAGTCCGCCTCTCTGGCGACGGTGGCTCCCGGCATTTCAGAAGCTCTGGTGGCAACCGCCATCGGTCTGGCCGTTGCCGTTCCCGCCACCATCGGCTTCAACATTTTTATGGGCAAGCTTTCGCAGGTGGACACCCTGCTTGTGA
Source organism: uncultured bacterium (assembly GCA_905214305.1). Classification (GTDB taxonomy): domain Bacteria; phylum Desulfobacterota; class Desulfovibrionia; order Desulfovibrionales; family Desulfovibrionaceae; genus Desulfovibrio. The sequence continues at coordinate 24,319 of CAJMLK010000015.1, forward strand.
ACTTCGCGGGCGTTTTTCTGAACCGCGTGCAGCGTGAACTCAACGCCCACCGTCCCGTGCAGCGCACGGGCGCAACGGAGATGTAACATGGGCGCCAGTGTCGGCAACGGCAACAAATTCGTTTCGGAAATCAACGTCACGCCCTTTGTGGACGTCATGCTGGTGCTGCTTATCATCTTTATGGTAGCGACCCCCATGATGAGTCAGGGGCTTGAGGTAGACCTGCCGCAAACCACACAGGTTGAAGTGCTGCCTACAGAAGCGGACCATATGGTGCTGACCGTTCGCAGCGACGGCAAAATCTATCTGGATGAATACGGCGTTGACAATATGGAAGACCTTGAGGGTTATCTGCAACGTCTGGTCAAAGAAAAAAATAAAACACTCTTCCTCCAGGCCGACAAGGCCGTGCCCTACGGCACCGTGGTGGAAGTGATGGGACATATCAAGGCCGTCGGCATTGAAAAGCTCGGCGTGATCGCCGAACAGCCCGATGAAGCCCCGGCCAAGGGCGGCAAAAACGCCCCTGCCCGTGCCCCGAAGTAGGTTCCTATGCGCCTGGCCTCCTATGTTCTTTCTCTGTGCCTGCACCTGGCGGCTTTTCTGCTTATCTGGTTCTGGCCCAGTCCTCCCCCCATACGGCTGGACGCCCCGCCTGTGATGATCAGTCTTGTGGAAGGCGCACCGGGCGGTAACCGCACGCCGTCTCCCATTCTCGGGCATATGGGCACGCCGGGCGACGGGCCGCTTGCGCCCACGCCCCCTGCGCCCAAGGCAGAAGTGGCCGCCCCCGAACGCGCTGAAATAAAAGAACCTGCTCCTGTGCCGCCAACGCCCAGGCAGGATTCCACGGCCATAAAAAAGCCCGAGCCAAAGCCCGAACCCAAGCCGGAGCCCAAACCCGAGCCAAAGCCCGAAGCAAAGCCTGTGGCCGCGAAAAAAGAAGAAAAGCCACAAAAGCAGGAAAAGCCCAAGGAGCCGGAAAAGCCCAAGGACCAGAAGAAGCCCGAACCTCCGCAGCAGGCCAAAAAGGACGACAAAAAGAGCAACCAGAAGCCCGCTGAAGACCCCGTAACTGCGGCCCTGCAGCAGGCCAAGCGCAAGGCAACCTCGCGCGCGGACTCCGGCGACAGGGGCAATGCCGTGGAGCAGGCTCTGGCCCAGGCCCAGAAACGGGCCGGCGGCAACCGTGGCGGCGGCGGCGGCGAAGGTGATGGAGCTGGTGGTGGCGGCCTTGGTGATGTATACATGGGGCAGGTCATGCTGGCGGTGCGCCCCAATTGGGGTTTTGCCTCGGCGGGCCGCCTGAACCTGAGCTGCATTGTGCGCGTGCGCGTGGACATGCAGGGCAAGGTGCAGCAGGCCGTTGTTTCGCAAGGCTCGGGCAACTCGCAGTTTGACGCTTCAGCGGTCAACGCGGTCATTCGGACAAGCCAGAGCGGAGATTTCCCCCCGCCGCCATCGGCGGAATATGGTGACTTGGACCTTGTGTTTACCCTCAACGAACTCATGGGCAGATAGCCCTCTAAATATAGGCTGTTTTGCGCCCACAGGAGGATACCATGCCTTCCCCGCAGCGCAGGTTGTTTCTCTCGTTTTTTCCCGTAACAGTTCTGCTTGCCGCCGCGTCTGCCCTGTGCCTTTCAGCACCGGGCGCGCGGGCGGCGGCCATGGCAGCTGCTGATGCTTCAGGCGGTTACGCCGGAAAAATGCTCAATAAGGTTGTGGAAATCTGGGCGCCCCCACCGGCGCTCAAAGGCGATTTTCAGGTACAGGTGAAGGTGGCGCTTGACGGCACAGGCCATGTACAAAACTGCACACCGGCGCGCCCTTCCGGGATGGAGGCGCTGGACAGCTCGGCCTGCGGCGCGGTGCGCCAGATCGGCAGTTTTGGCAAGCCGCCCCACGGCAAAGCCCTTGAGGTACATCTGTCTTTCTGGACGGGTATGCCACGGGGCAAAGTGCGGGCTGCGCCCATTGATGATGTGGAAGCCCTGCGCCAGGAAGAACGCGCGCGTACCAAGGCGGAAGCGGCCATGAGCGACAGCCGGGCCGCCAGCGCCGAGGAGCGCGCCCGCGAACGGGCTGAAGCGGCCGCCAAGGCGGCAGGCGTAGATCTGCCCACGGTCAGGTCCGCCCCGGTGGCTCCTTCGTCACGACAGCCGACCCCGGCCGATCCCGCTGGCGACAAGACCGGCGGCCGCAGCATGGGCAAAGGCGGCAAGCCGCCCAAGGTGGTGGGCTACAGCCAGGACAGTACCCCGGCCACGGTAGCCATCGGCGCTTCCGCAAACAGTGGCAACGGCCCTGCGGCTGCGGCCCCCAAAGCCCCGGCGCTGACCATTGCCCCCACGCCCCTGTCCGCTCCGCCGCCATCCGGGCCTGAAGGCACGGCGGCGAATGCAGCGCAGGGAGCGGTTGCGGACGCGCCAGCGCCCTCCTCTCCGGCGAACACCGCAGCGCAGTCTGCCACGCAGCCGGACGGGCCGACCACCTACGGGCCGGACAACAAGGCTCAGTTCCGGTATGGAAAAAAGCACAACAAATATTTTTCCAACCTGAGCCGGGAGCTTGCCAACGCCATCATCATACCGGTTGAAACGCCGCTCGGGACCTATTATCCTACTGTACGGCTGACGGTGGACCCCGCTACCGGAGCCATCGCCGGCTTCACGTTTCTTGAAAAAAGCGGTGACAAGTATCTTGATTCGTTCGTGAGCCGAGGCATCAAAAAGGCAGGCAGCATCACGCCGCCGCCCGCTGACCTTGGCACAACGCTGGACATAACTCTTACACTGGTGCGCCGCTAGCGCGCCGACCCAACAAGGACTGCTGACGCCATGAAAAAACTGCTTTTTCTCCTGGCCCTGGGGCTTTGGCTGGCTCTGGGAAGCGGAGCACAGGCCGCCATGCGCGTGGATATCTACGGTCCGGGCCAGAACATCGTCAATCTGGCCCTGGCCGCTCCTCTCAAAGGCCCGCAGGTGCAAGCCACGGGCATGGGCGCTGACCTGCAAAAAATTGTTCAGGAAAACCTGAGCTTCCTTCCTTTCATGCGCCTCACAGACCCCAAGGCTGTGCTCGGCGGCGTGGTGCTGGCCGGTTATGAACCGCCCAGTCTGGACTTCAAGCGCTTCCAGCTTGCCGGTTCCGACATTGTGGTGACCACATTCTGGCCCGAAGGTGACAGCGGCACACGCCCCGTGCAGATTCGCGCCTTTGAAACCAATACTGGCGGTCGCCTGTTCGGCAAGGAATACCCCAAGGTCAACGCCCGGGACCTGCCCGAAGTGGCTGACCGCTTCTGCGCCGACCTGCTCGAAGCACTGACGGGCAACGGGGCCTTTTTCCGCTCCACGCTCGCCTTTATCAAAAAGAACGGCAAGATGGATTCCAACGTCTGGCTGGTCAAGCCCACCGGGCGTGATCTGCGCCAGATCACCAACATGCCCGGCGAAGCCATGTCGCCCGCATGGTCGCCGGACGGCCGCTTTGTGGTCTTTACCCAGATAGACCCCAAGTCGCACGCTCTTGGCGTGTGGGACCGCTCCACCGGCAAGGTGCAGCGCATCCGCTTCCCCGGCAACGTGGTCATCGGCCCCGCCTTCATGCCTGACAACAAGGTGGCGGTTGCCCTTTCCAACGGCAAGTACCCCGTCATCTTCCAGCTCAACCACGTGTTCCAGAAAGAACGGGTGCTTGAGCAGAACGAATCCATCAACGTGTCGCCCACCTTTGACAGCACGGGGACCAAGATGGCCTTTACCTCGTCCCGTCTGGGCGGCCCCCAGATATTCCTCAAGGATCTGAGCAGCGGCTCCATTACCCGTGTGAGCAAAAACGGCACGTACAACTCCGAAGCAAACCTGTCGCCCGACGGCACACTTGTGGTTTACAGCCGCATGACGGAATACGGTCACCGCATCTTCGTGCAGGACATGCTGACCGGTACGGAACGCCAGATCAGCTTTGGTCCCGGCAGCGACGAGCAGCCCTCTTTCTGCGCGGACAGCTATTTTATCGCTTTCACCTCCTCACGCGGAGGCGGTCGCGGCATTTACCTGACAACAAGGCATGGCGGCGACGCCAAAAGAGTGCCCACAGGCGGTGGAGACTCGTCTTTCCCCCGTTGGGGCATGCCTGGTCAACAAAAGTAACAAATTCAGCATATTGAATTTTTGAAAACCATTTTTTACCCGGCTTGCCATTTTTTTCGAGCCTGCCGGGTAAAAAATATTTTACGAAAGTGCGCCTAACCCCCCGCACACTCCTTGACAAAAATTACGGTGCGGATACCATCTGTAATGCAAGGGCAATGCGCCCTTATGTGTGCAGAAAGGAAAGGTATTAATTTCTTGGAGAATGAGCTGTTCAGGAGGACACAATGAAACGCTACGCTCTTATTCTCGCTTTGGTCATGGCTCTGGCTGCCGGTTTTGGTTGTGCAAAAAAAACCACTGGCGAACCTGGCTATGACGATGGCATGACCCCTGAAATGCGCGCTGCCGTCCAGCAGATCACTGATGGCCGCGTGTACTTCGCCTTCGACAAATTTAACGTCGAAAACCAGTACAAAGAAATGCTGAAGCAGAAGGGCGACCTTCTGAAGCAGTACCCCTCCATCCGCGTTCGCATCGAAGGCAACTGCGACGATCGCGGCACCCAGGAATACAACCTCGCCCTTGGCGAACGCCGCGCTCGCGCTGCGTATGAGTACCTGGTCATGATGGGCGTGAACCCCAACCAGCTTGAAATGATCAGCTACGGCAAGGAAAACCCCGCCGTGCAGGGTAACAACGAAGCCGCCTGGGCCAAGAACCGCCGCGACGACTTCCGCGTTATCGGCCACTAGACCTCGGTCAGTGTGACGATTGTCAGGCCACCCGCAAGGGTGGCCTTTTTTCGTCCCGCTTTTCGCACCCCTCATTTCTCCCGCCCTGTTGCAGCGTTCTCTTCACTGCCCTCTTTTCCCTGCTTTCTTTCACTGTTCTCTTTTCCCTGTTGCTGCGCGAAATCGGCGTGCTTGCTGGGGCAACTGTCACAGCAGCCTGTAGCAACAGCAGCCTGTACCAACGGCAACGCGTGCCAGGCAGCGCGCACTGATGCCAGCGTGTACTGGTGGCAGACACCAATGGCAGCCCCTGCCAAGGCCCGAACTGTTGCCACGGGAACTGCGGCGTGTGGGCCTCTCCTGCAATTGCGCTGTTGCAACCTGTGGCACGGGCAGCCACGCGTCATGAATGGATGCTATCACTGACACAACAGGCCACGCCGCCGCGCCTGCCGTGTGCATCGCGCACGCTTTTCCGGCCAGACCAGCGCGCCTGCCCGCGAAACTGTGCACTTTTTCTGTGTTCATGCGTCGCTGTTCGCTCCAGTCACAGGGCCTTGCACAGGTCACAGGCTCAGGCTACACTGCGCGCAAGCGAGGATATTCCCATGAAGATTGTCATTCTGGACGGCGGGGTACTCAACCCCGGCGATGTGGATTGGGGACCTGTCACTGCTTTGGGCGATGTGACCATATATGACGAAACCAGCAGGGATCAGCTTGCCCAACGCGCCGAGGGCGCAGATGTGCTGCTGACCAATAAGACTCCCCTGCGCAAGGAAGACCTGCCGGCCCTTGAAAGCGTACGCATGGTCGGGGTGCTGGCAACCGGCTATAATATCATCGACACCGAAGCATTGGCCCGCAAGGGCATACCGGTATGCAATGTGGTGGCCTATGGTGTCAGCGATGTGGCCCAGCATGGCATGGCCATGCTGCTTGAACTGTGCCGCCACACCAGCCTGCATACCCTCAGCGTTAAAAACGGCGACTGGCAAAAATCAAAACAGTGGTGCTACTGGAAAAAGCCCCCGGTCTGCCTCGAGGGCATGACCATGGGTCTTATCGGCTTTGGCTCCATTGGCCGTCGCATGGGTGAACTGGCGCACGCCTTTGGCATGAACGTTCTTGCCCAGTGCCGCACCCCCAAAGATCCGCCCACCTACAGTCCCTTTGCTTTTGCCACACTGGAGCATCTTGTCTGCGCATCGGACGTCATCTCGCTGCACTGCCCCCTGACCAAAGACACGCAGCACATCATCAACGCCAAGACCCTGTCCAACATGCGCAAGGGGGCCATTCTGCTCAACACCTCCCGTGGCCCGCTGATTGACGAAGCAGCTGTGGCGGCTGCCCTCGAAAGCGGCCAGCTGGGGGGCCTCGGCACAGACGTGCTTTCCGAAGAGCCGCCAAGCGCCGATAATCCCCTGCTTCACGCGCCCAATACGCTTATCACTCCGCACATTGCCTGGGCCACTACCAGAGCAAGGCAGAATATTATTGATCTCACGGCTGAAAACATCCGCCGCTGGCAGGCCGGCACGCCTGTAAACGTTGTCAACGGGGTGAGCAGCGTCTAGCCATGCGTATCGACATCCATACCCACGCCTTTCACCCCAAAATAGCGCACAAGGCCGTGGAACATCTCAACGGGCACTACAGTGTTGCCTGTGCGGGCAATGGGACCATCACCAATCTGCTGGAAAGCGAGCACAGGGCCGGCATAGACATGTGCGTGGTTCTGTGCGCGGCCACATCGCCAGCGCAGGTCATTCCGGCCAACAACTACGCCATCAGCCTGCAACGGGCGCATCCGGAAAGTGTGATTGCCTTCGGCACGGTACACCCCGGCTACGCCCAGTGGGAGGCAGAGCTTGACCGCATCGAAGCCGCAGGCATACGCGGCATCAAGCTGCACCCGGATTTTCAGGGCTTCTGGCTCAATGATCCGCGTCTTTTGCCCATTTTTGAGGCTGCGCAAGGACGCTTTGTTTTTGAAATGCACATCGGGGACAAAGTTTCCCCTGAAAAAAATCCCTCCTGCCCGTACAAGCTGGCTGCCATTGTGGATGCTTTTCCGCGCCTTCAGGTCATTACTGCCCACTTTGGCGGCTACCGCATGTGGGCGCATGCGCTCAAGGCTCTTGCGGGCAAAGAGCGCTCCAACCTGTGGTTTGACAGCTCAAGCACCACGCCTTTTGCCACGCCCATGCTTGTAAAAACCCTGCTGGCCGCCTATCCCGCCGACAGGATACTTTTTGGCACGGATTGGCCGCTGTATGATCCGCTGGATGAAAGACGCAGACTTCAGGAAAAAGGCGGCCTGAGTGACAGCATGCTTGAACGGCTCATGAGCAACGCCGCGGCCATACCCGGCCTGCTTACCGCCGTAACAGGACAGATGGCGCAAGCAGTAGGGCATTGACAGCCGCCCCCTTTCCAAGTAAAGCATTTGCCAAGCCGGACGGCGGCAGCACTGCCAACTCCGTCAGGTCCGAAAGGAAGCAGCGGCAGCAGAAGTTGCCGGGTGTCCGGCCCATAAAAACCGCAACGGAATCCCCGTTGCGGTTTTTGTTTTTGCGGCCGCGCCCACCGGGGCATCCGTCCGCAGCCCCTCCTCTCCGACAGACATAAAAGAGCGGCGTGCCTTGTCTGGTACGCCGCTCCCTGTCCCTTTTCGGGTATTGCCATTTCAAATGGGCACGCCTCTCCCCTGCGGCTGGCGGACAGAACCGTCCTCCGGCCACAGGACCGCTGGCCCTCGATCAGGGCAACGTTGAGAATGCATATTCTCAACGTTGAGAGCAGGGTCACTTTGAATCTGCTCCCGGGAAAAAGTTTTCGGCTTGTCTGCCGCTACATTTTGCCCGATTTTTTTTCCGTTCCCGACATGACATCCACCTGATAGATGCCGCGCATCTCTTCCAGATGCGCCCGCATGGCTTCTTCAGCGGCATCGGCGTCCCGTTTTTTCAGGGCGTCAAAAATGCGCACATGGGCCTCATAGGCCAGTTCACTCTGCTGCCGCACCTGCATGGAAGCATACAGGGGCGTAATCAGCCAGCCCGCGAACCCATCGGAAACAATATCCAGAAAATTATTGCCCACACAGTTCACAAGGTAGCGGTGAAACTCGATATCAGCCTCGGAAAATTCTCGTATGGCCGAATCGTCCAGCAGATTGCGCTGCTTTTGCAAAATACGCTCAAGCTCGACCGTCTGTTCGTCAGTCATGTTGCGTGCCATGCGCCGGGCCACGGCTGTCTCAAAAAACTGACGCAGCTCGTGCATCTGCCGCCAGCCGTCATGCGTGCTGGAGTAAATTTCCATAGTGGCGCGCATTTCACGCAACAGGGGGTTGAGCGTCAGCCTGCAAACCCGCGCCCGCATACCGGGCGAAACCTCGATAAGCCCCATCCGCGCCAGTGCCGACAGCGCTTCGCGCACGGCAGGACGGCCCACGCCGAACTCTTCCATAAGTTCGCGCTCTGACGGCAGCTTTTGTCCCACCTGGTATACGCCTGACTGTATATCTTCCAGCAGACAGGACAGCACTTCGGCATGTACACGCGGACGCTGTATGCTGCGCCGTCTGCCTTGCAGCCGCTCTGGGCTGGCGATATTCGTATTTGCAGTAGTCATGATAGTCTGTTTGTCTCCTTGCATCTCATGCAACCGGACCGGCATGCCCTGCCGGGGTATTATGCGTGTCAGCAGCGTATGCGCCTGTGCTTGCCCCAGGCCTGCGCAGAAGGCAGGCATGCAGGCTGGCGGCAAAAGTATTGTATACAAAACAATACCATATTGAAAACCTGAGAAATACGCCCACAGCCAAAGCGGCAGCGCAGGGCTGCCCCGTAAAAAATATTCGGCTTTTTCAGATGCTGAACAGTACGTTCGGCAAATCGGCTCCAGGGCAATTTCACTGTGAAATTGCCCTGCTGACGCGAAGGCGGCAGCCGCCACAACGTGGCGTGGATTCTGACGAAAACCACGATTTTCGCCAGACTGTTGCGTTGAAACAGGGCGTATTTCAAAAGCAAAACGTTCTAGAGCAATTAACGAATGAAATGAGTTAACTGCTCTGCAAGGATTTTCTTGAAAATCCTTGCCACGAAATGCGAGAAGACAGGCTTTTGCCTGCCGTAAGCGAGCATTTCAAGTGTTAAATGCTCTAATTGAGCAATCAATCAGCATAAAAAAACAATAAAATCATCCCCACGCCACAGCGGGTGTGCTGCGCCTACGGCAAGGTGCGGCCCTTGCCGCGTGAAATTCTGTTACATGATAGTTGCGCAAAAAATACATTTTGACAAGCTAAAAAGGATACCACCTGAACGGCAAAAAAAAGCATGTTTTCTTTGTGGCTTGCAGCCTGTTTCTTTAACAGAAAACAAGCCCCGCCCAATTGCCGGTCGCCATGAAGCAGGAAAAACCCGCCCTGTGCGGGGTAACCGGTACGTGCGGTGCGTGCTTGGCCGGTGCGTGCGTGACCGGTGCGTACGCCTCATCAGCACGCTTGTCGGACATGCTGCTCCAGCAGATTATTCCCCCCTCCCTCAAGACGGTAAGCTGGAGTTGCCAGACAACAGCAAAGTGCGTGAGAAAAAGGGGGAACAGCCATTAAGGCGCCAAACTGAGGGTTCGCAGTCGAGAAGAAACGGTGCGGCGGATGCGTGAGCAGGCGCCCACCACGGAGGCGAAAGCGCAGCTTCAGCCGTTACGACAGGGAGCGTTACGGCTGAAGCTGCGCTGTTACGCGCCGAAGCGGGCGTCCTGAAATGCTTTAATGCCCTGTTATGGCATATTTTTTCAGCTTGTATTGCAGCAGACTCTTTGAAATGCCCAAATATTCCGCAGCTTTTACCTGCACAAGGTCAGCCCGTACCAGCGCGCGCCGGATAAGCGCGGCCTCAATCTTTTCCAGCGTATCGGCCAGATCAAGCTGCACGGGCAGAAGGTCCACAGCGCTTTTGAACTGCGACTCTTCATCGCGAATCTCTGCAGGCAGGTTATCCACATTGATAACAGCACCGGGAACCAGCACCAGACAGCTCTCAACCACATTTTCAAGCTGCCGGATATTGCCCGGCCACTCATAGCCCGTAAGATAGTTGAGGGCCTCGGTGCTGAATGTTTTTGCGGGCATGGTATTGTCGGTACAAACCTTGTCCACAAAGTGCGCCACAAGCAGGGGAATGTCTTCCCGGCGTTCGCGCAGGGGCGGCAGGGGTATCTGCACCACATTGAGCCGGTAGTACAGGTCATCGCGAAAAGCACCCTTTTCCACCAGCGCGGCAAGGTCCTTGTTGGTGGCAGCCACCACACGGATGTCCACCTCTATTTCCTCTCCCCCACCCACGCGCTCGAAGCGCCGCTCCTGAAGCACCCGCAGCAGTTTGACCTGCAAGTCCGGCGTCAGCTCGGCAATTTCATCCAGAAACAGCGTGCCGCCGTCAGCCTGTTCAAAGCGCCCACGGCGCATGGCCACCGCTCCGGTAAAAGAGCCTTTTTCGTGCCCGAAAAGTTCGCTTTCAAGCACACCGGGATTGAGCGCCATGCAGTTGACGGAGACAAAGGGATTGTCTTTGCGTGGGCTTGTATAATGGATGGCGCGGGCAATCAGCTCCTTGCCCGTCCCCGACTCACCGGTAATGAGCACGGTGGACCGGCTGGGTGCGGCGCGCTCAACCATGATGAGCACATCGCGTATGGCGCGACTGCGACCCACAATCTTGTGTACGCCGTAGCGGTCTTCCATCACTTCCTGCAACAGGCGATACTGCCGGTGTGCGCGGGCCAGCTCCACCGCATTGTGAACGGAAAGCAGCAGCTCGTCATTGGAAAACGGCTTGGTGATGTAGTCAAAGGCGCCATACTTCATAAGCTCCACAGCGCTTTCAATGGAGCCGAATGCCGTCATGATAAGCACGGGAATATACGGCCAGCTTTTCTTGACCCGCTCCAGTACCTGACGCCCAGTTACCTTGGGCATCTTCATGTCTGTAACCACCACATCAACTTCGCTTTCATCCAGAAAGGCCAGAGCCGTTTCCGGATCGCTGATGGCGGTGACGACATAGCCTTCGTCTTCCAGCAGGGTCTGCAGAACAAGAAGGTAGTTTTTCTCGTCATCAATAATCAGAATATGCGCTTTTTCACTCATAAGACTATTCCTGTACCCCGGCATGGGCTTCGGGCAGCAGCACTCGTACAAGAGCGCCGCCTTCCGGGCCGTTTTCCAGTTGGATCACGCCGCCGTGGCTTGTGATAATGGACTGCACAATGGGCAGGCCAAGACCTGTGCCCCCATCCTTGGTCGTAAAGAAGGGGTCCAGCAGGTTAGCCAGAACGGAGGCGTCAAAACCGGGACCGGAGTCCAGAAACTCCAGCCGCACATGACCCTGACCGTCATGCACGCCACTGATATGCAGTATGCCCGGCCCGTCCATTGCCTGTTGTCCGTTCACCAGAATATTGTAAAAAGCGCGGTACAGCAAATCCTTGTCGCCATGAACGAAAAGGCCCTTTTCAGTATTGCGTTCCAGCGCCACGTTGCGGCGGCCCATGTCGCCTTCCAGAAAGCCCAGAACCTGATCCAGCACAAGGCTTACATCGACCAGGTCCTGCTTGGGCTGACGGGGGCGGGCATAGTCAAGAAAGTCGTTTACGGTTTGCGAAAGACGCACTGATTCATCAAAAATCGCTCCCAGTATGCGCCGGGTTCCCGCATCGGCATCACTGCGGCGTTGCAGCAGTTCGGCGCTGGAACGTATGATGCCGAGAGGATTTCTGATCTCGTGAGCAATGCTGGCAATGACGCGCCCCATGCTCACAAAACGCTCGTTGCTGTGAAGCTGCTTTTCAAGCTGGCGGTTTTTATTCATGCGTTCGGCCAGCACTCGTTCCGACCTGTGGATAAGCATGATCAAAAGGCCAAAAAGCACCACCGAAGACATGAGGCACATGATCACGATGATGCCCTGAAACGTCAGCACCTGCTCGTAGTCGCCCGTAATGTCCTGCGTCAGCTCCAGCGCGCCCATGATGGGGGCATCCTCGCCGGGCTTGAGCGATTCCCCCCGCAGGGGGTAGAGCACGCGCAGCACAAAGGTTCCCTCTTCCAGCGGCAGTCTGAAAGGGGCCTGCCATGCGGGTATGGTAGAAATAATCTCGGACTTGGGCGCAGCGCCGTGCAGCACTTCATCCAGATTGGCCGGAGAAAGCCCGGCCCGGCCGATTTCTTCCTTGCGGGTGGAATACGCCACAATGCGTGAAAAATCATAAATGCGCAGACGCTCCACGGGCAAGCCGTGGATTACGGACTGCACCACCTGATCAAGGCGGTCATACTGTGCGGGCTGCCGCAGGGCGATGCGCCCGTAACCGATCAGGGTGGGCAGCGCAAACCGGCGAAATATCTGGCTGTTGAGGTTTTCAACCAGCAGGCGGGCAAAGCCCTCCTGTCTTGTCAGCAGCGTTTCGCGGGCCGAGTTGGAAATAAAAAACGAAAGCACCAGACTGGTGACCAGAATGATCACCAGCGAGAGCCAGGACAAAGGCCGGGCATAGCTCAGGGGCAGCCCCTCGCCAGCGTCGCCCTGCCCCCCGGCCGCAGCCCCCGGGGCAGGGGTTGCCTGCCCGCAATCCTGACCGCTGCCCGGCATTGCGCCACGGCCTGTTCCGGCCTGAGCCGCGCCGTCCTGCCCGAATGCGGCGGCATTAGGCTCAGGCGACACGTCCTTTTTTTTCCTGAAAAGCGTCCACATGCCCTAAAACACCTGCTCTTGCAGCGGTACGGCCATAAAACTGTCCAGATCCGCCTGTTCGCGCTCGTAGCCCGGCGCGCCCAGACGGGTATTGGCAAGACGTTTGCCCAGCTCCACTGCGGGCTGATCCAAAGGATTCACATCCATAAGCCAGCCGGTGAACAGGGTGGCGGCCTCAAGCAGGAGCATGAAGGCCCCGGCAGACCGGGGGCCGGTATCTTCCATATCAAGATGCACCAGCGGCACGCCGCTCATGCAGAGCGCCATGCGCGTGCCCAGAGCTTCGGCCTCAAGCAGCGCGCCCAGGGGCTTGCCCCGCAGCCACGCCCACTCTTCCGGCAGGTCCTGACCAAAAGCCCGCCCCGGCTGCTGGCCACGGCCCGTGAGAAAAATGCAGCCCTTGTTGCGGCGGCCGTCCAGAAACATCTGGTTCACTGAGTGCTGGTCTGTAACGCCAGTGGCCGGCACGGGCAAAATGCCCTGCCCGTCCTTGCCCAGACTTTCGGCCCATAGCTGCGCAAACCACGGCCCCAGAGCGGCCCACTGCGGGATATAGCAGAAAAGAATCAGCTCGCTGTAGTCCTGTATTTCAAGCGCTCTGGCCCAGCAGGCAAGAGCGTAGGAAGGATGCCCGCCAACCTGACGTGGATTTTCCACCAGAGGACGCGCCACCTGAGCCGCACCGTCCAGCAGCGCGCGCCAGTCGATGCCCAGAAAGGCGGCGGGCAGCAGCCCCACAGCGGAAAGCACGGAATAGCGCCCGCCCAGATGGTCAGGCACTTCCAGCGAAGCAAGACCGTGAAGCGATGCCTCCTGACGCAGATAGCCCGACACGGCGTCAGTGATCACAACCATATGCTCGCGCCAGCCCTCGCCAAGAGAACTCTGAAGCCATTGGCGCACAAGAAAATACTGCGCCAGCGTTTCAATGGTCCCCCCGGACTTGCTGATGCACACCACGGCGGTTTCCGCCGGGTTCAGCGCGGCAAGCAGGGCTTCAAACTCTCCGGCGCACACATTGTCGGCGATCCACAGGCTGGGACCGGTGTGCCCCGGCCTGTCCTGCCCCGGCGCAAAGGCTTTCTGCACGGCGCGCGCGCCAAGGGCGGAGCCTCCGATGCCCAGTACCAGCATGTGCCTGCAGGAGCGCACACGCTCCAGCACCGGGGGCAGGCCGCTTTCAAGCGATGCACGGTACGGCATGGACAGAAAGGGCAAAAGGCCCTGCGTCAGTTCGCGCTCCAGCCGCAGGCCCATTTCTGAAGCCCTGGCCTCAAGAGGAGCGGCATCCGCCGTATGCAACCTGTGACTGTAGGCTCTCGACCATTCAAGATAGTGGGACATAGGCTTCTCCCTTATGCCGCAGCGCCCGGGGGCGAAATGGCGGCTTTGAAACGCGCGGAAGGCTTGCGTTGCCAAAGGGCTGCCGCAGCGCGTCCGTCACAACAGGCTCAGGGGCTTGGGGGCAAAAAAGCGGCGGCGCACGGCCTTGTAGGTCTGCGGGCGCACTCCGAAACGGTAGCGCCACAGCACGCACGCCTCGCGCGCGTTGCAGGCCCGCACTTCTTTGCAGTCTCCGGCGCAGAGCATGCACTGACGCCTGATGGCGCGCAGGGCCTGACGCCCCGCTTCGGCCTCCGGCGCGGGAAAGCTCCCGTCAGCCAGCAAGGCCAGACGCCAGTCCCACAGCGGGCAATGCCTGTCGGCGCAAGCGCGCACAGCCTTGCCTGAAGCCCCCTGGCATTCGAGGCAAAACTGGCGGATGGCCGTCAGCGGGCCTGTTTTTCCGGTTCCTCGTGCCGCGTGATCTGTGGCATTCAAGCGTTTTCGACTCCACAGCATTTTTTATGCTTTTTGCCGCTGCCGCAAGGACAGGGATCATTGCGCCCCACCTTGGGGTTTTGCCTGCGGTACGCTTCCGGCCTCAGGGCCACGCCGTCTACATAAAAGATCTTTTCGTCCTGACGGGAAAAAAAGCTGCGCTCACCCAACTGACGGGGGATGCCTTCCATTTCATAATAGGCATGAAATTCTACCACATCAAAAAGCTCGCCGTTCTTTCCGGCGGGCACATCGTTTTCAGATCGGGCCACGTCCAGACGCAACCACTCCACATCTCTGGCCTGTTCCGTGAGCTTTTCTACGGAAATGCCCTCCCGGTAGTCCGGGTGGGTGCTGTCCACAAGCCATTGATAACGGCCAAGCACGTAGGCCGAATAGCGCGAACGCATGAGAGTTTCGGCATCACCGGGCCATACCGTGCCATCAATATAGGGACCGCAGCACTGATCAAGAGAACGGCCGCTGCCGCAGGGGCATTGCTGTTGCATGAAATCCACCTTGTTTTTAAAGCCCTCAGGGGGCGTATAACCCATAAATATTAACGCATGCATGACCGGGCGGCAAGAGCGCACAGGGGCCTGTTACGTCATTGCCCCAACAAAGCGGCAAAAGAATGGCGGCAGAGGACAGCCGCCAGCGCATGCACGCGCGACAAAGTCCGGGCTTGAGCCGCCACCGCTTCCTGACTGCCGCCAGCGCGTGCACGCACACCGTGTGGACTGGCACGACAGGAAGCAAGCGGCAAATAGTACGCGCCCTGTCGTGTCGCCTGCCCGGCCGTGACACCCGGACATCCATACCAGCCCCGGCATCACCAGCACCATCCGCATCACCCGCATCAACCGGCATCAACCGCACCATCCGCATCAACCGGCGTCATCCGGCGTCAGCCACACCACCCGCATCATCCGGCGTCAGCCGCATCATACCTGACGTCAGCCAGCATCATACCCGCCCACTCCCTCCTGCGCCGCCAGTTTTACCTTTCTGCGCCTCGCGCGAGCCGCAGAAAGGCTTTCATTTGTGATATAAATCACCATCACACAACATTGCAAAATAACATGCTTTTCTGCCATGACGACAAAATCCGTCAGGCGCTGAGGCATGCAAAATTGCGTGCCCCAGCATCGTCAAGACGGCGCAATCCTCATGCACCGCTGCTGGTATCCCCACAGGCAAGCTAAACACTACAAAAATAGTAAGCTTTAAATAACCTTTAAATACGCGCAAATATAAAACATATAAACGCACTATGAATAAAATTGGGCACTCAAACATGAAAATGTATCTGAAAGCTATCTTTTGCAACTGTTACAGCACAGCTGTTGCAGTAGTACAAGAATCGCTTGTGCCTAAAATACTATATTTAATTAGTCAACATTTATAATTAACAAGCATTGATAGTTAGATATTTTTTGTCACAAAAAAATGAAACCATGTTGACGCAGTATTTTTAATATAATAATCTTTTTGTATGGATTAATTGAGTCAGAAATTACATAATTTAATTGCCCTTTACCAATGCCTCATGTACAGTGGGGCGTAACCGCGCGTGACGCAAGGGGGTTGTCATGTCGGCATTATCAGAACGTGAATACCTGGCTGAGGAAATCTGCGAACTGTATTCCAAGCTTGCCGGTGATGCGTATGCGGACGACCTTGCCCGCGCCAAAGATCTGGCGCAGGCGGAAGCGCCCCACGACCATTGGCTGCAGACCAACCGGCTGGACTATGAATCGCGCCTGTTTCTTTATCTTGGCGCGGCCTATGCCATGCGGTGCATGAAAAACGAACCTTACAAATGTGCTGTTTTTATGCGCAACGCGGCTGAAGCCCTTAACAGGGCCAAAGCCTAGCTAAACGCGGAACCAGGGGAAATCCCGAAGCGCGTGCTCGGGATTTCCTTATATATTGTGCCCGGCGCTGGTTGTTTACCGGGGTAACATCACCAGGATTATGTCAGGAAGCAAGGATCCACCATGCGGGAAAAACACATCGGATTCAGAACCATTCTCACCAGCCTCTTGTTTTTGGCTCTCGGCATGGCACTGTCTTCAGGCGTGGCCTTCGGTGAGGAACGTATTCCCTTCACCTACCCGGCCTTCAGCGCCAAGAAGATGCCGCCGGTTTTCTTCACCCATGACCAGCACATCGCCTATCTGGAAGACAAGGGGCAAGACTGCACCGCTTGTCACCAGATGACGGACGAAGGGCTGTCCGAGACGTTTCTGAATGTAAGAAACGTCGCTCCCGGCAAGCAGATGGACTATCTGCATGCCACCTGTACCGAGTGTCATGTCAAACTTGCCAAGGGCCCCCGCCTTGTAGACTGCCGGGTTTGCCATAGCGAGCGCATCGCATCTGAGTACGCCGCCAAAAAGTAGCCGGTGGCTCACTGCATAAGGAAGAAAGAACGTTAGGAGGCAGAATCAGATGCTTGACTTTATTACCGGACCGCTTTTTGTCATTTCACTTGTCATTTTTACAGTAGGCATGCTGGCCCGCGTGGTTCTTTACGTGCGCGGCCTGGACTGGCGCCTTGAGCGCATCGCCTACCGCTATCACACGAACCGCTCCATCCCCGGCGCGCTGGCATCCATCTTTAAATGGCTTATCCCCGGCGGCACTGACGGCTGGCGCACACAGCCCGTAGCCACCACCCTGTTTTTCCTGCTGCACTTCGGCGCTGTGCTGGTGCCGCTTTTCCTGCTGGGACACACCGTGCTGCTTGAGCGCTACCTGGGCATCAGCCTGCCCTCGCTGCCCGGAACCCTGGCCGACATTCTTTCGGTGCTCAGCCTTGTGGCTATTCTGCTGCTGGCCGCGCGCCGCATGGCCTCTCCCGCATTGCGGCAACTGAACAGCCGCGCGGACTGGTTCATCCTGCTTTTGACCTTTTTGCCCTTCGCCACCGGGCTTATGGCCCGCCTGGATACCTCGGCCTACCAGAGCTGGATGGTTCTGCATGTGCTGAGCGGCGAGCTTTTCCTTATTCTAGCCCCCTTTACCAAGCTTTCGCACATTGTGCTCTTTTTCCTGTCGCGCGCCCAGATCGGCATGGACTTTGCCATCAAAAGAGGCGGAGCCACTCGCGGCGGCGCTTTCCCCTGGTAAGACGGGCAACAGTATTATTATTTTCGCCTGAAAGGAGCGAACCATGTCCGAACTGCTTTGCACCCCCACCCCCATCACTACCAAGGAAGGCATCCTTAACCTGCTGAAGGATAAGGGCGGGGCGCAATATTACAGCCAAATGAAGGAAATGAAGGTCGACCAGGCTGCCCTGGCCCGCGACCTGGAGCAGACCTGCAAATCACGCACCCGCACGTGGCTCGACATCTGTGCCCACTGCGCCATGTGCGCCGACAGCTGCTTCTTTTACAGAACAAACAATAATGACCCCACCCAGATTCCCTCGTACAAGATACAGGCGACCCTGGGCGAGCTTTTGCGCCGCAAGGGCAAGGTCGACGCCGCATTCATGATCAAATGCATGGACGCTGCCTGGGGCAAGTGCACCTGCTGCAACCGCTGCGCCGTTTACTGCCCGCACGGCATCGACACCGGCGTCATGTTCAGCTATCTGCGCGGCATTCTTTTCAAGCACGGCTTTATTCCGTGGGAAATGAAGATCGGCTCCGGCATGCACCGCGTGTACGGCGCTCAGATGGACGTAAGCGAAGAAGACTGGCTCGAAACCTGTGAATGGATGGTGGAAGAGCAGCAGGAAGAATGGCCCGACCTCGAAATCCCCGTTGAAAAGGAACATGCCGACGTCATGTACGTTCTCAACGCCCGCGAGGTTAAGCATTATCCTGAAGATATTGCTCTGGCCGCCATCCTCTTCCACGTGACCGACACCAACTGGACTGTGCCGCGCGAAGGCTGGGAAAATACTTCGCTGACTATGTTCGCCGGTGACTGGGAAGGCTGCGCGCAGAACGTCAAGCGTATTTACGCCGCCGTTGAGCGCATCAAGCCCAAAGTGGTTGTGGGAACCGAGTGCGGGCATGCCCACCGCGCCACCGTCATTGAAGGCCCCTACTGGGCCGGACGTGAGAGCGGCGATCCGCCGGTGCGCTTCATGCACTATGTGGAATGGGTGGCCGAAATGCTGCGCAATGGCAAGATCAAGATTGATCCGGCCAAAAAAATCAAGGTCCCCTGCACCCTTCAGGATTCGTGCAACTACGTGCGCAACCACGGCCTTGGCATGGCTACCCGCGAAATCATGAGCTATATTGCTGAAGATTTTCGCGAAATGAGCCCCAAAAGCGACCACAACTTCTGTTGCGGCGGCGGCGGCGGCCTGAACGGCATCGGCATTTACCGGCAGGAGCGCAACGTGGCTCTTACCAACAAGCTGGAGCAGATCAAGGCCACAGGCGCTGAAATGGTCATCACGCCCTGCCACAACTGCTGGGACGCCATACGCGACATGATGGAAGTCTACGAAGAACACAACATCAAGTGGTCCTTCCTCAAGCCGCTGCTGGTGGATATGCTGGTGATTCCTCCGCACATCCGCCACATCGCGCCCGAATAGACCAGAGTAGCTTGCGAGTGAAACACGCTGACTGCTCTGCAAGGATTTTCAGAAAAATCCTTGCCAAGAAATGCGAACGGGCAGGCTTTTGCCTGCCGTAAGCGAGCATTTCAAGTGTTACATGCTCTAAAGTGACAGAGCTGCGGTTTATTTGTCCTTTTGCAAACCGCCGCTCTGCGCAGGGCGCATCATGAACGCCCGTTGGCCGGGCAAGGCATCCCACTTGCCCGGCCAACAATAAAAACCTTTGCAGCCTGTGATCACTTGCCGCCACAGCAGACAAAGAACAGTTCCGGCTGGCTGGCCCCAGCGGCGCTTCGCCCTCAGGCAGTGGCGGCGGAAACAGCCCCCAGCAGCGCCTCACAGGTACAGGACTTGCTCAGGACGGGAATGCCCGTTCCGAAGCACACCGGTCTTGGCCCCACGTTGGTGCAGACAATGGCCGGAATATGGCGTGTCTGCGAGTTCCTGCGCAAACGGCTGTACATGATGGTTCCCGAAGTGCCTTCCAGTTCCACATCAAAAATGATGCAGTCAGGCTTGCAATTGTGAACCATGTTCAGACTTTCATCGCAATTACAGGCTACGCTTACCTGATAGTCAGATTGACGTAGAAGTTGCGACATCCTGCTTTGACTTTCGGCATCGCTGTCTACCAAGAGAATATGCTTTTGCATTGGGGCCTCCGAGTTCGGATTCTGATCTTCTGTGAACAGGATATTCGGCCTTACGGCGCGTGCCATGCCGTTGCGAAAGCCCCGCGTTCTGGCTCACGGAGCAAAGGGTGACCGCATCAAGGGAGTTGCGCAGAGCCTCGGCGGCTTTGTCCCAAACATCCAGAGCGGCTTTGCCCGCCGGAGCTTCGCTGTTGACGCCGGGCAGGGTTATGCCCCCTTCCACCGCGCAGATGATGTCCGCCAGAGTTATGGCTTCGGGGTTGCGGGCAAGCATGTGGCCCCCGGCAATGCCCCGTACGCTTTTGATAATTCCCTCAGTCTGCAACAAGCGCATGATTTTTTGCACAAACTTTTCAGAAATGCCCGTAGAGACCGCCAATTCGGAAGCAGAAGCAGGAATAGCCCGATCTTGTTCAGAAAGGCACAATAGCAGGTGCAGCGCATGACAAGACATGGTGGAAATACGCATATTTATTCCTTATTTTGCTGGAGGCGATAAAACTTACAATACTTGATACGTCTAATTTAGACTGCTTTACTCATGATTCTTAGCTCAAGCCACTTTGCGCGTCAAGCGACTTTGGGGCTTTGTGCCCAAACGTGCGAATTGGCGAAAACGCTGACTTTCCGACTGTGTGAAGTCTTTCGCAAGGCTTGCGACAAGATAAAAAAAAGAGATGCAAAAAGTCCGGTTGTGGTGTTATACTGTGCTTTGTTCAAATTATGCTTCGGAAGCCCAAACTTCCAACACAGTGTGATACGGCCATTGGCCGATTTTATATTCCATTTTATTACTGCGCCGTGGGGGTTTCGCAATGAAGCTTTCAGCAAAAACACGATACGCTGCCCGTATATTGCTCTATCTGGCAAAGAACGGACTTGAGAAACCTGTTTCCTCAAGCATGCTGGCAAGCCAGACAGGCATCAGTTCTCAATTTATTGAACAAATTTTACGTCAGCTGCGGCTGGCGGGCATTACGGGCAGTGTGCGTGGGGCCAAAGGCGGGCATGTGCTGTTGCGCAAACCCGAAGACCTCACCTTTGGCTGCATCGTAAACCTGATGGAAGGGGGCATTGAATTGAGCGGCTGCCTGGAAAAGCCAGG
Source organism: uncultured bacterium (assembly GCA_905214305.1). GTDB lineage: Bacteria > Desulfobacterota > Desulfovibrionia > Desulfovibrionales > Desulfovibrionaceae > Desulfovibrio. The sequence goes on from CAJMLK010000015.1 coordinate 45,089, forward strand.
CCACTGTTCGCGCTTTGACGCCTGCGAAGTGCGCAAGGCGTGGGAAAGCCTGCAATCAACCCTTGATGGAGTGTTTGAATCCATCACACTGCGCGATCTCATGCACGACGACCATATTTTGCTTTAAAAAATCAGCGAGTCCAGCGGCGGACGACCCCGTGGCGACCTTCTCGTGAAGGTCAGGAACAGACGGTGCGGCGTCCGCCTTGGCTGGATTGTATTTTCTGAAAAATTCCCGCCTTCACCGGCCTGCACGTTCAACCACCACCCGCCATATTCCGCGCACAGCTTCCAACCTGCACGTTCCAATACCGCTTCCCGCCCAAGCACCTCTGTTTCAGAATGCGCCGCTCCCTGCGCAGCTCCGGCTCTGCCCGTCTCCCTGTCTACGCATACACCGCCTGTGAATCCCGCAGTTCCTCGCCTCTGTCCGGCGATTAGAGCATTTTCGCATTGAGGATGGCCATCACTGCTTCCACGCCGCCCGGCCCTGCGTTAGCCGCGCAGATAACCTGTGTGCTTACGCCTCCGCGGCGGACGTCTGCTCCCGCATCCGCCAGAGCAATTTCAAAGAGAACTTGCTCTGCGGCTTTTGCTTTTGAAATGCTCCCCTTTTCAACGCATGATTCTGGTGAGAACCGTGGTTTTCGCCAGAATCAACGCCACATGTGGCGGCTGCGTGAGCAGCAGCCTGCCGCGCGGGCGCACTGCCCATTTCGCCCGATGCCTTCGGGCATGCCTTGAGCACACATCCACATCCATCCCCCCCCATTGGCGCAACATGGCTTTTCTATTGCACATGTGTGCGACATGGCCTGCCCGGCACTGTTCCAGAGACGTTTTATTCCGTAGTATTCTGCTCTGTTTTGCCATATTAAGACCTAGCAAACAAATATGTTTATGCAAATATCGCCAGAAATGTCTGTTGCAACATTTTCGTGGGCGATTCTGCTTGCGGGAAAAATATTTTTTCTTGCCAAAAAAATATTTTTGGGCTTTAAATCTATCTGATTTTGTTAAATAAAATTAGATTAATCTTGATTAATTCTGTCATAATGAATCTATGTGACATCTTTGCATTTTTTTATATTTTAGGTATCAGGAGTGCCACCGGCCATCTTGACTTTATGCCTTAACGTGACCAATTCCTGACAGGGACGGTCCGCCACGGTCATTGGCCCGGTACTTTTCAGGAGAGGCTGCAGGCAAGCAGACGCATGCCGTGCTGTTAGCGGCGCACCGGCCGGGCCGGGCCCGCCGAACCCATGTTTCAGCGGCATATTGACCCAACGGGAGAAAACGCATGACCATTTTGTTCTACATCCTGGGCTATTTGGCGGTAGCCGGCTTCTTTTGCATGGCATACTTGAAAATCCGGTCATACATGGCGGCCAGCCCGTTGCATGTACGCTGGGAACTCTACCCGGTCCCCCACGAGGGTGCTCAAAAGGCCGCCTACGGCGGCAGCTTTATGGAAGAAAAAGACTGGTGGACCAAGCCGCGCCATATTTCACACTGGGGCGACATCAAGGGCATTCTGACCGAAGTGCTCTTTTTGCACGCCACCTTTGAACACAACCTGAAGCTGTGGGTGCGCACCTATCCCTTCCACGTGGGCATGTACATGCTCATGGGCGGAACCATCATCGTGCTTTGCGCCGTCATTGCTCAGCTTTTCGGTCTGAACCCGCACGGCGGCGTCATGATTTTCGTGGGCAACGTCATCAACGCTGTTGTGCTGGTTGGCGCGCTGTGCATCGTTATCGGCGGCATCGGCCTTATTGAGCGTCGCCGCAATGATGAAGGCCTGCGCCGCTACAGCACGCCCGAACACTACTTCAACCTGGGCGTGTTTGTGGCCTTCGGCGTGCTGGGTCTGGCCGCCTGGGCTGTTGCCCCCTCGTATTTCGAGCTGGCCCGCACCTTCATCTACAACCTGCTTACCTTCAATTTTGCTCCGCAGACCAGCACACTCTTCAGCCTGCACCTGCTGCTGGGCTTCTTCCTGCTCATCTGGATCCCCATGACCAACATGGGCCACCTGATCATGAAGTATTTCATGTACCACGACATCCGCTGGGGCGACGAGCCCACCAACTACAGCGAAAAGAACAAGCAAAAGATTCTTGAGGCCCTCAAGTTCAATGTGACCTGGTCGGCCAAGCATATCTCCGGTGATGGAACCCCCAGAACATGGGTAGATGTTGCCACCACCAACCCCACAGAAAAGAAAGAAGACTAGGGAGTTCAGACATGAAAGACAACCTTCGCTTGACTGACGTTTCCACCGTCGACGGGCAGATGGTCAGCATTGACCTGAAAGAGATCCCCGAACTGGCTGTGGATATGCATACCATGCCCTGGAAGCCCTTTACTGAAGAGCAGAAAGAAAACACCGCCTGTATTCTTGACGAAGTTTGCGTGCTGAACATTCCCCGGCCCAAAAATCGTGAAGAAGAGGAAGAGCTGGTCAACAAGTTTCTCGACGGTGTACGCAAGCTGTTCAGCAAGGAAAACAACTGGACATTCCTGCCCATGCTTGAAACCAGCATGGACAACTGCGTGCAGTGCAACTCCTGTTCCGATGCCTGTCATCTTTATGAGATGTCGGGCGAAAACGAAATGTACCGGCCCAACTTCCGCTCCGAAATCTTCCGCCGCATCTACAAGCAGTATGTGAAGAAAGAGCCTCTGGCAAAATGGCGCTACGGCGACATGAACCTGAACTGGAAAACCGTGGCCCGCCTGGGCGAACTGGCCTACCGCTGCAACCTTTGCCGCCGCTGTGCCCAGACCTGCCCCATCGGTGTGGACAACGGCCTGATGGCCCGCGAAATCCGCAAGGTCTTCAGCCAGGAAATGGGCATCTACCCCCGCGAACTGCACGAACGCGGAACCATGAACCACATGAAGGCCGGTTCTTCCACGGGCATGACCCCCGAAGTGGTGAAAGAAAACGTGGAGTTCATCGACGAGGACTACACGGAAATCACCGGCGTGGGCATCCATACGCCCTTTGACGTGCAGGGCGCAGACATCATGCTGCTGCACAATGCCGGCGAAATCATGGCCTGGCCTGAAAACATCGCCTCCTTTTCTCTGATCTTTCAGGAAGCGGGCCTTTCGTGGACGCTTTCCAGCAAGGCCCTTGCCTATGACGGCGTGAACTACGGCGTCTTCTACGATGATGCCCAGACCGCCCGCATCGCCCTGCAACACATGATGGCCGCCAAGGAACTGGGCGTCAAAAAAATCGTCATCGGCGAATGCGGCCATGCCCACAAGGCGCTCACCGTCATAGCCGACCGCGTGATCCCCTTTGAATATCAGGTCCCGCGCGAAAGCTGTTATGTCACCCTGCGCGACATCGTCATGAGCGGCCGCCTCAAGCTCGACCCCTCGCGCAACGATTTTCCCGTGACCCTGCACGACCCCTGCAACGTGGTGCGCCTTATGGGCATCGTGGAACCCCAGCGCGAAATTCTGCGTAAAATCGCGCCCCAGTTCCGCGAAATGCCCTGCCACGGTGTTGACAACTACTGCTGCGGCGGCGGTTCCGGCTTTGCCATCATGACCCGCAACAACATCGAACAATGGCGCGGCAACATCTCCGGCCGCAAAAAGATGTGGCAGATCAGCGAAGCCTTCAAGGATTGCCTCGGACCCGAAACCCGCAAGTACATCTGCGCCCCCTGCTCCAACTGCAAGGGCCAGATCCGCGAAATCCTCGAACACAACGACCTGTACACCAAGAACAACTTCGCCTACGGCGGACTGGTGGAACTCATCGTTAACGCCATGACCAACGTAAACCCCGGCTTCATTGAATTTGAAGGCGCGGCAGAAGAAGAATAGCACTGCATGGTCGCCGTGGGCTGCGGCTCACGGCGACAGAAATAATACCGGCCAAACCGATGCTGCCCGGAACAATACCGGTCAGGACGGTTACGGCGACAGCGCAGGCGGCTCCCGCCCCCAGGGCAGCACTGTGCCCCTGTGCGGACACGTTCCGGGGCAGCGCCGCAAAGCGTTGACAGGATATTCCCGGTTCGCGTTTCCAACGCGCCCCCAACGGACGGCTTTGGCCGTCAGTGGCTGAAAAGTCTGTTATGAAGAGAGGTTCTTTTGCTCAAAAGAACCTCTCTTCTATTGTGCCCGCCTGCCCGCTGCGCATGGCAGGGAGGGCACAGAAAAAACATGAAATGCTATATATCTGCCGCTTTTTTGCGCCATTGCCTGCGCCGCTGCGGTGGATGACAGTAATCAGACAGAATTCATCCAATTTTTTCACTTGCTTTTGCGTGTATGGGCCTATAATCTTATTAGTAGGTTTTATGATAAAGCGGGCTTTGCATAGCCCTTTTCTGCCCGGTGCGGCTTTGCACCCCCCTCCCCCTCCTCACGGCTCACTTCCAACCTAGAAAGCGTTGAGGTAACTATGGCACGTCTTGAAACAACAGCCGAGGTTCTGCGCAACAAAGGCGTCAGCCGCCGGGACTTCATGAAGTTCTGTGCGCTCACAGCCGTTGCAATGGGGCTTGGCCCCGGAGCGGACCTGGCTATCGCCCAGGCCCTTTCCACAAAACCCCGTCTTCCGGTGCTCTGGATCAACGGTCTTTCCTGTTCCTGCTGCACCGAATCGTTCCTGCGCACGGCCCACCCTCTGGCGGCCGACATCATTCTTTCAATGATTGCCCTGGACTATCAGGACACCATCATGGCGGCTGCGGGCGAACAGGCCAACGCCTGTTATGAGCAGGCCATTGAAAGATACAAGGGCCAGTACATTCTGGCTGTTGAAGGCAACGTTCCCCTGAATGAACAGGGCATGTACTGCATTGACGGCGGCAAGCCCTTTTATGAAAAGCTCAAGCGCGGTGTGGAGCATGCCAAGGCCGTGGTCGCCTGGGGCACATGTGCCTCCTGGGGCTGCGTGCAGGCCGCATCGCCCAACCCCACGGCGGCCACTCCGCTGCACAAGCTTTTTCCCAACAAGCCGCAGATCAAGGTTCCCGGCTGCCCGGCCATTCCCGAGGTCATGAGTTCCATCCTGACCTACATCATCACCTATGACCGTCTGCCAAGCCTTGACGCGCAAGGGCGGCCCGAAATGTTCTACGGTGTGCGCGTGCATGACCAGTGCTACCGCCGCGCCCACTTTGACGCGGGCCAGTTCGTGGAATCGTGGGACGACGAAGGCGCGCGCTCCGGCCTGTGCCTGTACAAAATGGGCTGCAAAGGCCCCACCACCTACAATGCCTGTCCCTCCACCCGCTGGAACAACGGCGTTTCCTTTCCCATCCAGTCCGGGCATGGCTGCATCGGCTGCTCGGAGCAGAATTTCTGGGACCAGCAATCATTCTACGACCGCATCACCACCATCCCGCATATGGGAACCAACTCCACTGCCGAAAGCGTGGGGGTGGCCGCGGTGGCGGGTGTGGCCGCCGGTGTCGCCATTCACGGCGCGGCCAGCATGGTGCGCCATGCCTGCGACAAGAAGAAAGCCCCGGAAGTTAACGAAGATACCAGCAAGAGCTAAGGAACGCACCCATGTCCTATGAATATTCGACGCAAGGATATACTGTTGTTGACGCGGGCCGCCGCCTCGTTGTGGACCCCGTAACCCGCATTGAGGGCCACCTGCGCTGCGAAGTGAATATCAACGACGACAACGTGATCACCAATGCCGTTTCCTGCGGAACCATTTTTCGCGGCATAGAAATCATCCTCAAGGGACGCGACCCCCGCGACGCCTGGGCCTTTACCGAGCGCATCTGCGGCGTCTGCACGGGCACGCACGCCCTGGCCTCGGTGCATGCGGTGGAAAACGCCCTGGGCATTGATATTCCCGACAATGCCAATATTATCCGCAATCTCATGCAGCTCTGCCTCATGTACCACGACCACCTCGTGCACCTGTATCACCTCACGGGGCTGGACTGGGTGGACGTGGTTTCGGCCTCCGGGGCCGACCCCAAGGCAACATCCGAGCTGGCGCAAAAGCTGTCGCCCTGGCCCAATTCTTCGCCGGGCTATTTCAAGTCGGTCAAGGACAAGCTGCTCAAGCTCATCAATTCCAACCAGCTTGGCATCTTTACCAACGGCTACTGGGGGCATCCTGCCTACAAGCTCTCGCCCGAAGCCAACCTTATGGTGGTCGCCCACTATATCGAGGCTCTGGATTTCCAGAAAGACGTGGTTCACATCCACACCATCTTCGGCGGCAAAAACCCTCACCCCAACTGGCTTGTGGGCGGCGTTCCCTGCTCGCTCAACATTGACGGCGTGGGCGCGTCCGACGTTATCAATCAGGAACGTCTGGACTTCGTGCTTCAGGTCATCGAGCGCTGCCGCACCTTTGCCCAGCAGGTGGTCATTCCCGACACGCTGGCTCTGGCCGGATTCTACGGCGACTGGCTCAATATCGGCGGCGGCCTGTCCAAACTTTCGGTGCTGGCCTACGGCGGCATCCCCGACATTGCCAACGACTACACCGAAAAAAGCCTGCTCATGCCTCCGGGAGCCATCATCAACGGCAACTTCAACGAAGTGCTGCCCGTAAGCCTGACCAATCCTGAAGAAATTCAGGAAACCGTCAACCACTCCTGGTACAAGCCCTACCCCGCGGGCAAAACCGGCCTGCACCCCTGGGAGGGCGTCACCGAGCCGCATTATAATCCCGGCCCCAATATCAAGGGCACGCCCACCGACCTCAAGCAGGTGGACGAACGGGATCGCTATTCCTGGCTCAAGACGCCGCTGTGGCGCGGCCACCAGATGGAAGTCGGCCCTCTGGCCCGCATGCTCATTGGCTACGCTCGTAAAAATGACGATATCAAGGGCCTTGTGGACGACTTTTTGGGTCGCGCGGGCGGCGTGCCTGTTACGGTGCTGCAATCCACTCTGGGCCGCATCGCCGCCCGTTCTCTGGAGCTGGCATGGTCGGCGGAAAAAATGCGCTATTTTTACGACCGCCTTATCACCAACCTCAAAAATGGTGTGCGCGCCACGGCCAATACCACCAAGTGGAATCCCGAAACCTGGCCCACAACCGAACTGCGGGGCGTGGGCTTTACCGAAGCACCGCGCGGCGCGCTCGGCCACTGGGTTAAAATCAGGGACAGAAAAATCGAAAGCTACCAGTGCGTGGTTCCCACAACCTGGAACGGCGCGCCGCGCAGCCCCGACGGTCAGCTGAGCGCGTACGAGGCGTCGCTGATGAATACCCGCATGGACATACCCGAACAGCCGCTGGAAATTCTGCGCACCCTGCACAGCTTTGACCCCTGCCTTGCCTGCTCGACCCACATTATTGGTCCCGACGGCAAGGACCTGCTCACAGTGCGCATGGACAGGGGCATGTAGCTCCGGCCCCGCTGACGCCCGGCGCATGCGCGCCCCAAGCGTAGGAGAACGATATGAGCGATACAAGACAAGGCACGTCCGAAGTCCCCATGGGCAAAAGCATCTATGTGTACCAGCTGCCCATCCGCATCTGGCACTGGGTCATGGTGGTCTGTGTGTGCGTGCTCATCATTACCGGGTACATCATAGGCAAACCCTGGCTTTCTGTGGCCGGAACCTCTGCCTATGACACCTTTTATATGGGCTATACCCGCATGGCACATTTCATTGCGGGCTTTATTCTTATCATCTCCACCATACTGCGCTATCTCTACGGCATTATCGGCAACCGCTATTCGCGCGAGCTGATCATCCTGCCAGTCTGGAGCAAGGTCTGGTGGAACGACCTGTGGCACGACATCCGCTGGTATCTCTTTCTCGATAAAGAGCCGCGCGCCCATGTGGGACATAACCCGCTGGCTCAGGCAGGCATGGCCGTGGGCATGGTCTTCATGCTCGTTATCATGCTTACCGGGCTCGGCATGTATGCCGAGGCCAGCAGTCTGGCTTTCTTCAAGCCCTTCCGCCTTGTGCTGGACTTCGCCTACTGGATAGGCGGCAACGGCCAGGAGCTGCGCAGCCTGCACAGGCTGGGCATGCTGCTTCTGGTCACCTTTGTAACCGTGCATATTTACATGGTCATTCGTGAAGAAATCATGGGCAAGACCACCCTGGTTTCCACCATGTTCAGCGGCTACAGAGAGCGGCGCAAAACCTAGAGCAGATTAACTTTGAGAATATACATTCTCAAAGTTTAAGGCACGCTCACTTCGGCGTTTAACCGCGCAGATAAACTGCGCTTACGCCTCCGTAGCGAACGTCTGCTCACGCAGCCGCCAGAGCAATTTCAAAGTGAAATTACTCTAGGGCCTTTGCCGTCGGGAACAGCATCCCGACGCGTCACGCGCTCGCTGCAGCGTTTGACAGCGCAGGCACAGTGCGATTGATTCAGGGCCGCGCGGCATGGCAGAACAGCTTGCCGCGCAGCCGCAGGAGCAGTTTCAGGCAAACCGCTCTGGAATCGACTCAGGCGCAACAACAGGGCGGCTTCACTCCAGTGGGGCCGCCTTCTGCTTGCAGGCACGGCCTGCATACAAAACAGGATGTCTCATGGAAGCGGTAATTATCATCGGTCTTGGCAACATTCTTTACGGCGACGAGGGATATGGCGTCAGACTGGCGCAGAATCTCTATGCCCGATGGGATTTTCCCGATCATGTGGAAGTGGTGGACGGCGGCACTCAGGGGCAAACCCTGCTGACCTACGTGGAGCGCGCAGACAGGCTGCTGGTGCTGGATGCCGTGGACTTTGGCCTTGAACCGGGAGAGATGGTGCTGCGTGAACAAATGCCTGCCTATCTCACCGCTCAAAAAATCGGCCCCCACCAGAACAGCTTTTCCGAAGTTCTTGGCCTTGCCACCTTGCGTGGCAATATGCCGGAACATTGCGCACTCATCGGTGTGCAGCCTGCGGCCATGACTCTGGGTGCGGCTCTTTCTCCGGCCGTGGCCCAATGCCTTGGCAAAGGAGAAGACATGGCCCTTGAGGTGCTGCGCCAGTGGGGCGTAAGGCCTGAGCGGCGCGAAGAATCCCGCCACTTGTCGGCCTCTGCTCTGGATGCCCTGCTGCTGGCGGAAAGTCCCGTTTTTTAGCGCATTTTTGCATTGAGAGTATCCATTCCCAATGCGTCCAGGATGCCCGTTCCGGCGCGTAACAGCGCAAACAGCGTGCGCTTGCTGGCCCTTTCCGGCGAGCCACAGCGTGATCCAGTCTGGCGCAGCCCATCCAGATGAAGGCATATGACAAAAGCGGCCCGGTCTTTGAAAACCGGGCCGCTTTTGCGCCAGATGGCAACAGAGTTTTACATGGGGCGCTCAGCCAAACCCGCATTGCGCTCAATAAGCGATACGGCGCGGGCTATGCGGCGGCCCTCGGTGGATTCTCTGGACAGCTCGCGCTCAAGCGAGGTGATACCCTTGATAACAGTGGAATGACGGCGGTTGAATTTTTCGCCGATTTCTTCCAGGGTCATCTCTGTATGCTTGCGGGCCAGATAAAAAGCGGTATTACGCCCGACCACACATTCCTTGCGACGCGAACGCGATGCAAGCTGGCGCTCGTTAAGCCCGTAACTTTCACAGACAAGACGCAAGATGGTGGAAAAATCAGGCCCACAGGCCACGTCCGCATACTGGCTCAGCACTTCCATTGCCAGATCGACATTCAGACCGCAGTTCAGCAGGCGGGCCTTGAAAATCAGGCTGTTGAGGCAGGACTCCATCTGGCGCACATCACCCGTCAGACGGCTGGCAAGCAGCTCGCAAACAGTGTCGGGCAAAAGCACCTGAAAAGTTCTGGCCTTGCGACCCAGAATATCACAGCGCATATCCTTGGTGGGTCGGCCCATGTCGGTCAGAATGCCGGAACAGAAATGCGAAACAAGCTGGCTGTCTACTTTTTGCAGCTCGCGCGGCGAAAAAGAAGAAGTGAAGATGGCGCGACCGCCCTTGGCCTGAAGGCTTTTAACCACAGCCAGAGCCATATCCTGCATTTTTTCCTTGCCCTGGAAAAAATGCACGTCTTCCATCAGCAGTACGTCCAGCTCACGAAAGCGGGCTTTAAAGCCTTCAATATCCTGCGCGCGCAGGGCCATGACAAAGCGCGAGGCAAATTCTTCGGCCGTAAGGTAGCCCACGCGGGCATTGGTGCCTTCATCGCTGATGGCGCGCCCCACGGCCTGAGCCAGATGCGTCTTGCCCAGCCCGGAGCTGGAGTTTACAAAAAGGGTACGCACGCAGCCACAGCTGCGACTCACATCCTGCGCGGCGGCAACAGCCATATTATTGGTGGGGCCTACCACAAAATCGGCAAAGGAATATCGCCAGTTTTGTGTATCGCGGTACACGGCCACCGACGCCAACGGCAATGATGCCTGACGCGGAACACGTGACGGGGCGATAATTGACGCAGGGGCAGATGGAGCCAAAGCCGGAACTTCAGTTCCCACGGCAGCATTCTTTTGCATACCAACCTGTTTTTCTTCAGGAATCTCTGCGTCTGCACTTTGCCCTGCTGCCTCGATGCGCACATCGACCTGTTCCGGTTCAAGACCAAGAACAGGAGCGGCAGCCTCACGAAGTGAGGCAAGCATCATGCTTTCCAGCCTGCCGGCCACGTAGGCATTGGGCGCCACAAGGTGAAGCCCGCCCTCGTGAACACTTGCGTGCAAAGGAGCAATCCAGACTTTGAAAAGCCCGGATTTAAGCATTTTTTTGAGATTTTCAGAAATTTCAGCCCATTTTTCTCGCATGCAGCCTTGTAGCCCAAAATCCGGGCGACGGGCAATTGATGAATAATGGCTGTTTACGGCGGTGGCGGCTTTTGCTTTCCCCAATTGCTATTCTTGTTAATTGCTACAAATGTTTTATTTTTTTCTATTTGACAGCCTGTGTGGCCCCCCTGAAAAGCCTTAGCCCGTAAGGAACAGAATAATAGGATATGGTATATGCACAAAATGCCAATTTCTTATCCACAAATATAAAATGAATTTACTCCGTTTTTCTCATGTATTCTTCATTTTTCATTCATGCTTGCCAAAAGTTCCGAACTGTAAGGCCCCACTGATTGTCAAGGGGGGAAAAAAGATTTTTTCGCTTTTTTATCTTTGCCGACAAAGGCTGTGCCCTCAGCCATTGGCGCGGTCAAGCGCTTGCCATAGGCCGCATTTTCAGGCCTCCGCAGGTCATCAGGCTGACGCAAGAACCACTCCTTGCCCCATCATCTGCCCCGCTGTACTTCCGGGATAACAGGCCCGGCAGACTGTGGAAAACTGCCCCGGATAGAGCAATTTCACTTTGAAATTGCTCTGGCGGATGCGGGAGCAGACGCCCGCAACGGAGGCGCAAGCGCACGTTATTTGCGCGGTTAAACGCCGAAGCGAGCGTGCATCAAACTTTGAGAATGTATATTATCAAAGGTAATCTGCTCTGGTTAAAGCCCGAAATCCCCCAAACCGCACGGCCCCAGAACCGCCGCCAACGGGCACACAGGCGGGCAACCTCACACAGAACAGAAAACACGGCCTTGCAGCCGCAGACACACTGCCAACAGACACACTGCCACAGACACACCGTGCCAACAGCAAAGAGCCTTCCGGGAATCCCGAAAGGCTCTTTGATCTGTGCGCCTCAAGCAGCGCTGTTTTGGCCGTGGCTCTCACCGCCCGCATGGGGCGGCGTCAGCTCTCGCAATTTGCCGACATGCAGCAAGATGTCCGATCCCGCGGCGGGCACAGCACTTGGGAGCAGATGTCTCTAACAGATTTCGAACTGCTGGCTGCATGCTCCGGCAAGCAGCGGAGCCGGCGTTTACCCTTTGAGAGGGCTTCTCTTCAGACAAATGCCTGCGAACACTGTCTACAGCATTTTTCTGACGGTTGCGTGGGCAGCCCGCCACCAAGGCCCAGGCGCAACGCCCGTGCGCTGCCATGCGCCGTAGTGGGCGTCATGCAAGCCTTGAGGCTTTCATGTTTCTCAAAGGCAAATACGTTAGAAGCCGTAACGCAGACCGACCATAAATTCATTGTTATAAGGACGGTTGCCCACTTCGTACCTGACGCCGCCCACAGTGGAGCTGACTTCGTTGTAGCCGAGGCCCACGAAGCGGTAAGAAGCGTCAAGGGTGAAGTTTTCATTGATGTCGTAAGACACACCGGCGCCCAGGTTCCAGGCGAAGTTGGTGAAGCGGTCATCAGCTTCAAACTTGTTACCGGCGTTGTCCTTGAAGGTGTAACCGGTGTAGTTGAAGGCCAGACCAAGACCACCGCCCACGTAGGGGGTAAAGGCGCTATCGTTGCGGAAGTCCCAGAACAGGTTGGCGAACAGGGTGGAGTTGTTCCACACGCCCTTGACGTTGCTCAGGTTCGAACCGCCGTCGCTCCAGCTTTTTTCGCTGTTGCCACGCAGGGCGAATTCGATTTCCGCGCGCAGGGGCAGCATCTGCTGGGGCCAGAAGTCATAGCCCAGAGCCAGAGCGCCACCAAGGGTGAACTGGTTGTAGTTGTCCACCCCGCTACCGGCCAGACCGTTGGAACGCTCCATCTGTCCGGTGCTCTGGATGCTCATAAGGAATTTGGGGGCCAGGTACATGCCGGTGCCTTCGGCAGCTGCCAGCCCGGGAAGGGCAAGCGTAAGGGCAAGCGCCACAGCGACTATAAAACGTTTCATGACAGTCCTCCTAGTACTTTCCCTCATTTTTTTGCGAGGGCAGCCTTAAATCTGGTTTATTAGCTAGAAAATGTCAATAATTTTTCTATAGAACCTCTCAACGATGCGCGTGTACCAAGGCTTTGCGCCCTGTCGCGGACATGCAGCACAAAAAACTTTTCCGGTGAATATGGGAAAGACACGCGGCAACTACCGCGTGGAAAAATCCTGTAAAAAAGGCAGGTTGAAAAGCAATGACAATCGACAGGGAGCCAGAGGGAGGGGCGGCGCGCAGGTTGTGCGGCAGTGGCGCATTGCCTTGACAGGGGGCGCGCAAAGAATATCTGCCCTCAGGACATGCACCGGAGGCGATGTCCTATTTTTTTACCATCAGCCATGTCTGAATGGGCAAACGGTTTTCCGTCCAGTGCGCCTTATACGCCATGCGCGGCCCGGTAACAGGCCCCATGTCATACCGTGCGGCCTGCTCTTCACACAGCCAGGCAACCTGTTCGAGCTGCAACAGATTGCCTATGCCGACGTCTTTCCAGTGGCGGTCGTAACTGAACTGCTGCCCCCGGTATACGCCGCCCGCCGTGCCGCCAGCCATGCCGCCAAAAATAAAGCCCACATCCCTGTTTTCATGCCGGGCAAACATGATGCGCGCGCTCCGCGCAGGGGCCAGACGCCGCAGCATGGCCGCATAAAAGGCACGGGCTGGTTCTTCGGTCATGCCGCACTGCCCCTGCCCCTTCCAGCTTTCTGCTTCCACGGCCAGCATGCGCTCGAACACGGCCTGCGCCTCGGCCTCTGACGCCGGAATGTGCCGCTCGTACACTATGCCCCGCTCCTGGGCCCGCCTGCGGCCCTTGGCCAGCTTGGCCCTGTGGTTGGCTGACCTGCGGGACAGGAAACCGTCCAGCCCGCCTTGCAATGAGGCCGCACACTGCACGGTTTCCGAATGCATGAAGAAGTCAAAGCTGCGGCCAAAGGTCTGAAGGAGGCGACGGGGGGTTGCGCTGCCCGGCTGCAGGCCGCTGATGACAATGCGTGGAAAAAAAGGATGATACGGCGCGGCCAGATCGCTCATGGCGTGGGCCAGCATGTCCACGGCATCAGGCCCCAGCAGGGGCGAGCTGAAAAACCAGAGGGTATCTATGGGGGTCAGCAGCACCGACTCTGCAGAAAAAACCTGCTCCGCCAGCACCACCACGCTGTCCATGACGCGCCCGGAATCATGCCACACCATGAGCTGACGCTCCGGGGCAAAGACCTCATGAAACGAAAGCTGCCACGCGGGCAGACAGCAGAAGGGATCTGCCTGCCCCGAATACAGGGCGGCACGCTGCCAGCCCTCGTGGTTTTCGAGCTGGTGGAATGCAAGCTTTTCGATATTTCGTGAATCAGGCGTGCGCAAGGCTGCCCCCGCCTACTTCACTTCGGTCGGGCACTGGTCGCCCCGGCTGGCATAAAAAAACCAGCCTGCGCCCGGGTCCTGCGTGCGTTCAAAGCAAAAACCGGCGGCGGCGCGCCAGAGGACGGCAGGCGAGGCGGTGGCAAAGGCCGCCGCGGCCATTATGGGCGTGGAGGCCGGCAGCGTGCTGAAGCGCACGGCCTATGTGGCCTGCCA
>CAJMLK010000016.1 GCA_905214305.1 uncultured bacterium
TTAGAAGACGCCAATACCCAAGGACTGGGTGTTGCACTTTGAACTTGAAACCGCGCATGACGAAATTGCGCGCCTGATCACGGGGCGAAAGCTTGCCCAGCGATGCGGCCAGCGCATGTCCCATGATATGGTTCATACCGCCGGGATTGTTCGTTTTTACTGACATGATGATATCCTTGTAAAAGGCGGTCAGCTGCATTGCAGCCGCGACTGCCGGTTCAGCGCGTCATTTGTACGTATTCAGCCAGAGGGCCGAGCGCCAGTGCGGGAAAGAAGCTCAGCGCGCCCAGCAGCAGAATCACAAAGACAAGCAGAAAGACAAAAAGGCCGTTGCAGGTGGACAGTGTGCCCGCGCCGGCGGCGCAGGCCTTTTTGCCCGACAGGCTGCCCGCCAGAGCCAGTATGGCGGCAATGGGCGCAAAACGGCCCGCCAGCATGAGCACCCCCAGAAGGACGTTCAGAAAAGGCGTGTTGGCATTAAGACCGGCAAAGGCGGAGCCGTTGTTGGCTCCTGCCGAGGTGGCGGCGTACAGAATTTCGCTGAAACCGTGGGGCAGGGGATTGTTGAGGCTGCTCACAACCTGGGGCACAAGGCACATCAGCCCGCCACCGGCAAGAATGACAACCGGAGTGGTCAGGCAGACCACCACAGCCATTTTCATTTCAAACGGCTCGATCTTTTTTCCCAGATATTCCGGCGTGCGGCCAACCATGAGACCGGCCAGAAATACCGTCAGAAGCACGAAGGCCAGCATGCCGTACAGGCCGCTGCCGACCCCGCCGAAAACCACTTCGCCCAGCTGCATGAGCACCATTGGAACCATGCCGCCCAGCGGTGTAAAGCTGTCGTGCATGGCGTTGACCGAGCCGTTTGACACAGCAGTCGTGGCAGCGGCCCACAGGGCGCTGCCTGCGATGCCGAAGCGTGTTTCCTTTCCTTCCATATTGCCGCCTGCCTGGGCTTGCAGGCCGCCCTGGGGGGCAACAAGCACCTGCCCGCCCTGAGTGATCTGTGGTGTGGCGGTCAGCTCGGCCTGCACGGTAAGGCCCACTGCGGCTGCAAGCAGGATGAACATGGCGGCAAATATCGCTATTCCCTGACGCATGTCGCCTGTCCGTGTGCCAAAAGTGAAGCACAGACCGGCAGGCACAAGCAGAAGGGCCAGCATTTCAAGCAGATTGCTCACCGGGCTGGGGTTTTCGTGCGGATGGGCAGAGTTGACGCCGTTAAAGCCGCCACCGTTGGTTCCCAGTTGCTTGGGCGACACCTGCGATGCCTGAGGCCCCAGAGGAACAAGCTGTTGCGTGATGCTTGTGCCGTCCTGCGCTGCAAACGGTTCCATCAGGGCTACCGCCCTGTACCCGGTAAAATTTTGCGGCACACCCTGCCAGATGAGCAGAAGCGACATGACCAGCGACAGCGGCAAAAGGATATACAGAACCGCCCGTGTGGCATCGGCCCAGAAGCTGCCAAGATTGCCCGGTCTGGCCCCGCCGGAGGCCCTCAGCCCCCGGATGAGGGCAAAGAGCACGGCAATGCCTGCGGCAGCGGAAACAAAGTTCTGCACCGTCAGCCCCGCCATCTGCGACTGATAGCTCATGGCGTTTTCTCCGGCATAGGACTGCCAGTTGGTATTGGTCACAAAGCTGATGGCCGTATTCAGGGCCAGATGCCAACTGGCCCCGGAAACATTCTGGGGATTCAGGGGCAGGACATGCTGTGCCATAAGCAGGGCAGCCAGCAGGACCAGTGATACGGCGCTGAAAACAAGCACGCAGGCCAGATAGCGCTTCCAGCTCATCTGTTCCGCGGGATTCACGCCCATAAGCCGATAGAGGGCACGCTCGCAGGGGGCAAGAACGCTTTGCAGCCAGAAGGGTTCGCCGTCCATTACCTTGCCCATATATTTTCCGAGGGGCCATGCCAGCACCGTCAGCAGGAAAAGGTAGAGAAGGCACTGCCAGATGATGTTTTCCATAAAGTCCTCCCGCAGGCATGAAAGCCCACGGGAAAACTCTAGGACAAGGCGTATAAAATGGGTGTAAAAATGACAGGGGACGCATTAAATTTGTATTAAATCTGTACTGCGAACGCCGAGCGCGAAAGAAAGCCTGCTCAGAAAGCCTGCTCAGAAAGGCTGCCCGGAAGGCATGTGACGCAGGGCCGTATCGCCAGCATGCAGGGGAAGGCGGGAACACGAAAGCAGGCAGGATGGCAAAATGTGACGTTGTGAAGCCCCATAAAAAAGGCCGCCACATGCGTGAGCACATGGCGGTCTGATTTTTTTACTGGCGCGCCCGGGAGGAGTCGAACCCCCGGCCAAGAGCTTAGAAGGCTCCTGCTCTGTCCAACTGAGCTACGGGCGCATGCCTGACGCGGCCGTCGGCGTTATGGCGCATCACTATAGGGAGAACGCCTTTTAACGTCAACATGTTAATCCCCGTTAACGCCGGATGCGCGGGCCATTGCAGGACATTCCGGGGTATTGCGGCCTGCCGTTGTTTTGCCTGTCATGACTGGCAGGGCTTGTTCTTGCCGGATGCGCGCGGAATATTCTGCGCGCATGCCGCCGATCTTGTTGTTCCCGGCTGTTCCCGTTGGCTGTTCCTGCGCTATGCGCTGAATGTCAGCGGGCTTTCGGCCAGTGTGGCAACCATGACGGCCTTGATGGTGTGAAGGCGGTTTTCGGCCTCTTCAAAAGCCACGTTGCGCGGCGATTCAAAGACTTCATCGTTGACTTCCATGCAGTCGAGACCGAAGCGCTGAAAGATTTCTTCACCCATGCTTGTATCGCGATTGTGAAAGCTTGGCAGGCAATGCAAAAATTTGCAGTCGTCATTGCCGGTCTGCCGCATGGTTTCGCCCGTCACGCGATAGGGCAGGAGCAGCTCAATGCGCTCTTTCCACACGTCATCGGGTTCGCCCATTGATACCCAGACATCGGTGGAAATGAAGTCGCAGCCCTGCACGCCTTCCGCCACGCTTTCGGTGCGGCTGATGCGCGCACCAGTGCCGGATGCAATGCGGCAGGCGGTTTCGTAAACATCGTCGGCCGTCCACAGCGCCCTGGGCGCTACGGAGCGGAAGTCCAGACCCAGCAGGGCGGAACCGATCATCAGGGAGTTGCCCATATTATAGCGGGCATCGCCCATGTAGGCCAGGGTCTGCCTGTTCAGGGGTTTGGAGCAGCATTCGCGCATGGTGAGCATGTCTGCCAGAAACTGCGTGGGATGCCATTCGTTGGTCAGGCCGTTCCACACCGGAACCGAGGCGTGTTCGGCCAGCGCCTCAACCCTTTCCTGCCCGTAGCCCCGATATTCAATGCCGTCATAAAAGCGGGAAAGTACACGAGCCGTGTCGGCCAGAGATTCTTTTTTGCCCATTTGCGAGCCTGAAGGGCCAAGATAGGTCACGCGCGCGCCCTGATCGTAGGCGGCCACCTCAAAAGAACAGCGTGTGCGGGTAGAGTCTTTTTCAAAAAGGATGACAATGTTCTTGCCTTTCAGAAACTCGGGTTCCCTGCGCGCCTTTTTGGCCTGCTTGAGATCGGCGGCCAAATCCAGCAGATAGGTGAGGTCTTCCGGCGTGAAATCGGTTTCTTTAAGAAAGTCTCTGTTTTGCAGTCTGTTCATGCGCTGTTCCGCCTTTGAGGTAGTGGGGATCCTGACAGCCGCGCTTTTTACGGGCTGACTGTGCATTGAGCACGCTGGGGCTGGCCGCCATTGCGCCGCCGCAAGCGGCGCAGACGGTCAAAGGTGCAACATCATTGCAATTTCGTCACAGCAATAAAACTTGGGGCATTTGCTGCATTCCACCCAGACGCTGGGGGGCATGTCGTCCTTGTTGAATTCGGTAAATCCGCATCTGGCGAAAAAGTCGGGCACAAGGGTAAACACAAAGACTCTCGGCAAGGCCAGACTGCGGCAGCGGTTCACCAGCATGGATACCAGGCGCCTGCCAAAGCCTTGCCCCTGACAGGAGGGGTGAACGGCCACGGAGCGGATCTCGCCAAGGTCTGCCCACAGGACATGAACAGCCCCGCAGGCCACGATGACCTCGTGTCCGTCGTCCACGGCCGGAGCTGTGGCAACCATGTAGTCCTGAATGTGCTGATACAGGTACTGCGGCCCCCGCGCCAGCATGACGTTGGCGGAAGCATACTGGTTGATAAGCGCCGACATGCCGTGGACGTCCGCTACAGTGGCGGGTCGGATGACCAGCTTTGAAAGATCGCTGATGTGAACGTCAGGAACAATAGGTCTTTCATCAGCGCCAGAGCGCGGAATGGCGATGGGCATTTTTTTTGCCTCTGTTGCAGGGGGAGAATGGAATAAAGCCGCCAGTTTGTGAAAATGCCCCGGCGGCAGGCACTGCCTGAATACCACTGCCGTTGTCGGCAAATTTTGAAACAAAGTTCACTTATAGCACCAATGGTCTACGGGTGCAAGGATGTTTCGCCCGCGGCAGGCCGTTGCGGGCCGTAACGGCGCAGTGTGGAGGGCAGTGTGGAAAGGGTTGGGTTTATGGCTTGTGGTGCAGGGCTTCCTCGCAGATTCCTTCGGTGTAGAAACGCAGCGTGCTGGCCTCAAAGGTTTTTGCCACATGCATGGCAATGCCCGCTCTGCTGAGCATGTCCATAAAGGTCAGGTCTTTTTCTTCCACCATGTCTGTAGTGTACACGCCTGTATAGAGGCGGAGAGGAAAGACCTGTGAAGATTGATGACTGCCGTGTTCGACCTCATGTGCGGCCTGAGCGAACCTTTCCGCCAGATCCTGGCCGCTGGTAAAGGGAAGAATGCCCGCAAACGTATTGCCGACAATGTGATAGCGCCGGGTAAGCGGCCCCTGTGGCCAGCTTTTCATCATGCGGGCAAGGCGGCGCAGTTCGTTGTTGCCCGCTTCCTTGCCGAGCATTCTGGTGTAAAAACTGAAGTGTTTGATGTCTGCCAGCCAGATGGCAAACGTGATGCCCGGATTGTTGTGCAGCAGAGCTGTGCCTTCCAGGTGAAGGCTGTGATTGGCGAGCGTTTCGATCAGCAGGGGGCTGAGCGCCATGCTTTGCAGCTGGCGTTCCTTGTTTGCGCCCTGGCAGTGCACGCGCCAGGCGAGAACGAGAAAAATAAGCAGCGCCAAAATGATTGCCACGCCTCCCCAATAGAGAAGGGGGTGGGGGATCAGGGCCAGTTCATTGAGCGGGGCAGAGCAGAAGAGAAACCAGCCGTTATGTGTGATGGGGTCAAACGCTGCCAGATGCTGCCTGTCGCCAGCTTTGTATAGAAAATAGCTCCGGCGGTTGCCGCCGAGGTCGGCGCGGACAGCATCAAGGTCGTTGGAGTCCATCTGGCCGAGGTTGAAAATGCTGCCTGCCCTGTCGGCAGTGTTTGCACCGGAGCACAGGATGAAACGTCCGTTCGCGTCAATAATGCCTGCAAATCCGTTGGCCTTGAAAAGCGGCACATCAAGGATGCCCAGGAGGTCTTCGGCTCTGGTGGCGCCGATCAGCGCGCCGATGACGCTGCCCTCCTGTTCTACGGGAACAGCGCTGTAGATCACCTGCCCCGGGCCGTGGGGGTCTTTGCGCGGCGGCGAGAAGACAAGTCGGCCAGCGAGCGCATGGCGAAAAAACTCTTCTTCCGAAAAATCCGTCTGTCGACGCAACGTGCCGCTTTTATCCATCATGACTGTCATGCCGGAGGTGTCAGCCATGCCGATGCGGATAAAGCCCGTGTTGTTGCTCAGTTCTTTGAACAGTGCGGACGTTTCCTGTTGCGGCATGTAGCCCACTGCAGTGGACAGGCCGCGCAGCGCCTGAAAGTTGTGTGTCAGCTTTCGTTGCAAGAGCACCCGTAGCTGACTTGTCGTCTCATAAAGATGCAGTATGCTGGTCTGCTCTATTTGCCACGTGGCATTACGCAGCAGAATCAGGCTGCAAACAATGAAAATGCCGCTCACAAGGAAGGCGATGGCGTAGATTGTTTTTGTCTGCTGCTGACTTCTGTACATACCATGCCTTTTGATAGAATGATGCTTTACATTTAATACTTTAATCTATTATTTGGCAAGTAGCAAAACCCTCGGCTTCTCGCCGCCACGTGGGCATTTTCTGAAATTTATTATATTTTTCAAGTCTCTTTGGGGGATTATCGGAAGTTACATTTTTCTTTTTGAAGCAGGCCGGTGATGTTGTGCTGCATGCGGGCACGATGTTCACCATATGTCTGAAAGGAGATGATGCCATGCAACAGGCAAAAAATTAATATATTTTTAAAGATGCTCTTGCATATATGGAGATCATGAAAGCAGTTGTGAGAAATGACGTAGTTGATCAAAGAAAAACAACTGTATTCAGTGTCATTGTTTTATTATTCATATTTTTTGATTGCTGTTTATGAGCAAGATTTTTTTGGAAAATGAAAAGCGCTTTGATCGAGCACAAATAGTTCTGCGTGGGATATGCGGAGAGAAAGGCGGTACAGAAATGGCGGCAGGTTGTGGACTGTTTGATCAATGAATTGTGCTTTTTTCTTTCTTGTTGACGCAAAAATTGAGTTCGTTTAACTCTAGTAGGTGTTTATTGCATTGGAAAGGCAAGGAGGAAACATATTAAATTTATGTTGTGAGGGGATTACCACAGGGTGAAGTTTTTCACAGCTCACAATATAGTGGGGCAAAAATTATGAATACACTTGTTTTTTGCTGTGTGGCGCTGCCATTTGTTGTGGCGCTTGTTCTGTATTTCACACAGCTCGACCGTACCCGCAAGCTTCTCGTGCCTGCAGCGGTTGCGGTGATGGCTCTGGCTGCCGTGATCATGGGTGCTCACGGAACGTTCCGACTTGAAGCCGAAACTTTCTTGGGGCTTCCGCTGGACAGCCTGTTCAGCATGCTGGATCTCTTGCTGCTGCTCTATATTCTGGGATTGGGCTGGAAGCTGGGCAGCCGTACGGTCATGGGCATGACCGCATTGCAGCTCATAGGGCTGCTTTACCTCAAATTTGTTCTGGCGGATGGTTCCGCCCCCATCACAGCCTTTGCGCCCGATGGCCTGTCGCTCATCATGGTTATTATCATCACCGTGGTGGGCGGCCTGATAACCATCTATGGTCTGGGCTATATGGATATTCATGAAGAGCACCTGCACCTGCGGGTTTCTCGCAAGCCGCGGTTTTTCGCCATTATTTTCTGTTTTCTTGGGGCGATGAACGGCCTTGTGCTTTCGAACAATCTTTCATGGATGTTCTTTTTCTGGGAAGTCACAACCCTTTGCTCCTACCTGCTGATCAGCCACGATCAGACAAAGGAAGCCAACGCCAACGCCTATCGTGCGTTGTGGATGAACGTGCTCGGCGGCCTTGCCTTTGTTTCGGCCATGCTTTTCATCCAGAAGAGCCTGGGTACGTTGTCCACCGAGGTTGTGCTGCACAAGATGACAGCCATGGACGTGAAGACCACGGCCATGCTGCTGCCGTTCGCCTTTTTCTGCCTGGCGGCCTTTACCAAGTCGGCGCAGGTTCCCTTTGAAAGCTGGCTGTGCGGCGCCATGGTGGCCCCCACACCGGTTTCAGCCCTGCTGCACTCGGCCACCATGGTCAAGGCGGGCACGTACCTGCTGCTGCGCATGGCCCCGGCCTTTGCCGATACCACCATGTCCACCATTGTGGCGCTTTTCGGCGCATTCACCTTTGTGGGCACGTGTATTCTGGCCGTCAGCCAGAGTAATGCCAAAAAAATTCTGGCATACTCCACCATTGCCAACCTGGGGCTTATCATCGCCTGCGTCGGCATAAACACGGCGGCGTCCATGATGGCGGCCACTACCATCATCATCTACCACTCGGTATCCAAGGGCCTGCTCTTCATGTGCGTGGGAGCCATTGAACAGCGCATCGGCTCCAGAGATATCGAAGACATGCGCGGCCTGTACAGCAAGATGCCCCGCACGGCCATTATCACGGCCATAGGCATCTTCACCATGATGCTGCCGCCTTTTGGCATGCTCATAGGCAAGTGGATGGCCATCGAGGCCATTGCCCGCGCCACGCAGGCCATGACGCCCATCATTTTCTTCATTGCCCTGGGTTCGGCCTTTACGGTGCTGTTCTGGGCGCGGTGGGCAGGCATACTCGTGTCTTCTGCCAATCTGCATGACCGCCCGGCTCACGGCAACCCCAAGGCCACGGTCATGTTTGCCCTGCGTTCGCTTTGCGGGCTTGCCGTGGTGTTCTCGTTCATTTCGCCTCTGGTGCTGGAAACGTTTGTGGAGCCTTCCGTGGCTGGCGTGTACGCCCGTCTCGGCCTCAAGACCGAGGGCTTCATCCCCGGTGCGTCGCTTACGGGCGGGGCAGGCTACTTCTGGATCTACATGCTCTTCATTCTGCTCGGACTGGGGGCCTGGATTGCCTGGAAGGCCGCCAGAAAGGTTTCCAACTCGGCGCATTCTCAGCCGTACTTCTCTGGTCTGACGCAGGAAAAGGACGGGCAGATCGGCTTCAAGGGGCCCATGAATGCCTTTGAACCCGTGCGCCTCTCCAACTTTTACCTTGCCCAGTATTTTGGCGAAGGCACCATCACAAGGGCCATTGATATTATATCCACGGCCTTTCTCATCGTCCTGGTAGGAGGTCTGCTCTAATGCTGTCCATCCTCAGTGCTGTCGGCGGATTGATATTGTCGCCCCTGGTGGGGGGCCTGCTTACCGGGGTTGACCGCCGTCTCACGGCGCGGCTGCAGTCGCGTCTGGGGCCGCCCCTGCTTCAGCCCTTTTATGATGTCTTCAAGCTTTTCGGCAAAGAAGCCAGCGTAACCAATGCCTGGCTTGTGTTCAGCGCCTATATGACGCTCATTTCATCCGCATTGGCCCTGCTCATATTCTTTATGGGCGGCGACCTGCTGCTGCTGTTCTTTGTGCTCACGGTGGGTGCTGTTTTTCAGGTGGTGGGCGCCCTGTGCGTTCCCTCGCCCTACAGCAACGTGGGTGCGCAGCGCGAGCTTCTGCTCATGCTGGCCTATGAACCCATATTGATTCTGGTTTTTGTGGGCTTTGCCATGTGCACGGGGTCTTTTTCCATTGAGGCCGTGTTTGCCCAGGATCAGCCCCTGCTGCTCAAGATGCCCCTGCTGTTTCTTGCGCTTGGCTATGCCCTGACCATCAAGCTGCGCAAGTCGCCCTTTGACATTTCCGCCAGCCATCACGGCCATCAGGAACTGGTAAAGGGTGTGCAGACGGAGTATTCCGGTCCTTACCTGGGCATCATCGAACTGGCTCACTGGCTTGATCTTGTGCTCATCCTCGGCCTGTGCGCCATGTTCTGGCATACCAGCGTCATCGGCATGGCTACGCTGGTGGCGGCCTCGCTGTTTACGGAAATTCTCATCGACAACATCACCGCCCGGCTTACCTGGCAGTGGATGGTGCAGAAGAGGTCTCTGTTGCTCGGCATGGGGCTGGCACTGGTTAATCTTTTATGGCTGTACGTGGCGTAAGGAGGCAGGCATATGGGTTTTGTAGACAATATGATAAAGCGGAGCCGGCTCAAGTCGCCGTGGATTGTCCATTTTGACTGCGGTTCCTGCAATGGTTGTGACATCGAGGTGCTGGCCTGCCTCACGCCCATGTATGACGTTGAGCGTTTCGGCGTGGTCAACGCGGGCAATCCCAAGCATGCGGACGTGTTGCTGGTGACGGGCACGGTCAACCACCGTAACCGCCATGTACTCAAGCAGATATACGAGCAGATGCCCTCTCCCAAGGCGGTCATTTCTCTCGGAGCCTGCAATCTTTCCGGTGGCGTTTTCAAAGACACCTATAATGTGCTCAACGGCGCGCACAACGTCATCCCTGTTGACGTGTTCGTGCCGGGCTGCCCGCCCAAGCCCGAAGCCATCATTGACGGCGTTGTGGAAGCCCTCGGGGTTCTCAAGGCCAAGATGGGCATGGGGCCTGAGCCTGAAGCCACCCTCATGCCCGGTGATGCGGACGTACCGGCCGCTGCCGCCGGGCCAGAGGACGAGGCTGCCCCTGAAGCCGACAAGTCAATGAAAAACGCGGGTTAGCCCGGAAAGGATACAGCCATGTTTTTTGAAGCCAAAGACGTGACGCCCGAAACGCTGCTTGCTGAAGTGCAGCGTCTGGCTAACGCAAGATGCCGTTTTGTCACCATGTCGCAGACTGTGGTTGATGAAAATACACTGCGACTGTTCTATCACTTTGATGAAAACCTCACCATGTCAGACCTGCGGCACAATCCCGAAATGTGCGTATGGTCGCCAACGGACGCCAAGGGCATGGTGCACCTGCGTATGGATGTGGACAGGAACATGCCCATCCCGAGCATAAGCTCCATCTACTTTTGCGCGGTGCTGATTGAAAATGAGACTCAGGATCAGTTCGGTGTGCGCTTCGCCGGTCTGCCGCTGGACTATCAGGGCGGCATGTATCTGGAAGGAGAAGTCACTCACGCACCGTACTTCACCATGACCACCGTCCGGCGTCCCGCCGCGGCTGCCAAGGCAGAGCCCGCCAAAGGAGATCAGGCATGAGCAACCGCACCACAGTGATTCCTTTCGGGCCGCAGCACCCCGTGCTGCCCGAGCCGCTGCACATCAAGTTTGTGGTGGAGGACGAAACCGTTGTGGGAGCCATTCCCCAGCTGGGCTTTGTGCATCGCGGTCTCGAAAGCCTCGTGCGCACCAAGGACTATAATCAGATGGTCTTTGTGGTGGAGCGCATCTGCGGCATCTGTTCCTGCATTCACGCCAACTGCTATTGCAATGCCCTTGAAAACATGATGGGCATCACGGCTCCGCCCCGCGCCCAGTTCCTGCGGGTCATCTGGTCAGAACTGCACCGCATCCACTCGCATCTGCTCTGGCTGGGCCTTTTTGCCGATGCCTTTGGCTTTGAGAGCGTGTTTCAGCAGTTCTGGCGCATCCGCGAGCATGTGATGGATATCTGCGAAGCCACGGCGGGCAACCGCGTTATTCTGTCGGTCAACGTGGTGGGCGGCGTGCGCCGCGACCTGGCGCCCGACCAGATCCGCTGGATGCTCGGCAGGCTCGATGAACTGCAAAAGGGCATGCGCGAACTTACAGCCACCATGCTTGACGATTACACCGTGCAGGAGCGCACGCGCGGCATCGGCTATCTCAGCAAGGACGATGCCCGGCTGCTGGGTGCGGCCGGGCCGACCCTCCGCGGCAGCGGCTGGGAAATCGACGAGCGCATGCACGGTTATGCCGCCTATAATGATCTCAACTTCATCCCCGTGGTTGAGAACGATGGCGACTGCTACGCCCGCGCCAAGGTGCGCTTCTACGAAGTATTGCACGCAATGGATCTTATCCGCGAAGCGCTGAACCGCCTGCCAGAAAGCGAGCTTACGGTGAAAGTTCCCGGTAACCCGGACGGCGAAGCCGTCTTCCGTGTGGAGCAGCCCAGGGGCGAACTGTTCTACTACATACGGGCCAATGGAACCAAGTATCTGGAACGCATGCGCGTGCGCACGCCCACATTTGCCAACGTACCGCCCCTGTTGCACATGTTGCCGGGCTGCAAGCTGCCAGACGTGCCCGTTATTGTGCTCAGTATCGACCCGTGCATCTCCTGCACAGAGAGGTAGCTCATGTATATGCTCAAAAACGTGCTGCGCAACCTGTCAGGCAAACCTGCCACAAGGCTCTATCCGCTGGAAGAGCGCGAGCCTTTCCCGGCCTACAGGGGCGTTATCACCAATGAAGTGGAAAAATGCATATTCTGCAACAGCTGCGCAAGAATCTGTCCCACTGATGCCATTACTGTGGACGCCAAGGCGGGGCAGTGGCATTACGACCCCTTCCTGTGCGTGTATTGCTCGGCTTGTGTAGAAAAATGCCCCACCAAGTGTCTGGTGCAGGTTCCCACGCACCGCAAGCCTTCTGTGGTCAAGTTCCGTGTTCTGCGTACGGGTACGCCGCGCGTTAAAAAATCTGCGGCGGCCAAGGGCAAGGAAGACGGCGGAGCCGAAAAGAAGGTCGAAAAAGAATAGGCGTGGCATTGGCCGCGTACATTACATGACAGCGTGTTTGTCATGATCAGCAAAAAGCCGCCGAAAGGCGGCTTTTTGCATTGTGATGGCGTCAGGCTGGCTGCCTGGCGGCCAGCTTGCCAGCAGGCAAACCGGCTGGTGCACGGACGAAAAGGGTGAAGAGCCTCCGCGGGTGGCAGGCAGATTTTTCAAACCGTCCTGCGTGCTGGCAGGCGCGCAGGAAAGCCGGTTGGCAGGCAGGTGAAGAACTGAACGATCTCGGGTGGCAGGGAGGATTCATTAATGCCCTGATATTACAGGGTAGATGAAAATTTCCGCGCCAGAAGCCAAGAAGATGCGATTGAAATACTTTTTGCCGACTCAGGATATTTATGAAGAGCAGGAATTTTTTAATAATGCGAAAAATATCATATATATGTGCATGTGAAAAAAGATTTAATAGGGTTGTGCGAAAAGTATTGAAAATAAATATCTTTTTATATCATAATGTTAGTATATATAAATTCACTTTTTTATGCTGCTTTTATAAAAAAATAGTAAAATTAAAAAAATTATTGTGAAACAAAATTTTATATATGATTTTACAATCTTAAAAAGATAATACTTATAGTTTCAGCATATATGTGCAAATTTGCTTGTGATAAACATAATTTCAAAAAAAATGCAAAATACAGAAAAAAGTGGGGTATTAAAACATGTCCAGTCGAGGGAAGTTCACGAAAATAAAAAATAGCGTGCAAAGCACAGTTTTTTTAAGCACTTGTTTCCACAAAACAGTGACTTGCAATACGCTTGATTAATTGCAGATATGTCTTAATTGACAGGGGAATGCAGCAAAATTGATACGCTTGCCGATGCATAAAAATGTCGTATAAACTCGCGTGAAGGGCTGGCATTTAGTGCAAAAAATTGTTAATGGTAAGCTCTATCAAAAATTGCTGTACAATATTGTGAGCTTGCATGGCTCCAGTAAAACATAGCCTTCGGCAGGGCTTCTTTTTCGATTGCTGAAAATCCTCACTGCTTCAATTCTGCCGGGTCGGTTGTCAGGGGCAAAAGATGACTGATAAAGCATCTTTATGGTATATTCTTTGTCAGGCGAGAGATGCTATATGAATGGTAATCAACTTACCCACAGTATCTGCGGCATGTGTTCTGCGCGTTGCCCCATTACGGTCGAGACCCGTAATGACACTGTAAAAATGATTTACGGCAACATGCAAAGCCCATTGAAAGGGGCATTGTGCGCCCGTGGTGTGGCCGGAAAAGCTCTTCTTGAAGACAATGAACGTCCACAGTCCCCGCTTATCCGCCAGGGAGCCCGCGGCGAAGGAAAGTGGCGTGCCGTGTCCTGGGACGAAGCTTTGGACTACGTTGCGCAAAAAATCACCGAAGCCCAAAACAGGTATGGAAAACAGACCGTTCTGTGGTCTGACCGCGAAGGCCCCTTTGCGGACCTCAGCCGTGGTTTCATGCGCGGGCTTGGATCGCCCAACGTCTGTTCGCACAGCCCGTCGTGCGATCTTAATACGCACCATGCCTGCAAGGCCGTGCTGGGTCTGGGCCGCGGCATGACCGTGTATGACTTTGCCAATGCCAAGCATCTCGTGCTGCAAACACGCAATATATTTGAAGCCATCAACCTTGGCGAAGCGCGCACGGTCATGCAGGCGCTGCGCAAGGGCTGCAAGCTCACGGTCATTGACATCAGACAGAGCGTCACTTCTTCCAAGGCTGACAAGTTCCACATCATCCGCCCCGGTACGGACTATGCGTTCAATCTGGCTGTCATCAATACATTGATCAGCGAGAATCTGTATAACAAGGAATATGTCCGCGCCCATACCACGGGCTTTGACGCGCTGGCGGCCTTTGTGGCGCCGTATACGGCGGAATGGGCCGCGCAGGAATGCGGAGTCGAGCCGCGGGCCATTACCGACCTTGCGCGCGCGCTGGCTGCTGCGGCCCCCCAGGTTATCTGGCATCCGGGCTGGATGTCGTCGCGTTACGCCGACTCTTTTCAGGTGGGACGCACGGCCCTTGTGATCACGGCGCTTCTGGGCGGCACGGGAACCAGGGGCGGCATCGTGCCCGGCCGCACCCCCAAGGACTGCGGCAAGGCAGGGCTCAAAAAATTTGTGGATCTGTATCCTGCCGTCAAGTTGCCCAGAGCCGACGGCCTTGGTGGTGACAACAAGGCTTTTGATACGGGCAAGGGACTGCTGCACAAGGCTTTTGAAGCCATCAACAATCCTCCGGAAGGCGTCCCGCCGGTCAAGGTTTACATGGCCTGGCGGCATGACCCGTTGCAGGGCTTTCCTGATCCCGACGCCCTGAAGAAAAAGCTCGATGGTCTGGATCTTCTGATCAGCGCCACGTTCTCCTGGTCTGATACGGCCTGGTATGCTGACGTGATCCTGCCCATGTCTACCTATCTTGAAAGGGAAAGCATCATTGCGGGCAAAAATGGCCTCAAGCCGCAGTTCTTTGTGCGCCGCCGCGCCGTGCAGCCCCGCTATGACACCCGCGCCGACTGGGAAATCATCAGCGGCCTTTCCCGCAGGCTCGGCCTTGACGACCTCGCTTTTGACAGCCCCGAGGCAGTCTGGAACTTCCAGCTTGAAGGCACGGGCCTGACCATAGAAGACTTTGACGCCAAGGGCTTTATCCCGCTTACGGACGAAGCCCTGTATATTGATCCGGCCACGTACGCCTTTCCCACCGGCTCCGGCAAGGTCGAGCTGAGCAGCGAAAGCTTCGGCAAGGGCTTTGCCGAAAGCACGGGCGTCAGCATGCTGCCCCCGTACGTTTCGCCCCAGTCGCCGCCGGAGGGAACCTTCCGCATCACCTTTGGGCGCGTGGCGGTACACACGCAGGGGCATACCGTCAACAATCCGCTGCTGTATGAGCAGGTTCCTGAAAATACCGTGTGGATCAATACCGGCAGCGCCAAAAAAGCGGGACTCAAGGCTGGCGACCGTGTGCGCGTGCTCGATGCCAGAGGCGGCAATATGGGCGAGGCGGGCATAAAGATAACCCCGCTTATCCACCCCGAGGCCATTTTTGTGGTGCATGGTTTTGGACACGACCTGCCGTGCGAAAGTCTGGCTGTGGACAAAGGCATTGCCGACAACAAGTGCCTCAAGGGTGGTCTGGACCTGCAGGATCAGGGCGGCGGCGGTCTGTCGCTGCAAGAGCACTTTGTTTCGCTCGAAAAAGTGGGCTAGCCGCGGCGCATGCCGTCGGGCAGTCTCTATCATATCCGGTTTGCAAGCTATGGGGGCGTGAACCCCGGAATAGCGGAGGATGTTTATGAGCAAGTATGTCGTCACCCACAACTCTGCGGAATGCATAGGCTGCAAAGCCTGTGAAGTGCAGTGCCGCAGCCTGCATAACGGCGGCGCCGGCGCATTTTTTTGCCGCATTCTTACAGTGGAACAGACGGAGCCTCGTCCAAGCCTCGGGTTTGTCTATACATCCTGTTTTCACTGTGAAAACCCCTGGTGCGTCAAGGCCTGTCCCACAGGGGCCATGCGCCGCCGCGAAGACGGCATTGTTTATGTAGAAAAGAAGTTCTGCGTAGGCTGCAAGGCGTGCATCACGGCCTGCCCCTGGGCCGCGCCCCAGTGGAATCCCGATACCGGCAAGGTGGACAAGTGCGACCTCTGCCGCGACCGCATTGATCAGGGGCTGCGCCCGGCCTGTGTGACGACCTGCGCCATGAGCTGCCTGGGCTTTACCGTGCCTTCCGAGGCAAGTCAGGAGCGGCGGCAGCATTTTGCGGAACAGATTCAGAAACTCCGGCCCACCACACGCTGAATGAAGGACGCCGTTGCCCCGGATGCTTTTGCTGCGCATGCCGGGGAGCGGCGCCCTGATGTACGAAGTCACGCCGTTTCGCCGAGGGCGGTGCGCGGCATGGCGCGGGCCGGTGAAAGCGAAAAATTGTCAAGGAAAGCAAGGTGGCTATCATGGTGCATACAACAGCCGGTCAAGAGTATCTTGCCGTACTGCTGCTCATTATCATCACGCTGCTTTTTGGCCTGATCACGCTTTTTGTGGGGCGCTTTTTCCGTATGAGCAGGCCTTATCCGGAAAAGCTTGTGGCCTATGAATCGGGCAACGAGCCTACAGCGGAACCACGAACGCGGTTTTCCATCAAGTTCTACTATGTAGCCATATTGTTTGTTATTATCGATGTGGAGGCCATCTATCTTTATACCTGGGCTGTGGAGTTTGTGCGCCTTGGCAGTCTCGGCATGGTGGAAATGTTCACCTTTATGGCCCTGCTGGTGCTTGGCTACCTGTATGCCTGGAAGAAGGGGGCGTTCCAATGGGTGAAGTAGTCGCAAAGTCCGGCGGGGCTGCGCAAAACGGCGGGCAAACCCTTGAGGTCAACAAGGACGGTCTGCGCTTTTTTCCCGGCGCGGGGGCTGTCATCGGGCCGCTCAATGCCCTTGTGAACTGGGGCAGGGCTGGGTCCATCTGGCCCGTGACCTTTGGGCTGGCCTGTTGCGCCATTGAAATGATGGCTACCGGCGCGGCCCACCACGACCTTGACCGTTTCGGCATCATTTTTCGGGCCAGCCCCCGGCAGGCAGACTGCATGGTGGTGGCTGGCACATTGAGCAAAAAAATGGCCCCGGTGCTGCGCCGCGTATACGACCAGATGCCAGAACCGCGCTATGTGCTTGCCATGGGCAGCTGCGCATGCAGCGGCGGGCTGTTCCAGTCGTACGCCGTAACTCAGGGCGTGGATCAGGTTGTGCCCGTGGATGTTTACGTGCCCGGCTGTCCTCCGCGCCCCGAGGCGCTGTTTGACGGCTTTATCCGGCTTCAGGAGATTATCAACAAGGAGCAGATGCGATGGAGTCCCTGGAGATAGCGGGCCGCCTGCGCGTGGCTTTTCCTGAAGACGTGCTGGACGTGCGCGAATTTCGTGAGCAGGTGGCTGTTCTTGTGCGGCCCGGTCGCATTCTGGAACTGCTGACCCATCTGCGCGAAGTTTACGACATGCGGCATCTGCAAGCCCTGTGCGGCGTGGACAACAGCCGCAGAAAACAGCCGGACCTGAGTCCTTTTGAGGTGGTCTACCAGCTTTACTCCATCAACCGGCGGCACGGCATCCGTTTGCGGGCCATGATAGACAATCCCGAAGAGGGCATTGATTCGGCCGTGCCCCTCTGGACCGGGGCCAACTGGCTGGAGCGCGAAACCTGGGACCTTGTGGGCATACATTTCAAGGGGCATCCGGATCTGCGCCGCATTCTCCTGCCTGATGACTGGCAGGGGCATCCGCTGCGCAAGGATTATCCCGTGAAGCTCCCGTCCCGGGGCCGTGAGGAATGGCAGGGCCTGACAGCCCTGCGCAAGCGCGCCGCAGAACTGGATGCACTGAGCTGGCAGGGGGGAAACAAGGCATGAGTGAGCAGCGCAAAGAGCATGTGGAGTGCGCCGTCGCCCACGGGCAGCCCACGGGCAGGCTTTCAGCCGAAGAACTGAGCGGTCTTGAGCAGAGCGACATTGCCTGCGTCAACTGCCTTGACGATAATGATTTTGACGATGCGGATTTTGACGACCGCACCAGCCTGCGCATGGGGCCGCAGCATCCGGCCACACACGGCGTCTTGCGGGTGGACCTTGAGCTGGAGGGCGAAACCATCGTGCATTGCGACCCGCAGGTCGGCTATCTGCACCGTGGCTTCGAAAAGCTGGCGGAAAAGTTCACCTATGCTCAGGCCCTGACGCTTACTGACCGGCTCGACTATATCGCCGCCATGTCCAACAACACAGGATACTGTCTGGCGGTGGAAAAGCTGCTGGGCATTGAAGCGCCCCTGCGCGCCCGGTACATCCGCACCATTGCCTGCGAAATGTCGCGCATCAGCTCGCATTTGCTCTGGCTTGCCACCCATGCTCTGGATATCGGGGCCATGACGGTATTTCTGTACTGTTTTCGCGAGCGCGAACATCTGCTCAACCTTTTTGAAGACCTGTGCGGCGCGCGGCTTACATTGACGTATCCGCGCATCGGCGGCGTGCGGCAGGACGTGACCGGCAGGTTCATGAGCGGGCTTCAGGATTTTGTCAACATTTTCCCCGGCCGCATCGTGGAATACGAAACCCTGCTGGACACCAACCGCATCTGGCTCAAGCGCACTGTTGGCGTGGGCAAGGTCAGCGCGGATGAAGCCCTGTCTCTGGGGCTTACCGGGGCCTGCCTGCGCGGTTCGGGTGTGGACTATGACGTACGCCGTCACGCGCCCTATGATGCTTACGCACTGCTGGATTTTGCGGTTCCGCTGGGGTCGGACGGCGATATTTATGCCCGTTACCGCTGCCGTATGGAAGAATTGCGCCAGTCCACCCGCATCCTGCAGCAGTGCATTGACGACATGCCCCCCGGGCCTACGCTGGCTGCGGATGCCCCGGATCTGCTCATGCCCGCGTCACGCTGGCACGGCACGCCCGAAACCACGCTTTACGGCGGCGGCCTGCGCTCCGTCATGCGTGACAGAAATATCTACATGCCGGGTGATGTTTTTGTCTCCACCGAAGTTCCCAAGGGCGAACTGGGTTTCTACTTTATCTCTGATGGAAGCAGCCGTCCTTACCGCATGCATGTGCGTGCGCCGTCTTTCATCCACATTGGGGCGCTGGCAAGCATCGCCAGGGGTGGGCTGATTGCCGACCTTATCGCCAATATCGGAAGTCTGGACGTGGTGCTGGGCGAATCGGACCGCTGAGGCCCCGGCGCGGGCATGCCCGCGTCTGCCTTGCCGCCGCAGGCGGCCTGTAGGCGCAACATGACAAAAGGGTCTGAAACAGGACAAGCCATATGGACATACTGCTTATTCTGCTGCAACTCATCGTGCTCTTCGTGCTTGTGATGCTGCACGTGGCCTATGCCACGTATTGCGAACGCAAGGTCATCGGGCACATCCAGATGCGCCTCGGCCCCATGCGCGTAGGCTGGCATGGCCTTTTGCAGCCCATTGCCGACGGCATAAAAAGCTTCTTCAAAGAAGACATCATTCCCGTAGCCGCAGACAGGCCCATTTTTCTGGCGGCTCCCATCATCTGTCTGGTTCCGGCTTTTGCTTCGCTTGCCATTCTGCCCTGGGCAGAGGGCTGGGCCATTACCGACGTGAACATCGGCCTGCTTTTCGTTTTTGCCATGAGTTCCATCGGCGCTTACGGCGTTGTGCTGGCGGGTTGGGCTTCCAACTCCAAGTACAGTTTTCTTGGCGGGCTGCGCGCCTCGGCGCAGGTGATCAGCTATGAAATAGCCATGGGCCTGAGCCTTGTGGGGGTCATGCTGCTTTCCGGCTCGCTGAATCTTGGCGACATTGTGCAGGCTCAGGGCGACGGCTTTTTCGGCATGTTCATTTTTCGGCAGATCATCGGCTTTTTTGTGTTCTGCGTCGCCATGCTGGCCGAAACGAACCGTGTGCCCTTTGACCTGCCCGAGGCGGAAACGGAGCTTGTATCCGGCTATTCCACAGAATACAGCGGCATGCGCTACGCGCTTTTCTTCATGGCCGAGTATACATCCATGTTTGTTATGGCAACCGTGGGGACAATATGCTTTCTCGGCGGCTGGAACGGGCCGGTAGACCTGCCGTTTTTTCCGCCTTTCTGGCTGCTTATCAAGGTCTATCTGATCATGTTCGTTTTTTTCTGGTTGCGCGCCACACTGCCGCGTTACCGTTATGACCAGTTGATGTCTCTGGGCTGGAAGGTGCTTATTCCTCTGGCGCTGCTCAATATAGTGCTGACGGCCATTGGAAAGGCCGTGTTCGGCTAGAGCGGTTCGCCAATGAAGTGAGCGGGCTGCGCTGCAAGGATGCGTCTGCATATCCTTGCTGCAAAAAGGGCGGGCAAACGCTGCTCACCGCTGCGCAGCTGTTTCACAGGCGTATTGCTCTGGGGTGCTTCGCCTGATGCATAACGGAATTCATGAAGGTTTCTGCTTTGGAGGCCACTGATGCAAGTACAGTACAAACCACGCCGCAACTGGCTGCAAACATTGCTGCAAACCGAGATTGTCCAGGGTTTGGCGCTCACGCTGCGGCATATGTTCCGTAAGCCGGTAACGCAGCAGTATCCGGACGAAAAAGCGCTGGTGGCGGCGGGTTTTCGCGGCCGTCATGCGCTGGTGCGCGATGCGGAAAGCGGCGGCAGCCGCTGCGTGGCCTGTATGCGCTGCGCCCGCGTGTGTCCCTCGCACTGCATTCGTATCCGCAGCCACAGGGAAGAGGACGGCAGCCGCAAGGTGGATGCCTATGTCATTGATGCTCTGCGGTGTATCTATTGCGGCTACTGCGCCGAAGTCTGCCCGGTCAACGCCATTGTGCTGACCGAAATTTACGCCTATGCGGGCCGCACACGGCAGGAATTTGTCTTTGATGAGGCGCATCTTTTGCGCAATTGGGACGAATTTGCTGCGGAAAAGGGCAGCCTTGAAGGATATGTGAACCCATTGAGCCGCCCGCGCAATGCGTTGCAGCGTTTTTTGCCGGCAGCCAAGCGTCAGGAGCGCGTGAGCGCGGAATGGAGCGGCGAGGAGCAGTGGGTTGGGCAAAACTGGCAGGCGGCCCATGCTCAAGACGAGACAACGGTACACGGCACAGTCGGCAGGCTGAACGCTGCCGTACCGGGCCTGACAAAGACCGCTTCGGCGGACACGGCGGAATAGGGCAAAACCGCTCGCAAGGCCGGGCAGTTTTGCAGGGTCACGCAGCTTGAACAGGGCAGAGTTGCCGGAAAAGCATGCGCAAGTCCACTCCGGGAGGTGGAAGACGTGTTTGGCGAAATTTTCTTTCTTTACTGCGCCGTTGTCATCACTGTGTGCGGCATTCTGTCCATCAGGCTGCGCAATCCGGTGCACTGCGTGCTGCTGGTGCTGCTGCTGTTTGTCCATATGGCCGCCGTCTATCTGACCCTTCAGGCCGAGTTTCTGGCTGCGGTGCAGATCGTGGTTTACGCCGGGGCCGTGCTTGTCATGTATCTTTTTGTGGTTTTTCTGGTGAACTTCAAGCGCGAGATGCGCTTGCCTGCCCTCGTGCCACACCCCTGGGTGGGCTACGCCATCGGCGCGGCCTTATGCGGCATGCTGCTCTGGGGGCTGCGCTTTTTCAGGGTCGGCGGCAAGGATGTGTGGCCCTATGAAGTCCTGAGAGAGGCGACCCACACCAGAGCATTGAGCCGTGAGCTGTTCACCCACAATTTTCTGGCGCTTGAAGTGGCTGGCGTATTGTTGCTGGTGGCCCTTGTGGCGGCCCTTGTGCTGGCGCGCAGGCAGCCTCCGCCCGGCAGCGATGAGGAGCAGTGTGAAACGTCGGGGGCGAAAGCCCACACCGTCGAGACTCCGCTGACCGACAGCCATGCGGGCGGCAGCGCCTGCGACAGTGAGCAAAAAACACGGGATGGAGGTCTTGCGCGATGATTCCTCTTTCATGGTACATGGCGCTGGCCGCTGTGCTGTTCTGCATCGGCGTGGCCGGATTCCTCACGCGGCGCAACATTATTGTCATGCTGCTTTCTCTTGAGCTGATGCTTAACGGTGTGAACCTGAACCTCGTGGCCATGAGCTATTTCATGGACTCCCTGCGCGGCCACGTGTTCACCCTCTTTGTTATAACGGTGGCAGCGTGCGAGGCCGCCGTGGGGCTGGGCATAGTCATCTGCCTGTTCCGCAACCGTAAAACGGTGCGCAACGACAAAATCGTCGAGCTTTGGGGGTAGCCATGCCCATATACCTCTTACTCATTCCGCTGTGTCCGCTGCTGGCCTTTGCCATCACCCTGATCTGCGGGCGCTGGTGGGGCAGTCGCGCCCACTGGCTGCCCATTGCGGCCATTGTGATTTCCCTGTGCTGTTCCCTTCTGGCCCTGCGCGATGTCATGAACGGTGTCATCGTCAATGCGGATGTGCATAACTGGATTACATCGGGCAACCTGAGCGTGTCTTTCGGCTTTCTTGTGGACCAGCTTACGGCGGTCATGCTCATTGTGGTCACCAGCGTCAGCACGCTGGTTCACATCTACTCCGTGGGCTACATGAAGGGTGAAGACGGCTATTACCGGTTTTTTGCCTATCTGGCGCTTTTTTCGTTCTCCATGCTCATGCTGGTGCTGAGCAACAACTTCTTGCAGCTCTTTTTTGGCTGGGAAGCTGTGGGCCTTTCGTCCTATCTGCTCATCGGTTTTTATTATGAAAAAACGTCGGCATCGGACGCGGGCAAAAAAGCTTTCATCGTCAACCGGTTCGGTGACTTCGGCTTTCTGCTTGGCCTGTTCTGCATCTTTACGCTTTTTGGCAGCCTGCATTATGAAAACGTGTTTGCCCAGGCGGGCATGCTGCAGGGGCTGAGCTATACCATCGGCGGCACAAGCATCGATGCGGCTACCCTTATCTGTCTGCTGCTCTTTTGCGGCGCAGTGGGCAAGTCCGCCCAGCTGCCCCTGCATGTGTGGCTGCCTGACGCCATGGAAGGGCCCACACCTGTAAGTGCCCTCATTCACGCGGCCACGATGGTTACGGCGGGGGTCTTTCTGGTGGCCCGCTGCAATGCGCTGTTTTCACTTTCGCCCACGGCCCTTGGGGTCATCACTGTTGTGGGCGCGCTGACGGCGCTTTTTGCGGCGACCATTGCCCTTACCCAGACGGACATCAAACGGGTGGTGGCCTATTCCACCATCAGCCAGCTGGCCTTCATGTTCATAGGTTGCGGCGTGGGGGCCTACGCGGCGGGCATTTTCCATCTCTTTACCCACGCGTTTTTCAAGGCCTTGCTGTTTCTTGGCTGCGGTTCGGTCATTCTGGGCATGCATCACGAGCAGGACATGCGCCGCATGGGCGGTTTGAGAAAATACATGCCCATCACCTGCGCCACGTTTTTGCTGGCTTCGCTTTCCATTTCCGGCGTGCCGGGGCTGGCTGGCTTTTTCAGCAAGGACGAGATCCTGCTTATGGCTTTCAACGCCGACACCACGGCGGGATACTTTGCGTGGGGCGTGGGAACTTTTGTGGCCTTTTTGACGGCTTTTTATTCCTTCCGCCTGTTTTTCAGCATTTTTTACGGCGAATTTCGCGGCACACGGCATCAGCGCGAGCATCTGCACGAATCGCCGCTGGTGGTCACCATACCTTTGCTCGTACTGGCCTGTGGGGCTGTGGCGGCAGGCTGGCTGGGCATTCCGCATGTGCTTGGCGGCTCCAACCTCTGGGCCAGTTTTCTTGAGCCGGTGCTGGGGCATCCGCATCTGCATCTGGACGGCCCGGCCGAACTTATGCTCATGGGGGCTTCGGTAGTGGCTGGGGCGTGCGGCATTGGCCTTGCGTGGTTCATGTACCGCCGCCAGACCGAGTGGCCTGACAGGGTGGTGCAGAGTTTTCCGCGTTTGTACAGGCTTTTTCTGCACAAGTACCGTGTGGACGAAATCTACGCGGCCTGTCTGGTGCGTCCTGTTTTATGGCTGGCTGACCATGTGCTTCTGCGCGTGGTGGACACCAGAGGGATCGAAGGGGTGGTCAATGGGCTGCCCCGTGCCATCGGCAGGCTTTCCGACAGATTGCGCCGCTTTCAGGACGGGCAGGTGGCCCATTATCTGGCCTGGCTGGCCGGAGCCTCGGTGGTGCTTCTGATTGTGCTGCAACTGGGAATTTTCTCGTAAACACGGCAGGGAGACAGCATGTCCGTACCCGTACTTTCCTTGCTTATCTTTGTTCCTGTGCTTGGCGGTCTCTCGCTTATGCTTCTGCCCCGGGGGCGGGAGGAGACTATCAGGCTGGGGGCGCTGACCGTCTGTGCCGTGGAACTGGCCCTGAGCCTCTGGGCGCTCAGCCAGTTTGACAAGGGCCTGTGGCAGATGCAGATGGTGGAAAATCGCCCCTGGGTTGAAAGTCTGAATATTCGCTACAGCCTGGGCATTGATGGCATAAGCGTGCTCTTTTTGCCGCTGACCGCGCTTATTACTCTTCTGGGCGTGGCGGTGTCGTTCAAAAGCATCACCCTGAAGGTCAAGGAATTCTTCGTCAGCCTGCTGCTGCTCGAAGGGGCCATGATGGGCGTGTTCTGCGCGCTGGACCTCATGCTTTTTTATGTGTTCTGGGAAGCCATGCTCATTCCCATGTTTCTGCTTATCGGCGTATGGGGCGGGCCTCGGCGCATTTATGCCACAGTGAAGTTCTTTCTTTACACCCTGCTGGGCAGCCTGCTCATGCTTGTGGGCATCATCCTCCTTTATCTCAAGGGCGGAAACACCTTCGACATGCTGGCTCTCGCCGGGCAGAATTACGGCAAAGACCTGCAACTGCTTTTATTCTGGGCCTTTTTTGCCGCGTTTGCCGTCAAGGTTCCCATGTGGCCGGTACATACATGGTTGCCCGATGCGCATACCGAAGCGCCCACGGCGGGCTCGGTCATTCTGGCCGGTGTGCTTATCAAGATGGGCGCGTACGGCTTTTTGCGCATCAGCCTGCCCATTCTGCCCTACGCCGCGTGGACATTGCTGACGCCCATGCTGGTTCTGTCTGTTATCGCCATTGTTTACGGCGCACTGGTCTGTCTGGCGCAAACCGACATCAAGCGCCTGATCGCCTACAGTTCCGTGAGCCATATGGGTTTTGTGACTCTGGGGCTTTTTGCCCTGACCCAGAAGGGCGTGGAAGGCTCCATCATACAGATGCTCAACCACGGCATCGTGACGGGCGCGCTCTTTCTGGCCGTTGGCATGATTTATGACCGCACCCACACACGCCGTATTGCTGATTATGGCGGCCTTGCCACCACCATGCCCGTCATGGCCGGATTCTTTCTGGTGTTTACCCTTGCGGCCATAGGCCTGCCGGGCACCAACGGCTTTATCGGCGAGTTTCTCATTTTGCTGGGCGGGTTCGAGCGTGCGCCCTGGGCCGCGGTGGTGGCGTCTTCGGGGCTTATTCTGGGGGCCTGGTATATGCTGTGGCTCTATCAGCGGGTATTTTTCAAGCAGGTTTCAGACACGGTGCGCGGGCTGGCCGGGCTTGACGGCAGGGAACTTGCCATCATGCTGACCATGGCCGTGCTGGTGCTTGCCATAGGCATTTTTCCCAACATGCTGCTGGAATACACCCACGCTTCGGTAGAGCGGCTTGTCAGTGACACGCAGCAGGCTTTTGCGGCCTTTGCAGCCCAGTAGGCGGAGTAACAAGGAGCCACCATGACTGATACTGTTGTTGCGCCTCTTTCTGCACTGCCCCTGCTGGCGGAGCTGCCCGCCCTTGCGCCGGAGCTGGTTCTTTTGGTCACGGCCATCTGCCTTATGCTTGGCGATCTTTTCTACCCGCGTGAGCGTGTTTTTCAGCAGTGGCTTACAGCTGCCGGGGCTGCCGTTGCCCTTGCCCTGACACTGAGCATGAATTTCAGTGGCGGAGCCGCCGCCTTTGGCGGCATGTTCCGCGCCGACGGGCTGGCGGCGGCCTTCAAGGTCGTCTGCCTTGCAGCTCTCGGGCTTACTGCCCTTATGAGCGAATCCTTCTGTCGCCATGCTTCCATGCGTCAGGGCGAATACTACAGCCTCATGGCTTTTTCCACGCTTGGCATGTGCATCATGGTTTCGGCCGGTGACGTTATTGTGCTGTATCTCGGCCTTGAGCTCATGGCCTTGCCCATTTACGCTCTGGTGGCCCTGCGCACGGCAGATCCGCGCAGCAGCGAGGCTGCCATCAAGTATTTTCTTATGGGCAGCTTTGCCTCGGCCCTGCTGCTTTTTGGCCTGTCCATCCTTTATGGCCTGACAGGGCAGACGGATATTGCCGAAATGGCGCGCCGTCTTGCCGTGAGCATGAGCGTATCGGAAATGCACACCCTGCCGGCGGCCGTCATGGCTCTGGGACTGGTGCTGGCTGGTCTGGGCTTCAAGGTGGCGGCGGCTCCCTTTCACGTGTGGGTTCCGGATGTGTATGAAGGAGCGCCCACCACGGTTACGGCGTTCATGTCCGTAGCGGCAAAAACAGCCAGTTTTGCAGTGCTTGCACGGGTGCTTTTGCAGGGTTTGCCTCAGTTGAGCCCCCTGTGGAGCGATGCTCTGGCCGGGCTTGCAGTGCTGACCATGATTCTCGGCAACATTGCCGCCCTTGCGCAGACAAGCCTCAAGCGCATGCTGGCCTATTCGGCCATTGCCCATGCCGGTTACGCCCTGCTTGGCCTTGCCGCCTGCACGCCTGAGGGCCTGCGCGCCACGGCTGCGTATCTGACCATCTATCTGTGCATGAATATCGGGGCATTTGCCGTCATAAGCTACCTTGCCGTCCGTTCCGGCAAAGGCCGTCTGGGCGAAGGCCCCGATGCCGGAGAAGACCTGGATGATTACCGGGGCCTTGCCACGCGCAGCCCGCTGCTGGCGGCAGTTATGCTGGTTTTTCTTTTCTCGCTGACGGGCATTCCGCCCACGGCGGGTTTTATGGGCAAATTCATGCTGTTTCGCGCGGCCTTCGCGGCCGGGTATCAGGTTGCTGTGGTGGTGGCTGTTGTGTGCAGCACCATATCGGCCTGGTACTATCTTGGTGTTGCAAAACGCATGTACATGCAGGATAGTACAGATGAGGCGCCCGCAAC
Source organism: uncultured bacterium (assembly GCA_905214305.1). GTDB lineage: Bacteria > Desulfobacterota > Desulfovibrionia > Desulfovibrionales > Desulfovibrionaceae > Desulfovibrio. Next base: position 26,627 of record CAJMLK010000016.1, read on the forward strand.
ATCGTGCGCCATCACGGGCGAAACCGGCTTGCAGGCCGTGCTCGCTGTCTGTCTTGCAGGGGCGGTACTGTGGGGCATGTTCCCGCAATCATTGCTTTTCTGGATTAATGTGTATTTTTGACAAGGGCTGATCCTGTGCCGCTCCCTTCGGGGCGCACATAACTCAGGTGTTGACAAAGTAAATCTGGAGGAGATTGTTTATGAAAAACAGATGGATGTTCGGTGGCAGCATGGCACTGTTGCTGCTGCTCACCGTGGGCCAGGCCTTTGCGGCTGAAGGCTCTGCCCCTGCTGCCGCTGCCCCCGCTCCGGCGGTGGAGGCTCCCAAGGCTCCGGCCAAGGCCATTGATGACCCGGCCATCGCCGCCCAACTGCAAACGGCTCCGGCTGGTCTCAAGGCCGCCATCGCCGAGCAGATCAAGGTTGCTCCCGAAACCTATAACGCCAGTGCCGAACCTGGGTATCTCGGCATTCCCGGCGGTCCCAAAATCAATATGATTCTGGCTTTTGGCTGGGCCTTGTGGGTGGGCTGGATTTTCTCCACCGTGGGCGCTTTTGGTGGCGTTATGGCTGGCGTGGGCCACATGACCGTGCATGGTCTTGGCAACTACGCCAAGTCTTTCGGCAAAACGCCCCTCAACAAGTCCGTTACCGACTCGGTGCGCGCTTCCAACCAGATGCTCGCCGGGCTTTCAGCCGTCATCAGTACCTTCAGCTACTATCGTCTGAAGCGTCTGGTGCTGCCTCTGGGCTTTGCTCTGGGCCTCGGTTCCATCGTGGGCGCGTATCTGTCCACGTCGCTTACCGCGGGCAAGCTGAACTTTTCTTCCTATCAGGGCTATTTTGGTCTTTTTGTTCTGCTGCTGGGGCTTTACCTCATTTGGGAAACGTCCCCTGCCGGGCAGCGCTCCAAGGCCAAGGCCAAGGAAGCTTCCAAGGCTTTTGAGGCTGCCGCCAAGGGCAAAGAGGACGGAGCCCCTGCCCCCACCGGCGTCAAGCTTGTTTCCTTCAGCATAACACGTTGCGTATTTACGTTCTGCGGCGTGGAATTTTCCTTTAACCCGCTGCTGCCCTTTATTGGTGGTGTTGTCATCGCCAGTATCGCGACCTTCCTTGGCGTGGGCGGCGGCTTTTTGCTGGTTCCCTTCATTACCAGCGTGACCTCCCTGCCGATGTATCTGGCTGCCGGGACCTCGGCTCTGGCCGTTCTTGTGAGCATGATCACGGGTATCACCACCCTTATGCTGCATGGCGTCATGGTTGACTGGAATCTGGTGAGCATCGAGCTTGTGGGCGTGGCCGTGGGTTCTATCATTGGACCCTTTACGTCGCGGTTTTTCTCTGAAATCTGGCTCAAGCGCCTCTTCATCGTGCTGGCCCTGTATGTGGGGACCGACTATGTGTTGCGCGGTTTCTTCCAGATCAGGATGTTTGGCTAGAAGCATTCAGGATTGAAATGCGCGGCAAGGATTTAACGTAAATCCTTGCCGCAAAACTGAAGCTGACGGGCCTGACCTGTCCCGGCCGCTGGTTTCCAACCGGATGGCATGTTTCAGGTTGAGCATGCGGGCCGGGCGTGGATTCGGCTGTGCGTGGATTCGGCCGTGCAGCTCTGATGATTTACGGCGGTCTGCCTGACTGAAAACGGCGCGCTTGGTGCTGCTTTTCGTGTGGTGCGGCCGTCTGCAAAATAATGGCGCGGGGAGAATTGTCTCCACCGCGCCGTTGCGTTATCCTCCAGATGCAGATGATTCTTGAGAGCGCACATTCTCCAGGCCTGGAGCAATTTTACTTTGAAATTGCTCAGGCGGATGCGTGAGCAGACGCCCACCGCAGAGGAGAAAGCCGCGGATCAGAGCAGCAGAGCTGTTTGTGCGCTGTTGCGCGCCGCAGCAGGCGTGCTGGAAGCATTGAGAATGGATATTCTCAATGCGATAATGTTCTGCGCTATGCTCGCGCCGGAGTCTGACCGCAGAAGCAGATCGCGCCTGCACCTTGCGGCGGGCGGCTGTTCTTTTCATACACCCAAGCCCGGAAGGCATCACAAGCTTCCTCTACAGCCATGGAAACATTTCTGATCTGGATTGACCCTGTTTTTGTGCTGCCTTTTCGCGTGATACCGCATCCCGAAACAGGCTACATTTTCGGCATGGGTTGCCTGGCGCTCATGGCCGTTATCATCGGCCTTGTCACCCTGAGCTTTGCCAACAGGCTGCACGCCCGGAGACTGAAGAAGTATCAGGATCAGATGCAGCACTACCACAAGCTTGGTGAACAAGCCCTGACGGGGGGCGACAAGCAGGCATTCAAGGCTGTGAACAGTCAGGGGCACGAAGCCTTTGGTTATCATTTTTCTCTGAGTGGGGCGCTTTTTGTCGCCTCATTGTGGCCTATCCCCATAATGTTTGCCTGGATAAAATTGCGCTTCGGGCTGTTAAGCCCGGTGCTGCCGTTCGAGTTGCCCCTTTTCGGCAACCAGCCGGGCATGATTTTCTGGTTTTTGCTCTGGTATATTCCCCTGCGCATGTATTTTTCGCGTGTATGGCGCAAGCTTCAGCTGCGCAAGCGTGAGCCGCTCACTGATCAAAAAATCATGTATCCCTGAGCGGTCTGTCTTTCTGTGGGAGTCGGTGAATGTTTTTGCGGGCCGAGGGAGCAGAGGCTGCCGATGGTTGAAGGCCATCGAGCAAGTTTGCGTTGAAATTGCTCCGGCGTTTGTGTGTGCTGGCGCCCGCAGCAGAGGCGTAAGCACTGTCTATTTGCGCTGTTACGCGCCGGGGCAGGCGGCTTGGAAGCATTGAGAATGAATATCTTCAATGCGAAAATGCTGTGGAAGCGGCAAGGCGCAAATGGTTTTGGAGCCACAGAAGTGGCAGGGCGCAGAACGGCAGGAACGGAACCGGCAAGAGTGCAGACGTGGCCGGTGCGCAGCAGGCGCGAGGTATTGGAAAAAAGTAATCGCTTGAGCATGTGTTGACAATGAATTTCAATTTCATATAATATGCCCATTGAGATAATGACTTTTCTCGTACCGCAAGGAGAAATTATGGCAACACGCTTTGGCACTTCGCAGGAAATGATCATTCAAAGTGTTGAGGAAAATGACTCCACGTTTCTGCTGGCCATTGACAGCGCCGGGCTGTATATGACCACCGCAAATTATGTGGGCAAAAGTATGGCCGACCGCAACCGCTATAGCAGTACCACCCGGCAGGATGTTGCCGCACGTCTTGGTGCACTGGGCCTGAATGCTGAAGAACTTTGGAAAAACAACCAGCACCTGATTCAGAACGAAACCGTTTCTGCCAAGAAGGTTAACCCGCTCAAGGCTTCCAAGCGTGGCTCCAAGGGCTAGCGCGGCTCACGTGCAATAGCACGCGCCGTTTTCATTTGGGTCGCCCTGACGGCGGGTGATGCGGGGCTGGCAGGGGCTGCCCCCATTCACAATCGCTCTGTGTTCCCACTGCACGATCCCCAGAGGCCGCAAATATTTCGCCTTGGCGAGCATTGGCGGCTTTGTTGCGGATGTTTGCCTGCTTTGCGCATGCCTTTGCGCAAAGCAGGCAATTATTTTATGGTTGCGCCTTTTTCTCCGGGGCCTTTTCATACTCTATGGGCTGACCCTGACTGTCGCAAAGGTTCATCAGCAGTGTTTTTCCGTTGTCGGCCACTTTGAAAAGGCCAAAGCGGGCACGCTCGTAACGTTTTGCGCTGCCTTCTTCAAAATAGAATGCCGACGCCGCAGTGAGAACTCTGTGGTTTCGCAATTTGTATGACAGCAGAAATTCACCATCCCGCAAGGGGCCGCCGTCATACAGGCGCACAAATTCTGCAACTCCGGCAACAGGAGTATTGCTTACCCGCAGCACGGCCTGCCCCTGATCGGGGATGTCGCGGCTTGAAGCTCTGGTGTTTTGGGGGGTGTCCCTCAGGGCGGAATATATCTCTCCGTTAACCACATAGCTGAGACTCATGTAGTCGCCCATGAGCAGGGCACGCGGGTCAACGGGAGCCAGTGGCAGGAGTATGGTTTTGCCGTCCGCAATGAGGTGCTCCATCTTTTGTACGGAGAATATGTAGCCCGCGAAAAACAGCACCAGTACCGCTATGATATATGCCTTACGCATGGGCTGCCTCCTTTTTCGTGGTTTTTGCAGACCAGGTGCGTAAAATAAGGGCTATCAACAGCAGGATAATGCCGCTCATTACCAGATACAGAGATTTTTCGGCAAAAGAAACATTAAGCGTGTAGTAGTAAAAGGTCATGTAGATCATCAGGTAGGCCAGCACAAATCCCTGCATGACCAGATTGCCCATCTGCCGCGCCAGAGCCAGACCCAGAAGGGCCAGTACCACGCCCGGCAGATATAATGACAGCGCAAATGAGGCGACCGCACCCAGCAGCACGGCGGTGCGCGCGAGGGCTTGCCGTCCCCGGCTCAAAAATACGGCAAGGTAGCCCAGCCCCAGCGCTGCTCCGATGCTCATGCCCTGATTGGCGCCCATAATCAGGATCTCCGTTGTCAGCAGATACCATGTGACGAGAGAATATATCTGGCTGACCAGCATGCCCGTATACGCGCCGAAAAACACGGCATCGGCATTGTGGGCTGCTGCTTTGCCGCGCCACGATTTTTCATGCAGGCAAAAATACGCAAGCCCCAGGCTGACGGCGGCCCACCACACCAGCGGCAGATACGCAAGAGCTTTGACGGATACGATTTCCAGCCAGCCCGGACCGTCAATGAACAGGAAGCTCAGGCCGAGAGCTACCGCCGTAACAACGCCCCCGGCCGCCAGAAAGGTGTAGGGCGGGTTTCGCATGAACCAGCCGACAACAGTCAGCAGTAAGGCAAGCAAAAAAAGGCTGGGCCACGCGTTTTCGGCCGTGAGAAAAAGGCTTATGGAAATGCCCACAGTGCCTGTAATGGCAAGGGCAAAGCCGAAATGACGTGTGAATGTGGTGTTTTTTGCCAGCAAGGCCCGGCCCAGAAGAAGTATGGGGATGGACGCCATAAAGATGGCCGCTTCCTCATGGGTGACGATTTGCAGGCTTACAAAAATGGAAAAGGCAAGAAAGCCGGTGAAAAGGCAGGCTGCCAGCCAGCCGCCGAAAGCAGGCAGCATCCTGACATACCAGGGCGAGAAAGGGGTGTTCATGATCGGCAGAGGCGTTTTCTGATCTATCAAACCCTGGCTCTGCAGGTATTCCCACAGCCTTTGCCACGAAATCCCCGGCGCGTCATGAACAAAAAAGGAATGGTTGTGTGATGTCGTGATCTCTGCGTTGTTTTTTTCTGCGGCCATGCTTTTTTGCAGGTGCAAAAGCAGTTTTGCCAGACCCGCAGTGACGCCCGTCACCAGCAGCCCCCAGAAGAGCAGGGCCGTGCCTGTTCCAGCGCTGAAGAACAGTTCCGCATCAGCCAGAAATGCCAGAAAAACAGTTGTCGCTGCACCAAGCAGCACAGCCAGCATGAAAAGGTCTGGTTCTCTTTGGCGATACCACCACCACGAGATACCGCCTGTGATCACGGCAAAAAACGGCACAAACTGATGTGGCAGCCAGAGGAAACTCTCGTCTGTCAGGGAATAGTCAAAAAAAATGTACATCAGCAGATATGCCGTGCAGCGGGCGATCAGATCAAAGAAAAGCAGTCTGGGCATCCAGCGCGAACGCAGCCATGATTGCCGGGCGCGTTGTACGGCCCGTCGTGCGGCCCATTCCCATATGATGATGGCGCAGGCAATGACCAAAAGCCATTCGGGAAGGATGAAAAAAGCTCCAAGGGCATCAAAGGGCGATGAAAAGCTGCGGCCAAACCAGAGGGCTGCAAAAAGGCTGCCCACGATCCACGCGGTAAACCACAGGCCGACCTGCTTGCCGACCAGCGCCAGCAGGCAGAGCAAAACCGTCCATACCCTGAAAAGTTCCCACAATTCCGCGCCGGTTTGATAGGTTTGGCCGAATACGGCCATCATGGGACCCATGCTGATGCCGCAGGCCAGCAGCAATATCTGCCCAGGCCGTGTGTCAGGGCCAAGAACTACCGCCCCGGCGCCGGTTGCCGCCACCAGAGAACCCACAAGGGCCATGCGCTCAAAAGGCGAAATGGTTCCCCAGTTCCAGGCAATGAAACAGATAACGCCCGCCAGAAAAAAGAGTGCACCCCCCAGCAGAAAAATGTTCCGCCAGTAGGTCATCCAGGCTTTGCCGTCCGGGGTGAAGCCACAAAATTCCAGAGATTTTTGCCATGCCTCCGGGGAGAGGGCGCCTGCATCGCACAGGGCGGTCAGGCTTCCTCGTGTCAGGGAAGGCAGAAGGTTTTCAGTTGCGCTGTTTGCGCTGTTTGCGCCATATGGGGCATCTTGAGCGGTGCTTGCGGCAGCGCTTTGCTCTCCGGCACTGGACATGTCATTATTCATAATAAGTTCTCATGGTTGCGTGTCGTCGCAATGGAGGTCGGGCGACCGGGGATTCTGGTGAAATGCAGAAGGGTCTGGCAGGTCCCCCGTGGTGGAATGGGTGTTTTTGAGCAATGCAACTTTGAAACTGCCCTGCTGACGCGAAGGCGGCAGCCACCACCAAGTGGCGTGGGTTCTGGAGAAAAACACGTTTTTCGCCAGAATGATGCGTTGAAACAGGGAGTGTTTCATAAGCAACATGCTTCAGAAACAGGTGTTCGTGTAGTGGCAGGATGTTGGCACAGAATCCATGCGCATCAGAGCAACTTCAAGGTGACGTTGCGCTGGTGGTTGCGCGCAGCCGCCAGCTCTTGTGGGCAGGTCTTGGCATTTCACGTTTGAAATGCGCGCAGGGGCAGGGTTTGCAAACCCCTGTGCGAAACAGGCGCAGACAGCATTTGCCTGCGCCTGTTTCAAGCATGGATGGCGTCAGACAAAGAGGTTTTTGAGCCTGTGAGGCTGGCAACGCAGATATTGCCGGGGCGTGTCGGCAATGGAGACGCCCAGGGCCGCTGCGGCATGCCAGGGCCAGCGCGGGTCATACATCATGGCCCGGCCCACGGCAACCATATCGGCCTGACCACTGACAATAATGCCCGCGGCCAGTTCCGGCTCAGTGATAAGACCCACGGCTATGACGGGCAGACTGTGTACAGCCTGCTTGATGGTCTGGGCCAGATGCACCTGATAGCCGGGGGCAAGCTCAATTTTCTGTTCGGGCGTCAGGCCCCCGCCGGAAACGTGGATAAAGGCGGCTCCGGCCTTTTCCAGCTGCTGGGCCAGCACGGCGCATTCCTTCACATCCCAGCCGCCCGGGGCAAAGTCCGTACCCGAAACGCGCATGCCCACCGGCATGGAGGTGGGCAGGGCCTTGCGCACTGCCGCAAAGACCTGCATGGGAAAGCGCATTCTGTTTTCAAGGCTGCCGCCGTAGGCATCTTCTCTTTTATTGGACAAGGGGGAAAGAAATTCGTGCAGCAGATAACCGTGGGCCGCGTGCAGCTCCACTGCCTTGTAGCCTGCGCGTTGTGCGCGCAGCGCCGCCGTGACAAAAGACGCGGTCAGCCGGTCCATGTCGGCAGCATCCAGAGCGGAAGGAACAGGGGAGGCCGCGTCAAAGGGCAGGGCGGAAGGAGCGCAGACATTCCAGCCGCCTTCGTGAAGCCCCAGGGGGCCGCGCCCTTCCCACGGGCGGGCTGTGGAGCCTTTGCGCCCGGAATGGCCCAACTGGACAGCCATGGGCGTGGAGGAAAACGCGCCGATGAATTCCAGCATGCCTTTGTGCAGTGCTTCGTGCTCGTCATTCCACAGGCCAAGGTCGCCAGGGGATATCCTGCCCTCGGGTTCCACGGCTGTGGCTTCAACAATGAGCAGCCCGGCGCCGGAAACGGCCAGATGCCCGTAATGCATGTGGTGCCAATGGGTGGGGCGTCCCTCATCAGCCGAATACTGATCCATCGGGGGGATGACAATGCGGTTGGCAAGCTCCAGCCCGCCGAGATTGATGGAAGAAAAAAGAGTGTTCATGCGCCTCCTGCCTTTGCAGCCTCAAGGCTCGTATTTTATGTCTGCCGCAGGTACGGGGTCCGGGCAGAAAATTATTATGGGGTCGCATCCTGAAAAGGATGCCATTTTCCTGATTATGCGCCTGAAAGTGGCATAGGGCAAGCGCAGCCGGTCACGCAGCCCGGCATAATTTCTTTTGTATCTTGTATCTCCCGGTAATATAACGTACAAAAGTGCTTCAGGCTGTACCAGCATCGATGCTGTTCTGGCGGGTTCTTCCGAAAGAACGTTCCCGCCACGGATTTTGGCATGCTGCCTTTGAGAACAGGTGTTCTCAGGTTTTTCCGGGTGCTCGGCGTGGTGATCAGAGCAGTTTTACTTTGAAATTGCTCTGGCGGATGCGGGAGCAGACGCCAGCCGCGGGGGTGTGCGCAGTTTATCTGCGCGCTTACACGCCGGAGCGGGCGTCTTGGAAGCATCGAGAATATATATTCTCAATGCGAAAATGCTCTAGTCGCGCAAACATGGTGCGCCTGCCATCGTGGGGACGGCCTGCGTTTTCGATCTTTTGGGAAGTTTTTCTGTATTTGTCCTGTGGTGACAAGCAGATATGCGGTTGCGGTCGGCATTGCCGCCGCAATGTGCCAACACGGAGGCCGACTTTACGGCAGCGTTTGGGGGCCATCGCAGAAGCAGGGGGAAAGGGGGCGCGCCTTTTCCCCCTGTCTTTTTTTGGCATGGGGCGCAGCCCTTTTCATAAAAATCTGCCCCGGTCCGGGGCTGATGCTGCGCCGCACCGGGCGGCTGCGACTGTTCCCCTTTCTGCCGGAGCCGACCCATCGGGAGCGGATCCGGCAGAAAGGTTTTTTAGAGCATTTTGCTTTTGAAACACGCCCTGTTGCAACGCATCATTCTGGGGAAAACGTGTTTTCGTCAGAATCCGCGCCACTTGGTGGTGGCTGCCGCCTTCGCGTCAGCAGAGCGGTTTCAATTCTTGGCCGCCGCATCCGTGGCAGCGCTCAAGGCCGCCTGAAGGCGGTTTTCGTCTTCGTGGGACAGGGACGACTGGATGACTTCGCCGCCTGAGCCGCGCAGTTCTGCCAGAACCTTGTCGGTAATTTCAGAATCCACCAGCACGAACAGGGCCGAAGAGCCGGGCTTGAGCTTTTCACCGAGCTGCTTCATGAAGTTGTCATTGATGCCCACATCGCTCAGTGCGCCGCCCACGGCTCCCGCGCCCGCGCCCACCACAAGGCCCAGCAGGGGGTTCAGAAAGATCAGGCCGATCAGCGCGCCCCAGAAACCGCCGCTCAGCGCGCCAGTTGCCGTAAGGTTGTAAAGCTGGTGCAGCTTGACCTTGCCGTCCTGCTTGCGGGTAACCACCACGGCGTCTTCAAGGTCCACAAGGTAGTCTTTCTGCATTTTCAAAAATTTGATGCGTTCTTCACTGGCCTGCGTTTCACTGGGGTAGGCCACGACAATCAATGTGCGCATGGGATCTCCTTGAGGTGCGGTATTGCCTGCAATATTGGCCGCAATACCGTTGGTTACAGATAATGGCTATCGCCAGCAATATGGCACGGGCCGTATAAAATGACAATGCCACGAAGACCCCGCCATTGGGGCCTTCGTGGCAAAAAGTGTGCAATCTGGCTATATTTTGTTTATCGGCAACTTTACGAACTGAATGCCCGCAACGGGTGTGCCAAAGTCGCCCGCGCGCATGTTGGCCTGGATGGAGGGCAGCAGCAGGGGCGGCACGGCCTTGCCCGTATCGTCCGCCCTGCGCCGTGAAACAAAGCTGTTTTTATCAATACCCATGTGCAGGCGTTCATTTTTCAGCTTCTGTTCGCCCACGGTGCTCATGCACTCGGGGCCGCGCTTGCCCGCAGGGGGATAGTCGTGCCCCACATAGATACGGTAATGATCCGGCAGGGCAAAGAGCTTGCGCGAAGATTCGTAGGAATCCTCGGGGCTGCCGCCCGGAAAATCGCAACGGCCGGAACCCACATCGGGCAGAAAGATGGTGTCGCCCACAAAGGCGGTATCTTCAATGATGTAGGTGGTGTCGGCCGGAGTGTGCCCGGGCGTGTGGATCATTTTGGCCTTGAGGTCGCCTATGGTAAAGGTTTCGTCATTTTCAAAAAGATGGTCAAAATCAGCGCCGTCGGCCGGAGTGTCGTTGCCGGTCTGGAAAATGGGAACCCAGGTGGCGATGATGTTGAGCATGTGCCTGCTGATGGCGATCTTGCCGCCCAGCTTTTCCTTGAGATACCGGGCGGCGGTAATATGGTCGGCATGAATGTGCGTCTCGAGTATCCACTCCACCGCAAGTTCTTTTTGCTGCACAAATGTAGCGACCGTATCGGCGGATGTTGTAGCGGTGCGGCTTGAGGGCATGTCATAGTCCAGCACGCTGTCAATGATGGCGCAGCGCCGCTGGCTGTCTGTATCTGACCAGACCACATAGGTCCAGGTTGCAGTAACGGGGTCAAAAAATCCGCGCACATTGGGGGCAGTCATAATAGTCTCCTTGGCGTCGGTTGCGCCTTGCGGCGCTGTATGGTTGAGATCGGCCCAACCGTGAAGTTCCGGCATGTGGGGCTTTGGCCCGGCCCGGCAGCACTGGACGGCCTTGGGCCGGGCCGGCATCAGCCTGACATGCCACGGCTGCTGCCGCCTACTGGCAACTGGCGCCGGGGCTTGCGCCGCCGCCCTTGCCGCCGCCAATGGAGCAGGCTCCGCCAGATGTGCACGAGGCTCCTTTCTGGTTCCAGGGAGCGCGCATGAGCAGAAGAGCCATGCCGCACCAGTTGGTGATGCCCGAGAAAACCTGGCCCGCGCCGATAAACAGCGCACCCAGATAAAACAGGGGGCTTATGCCATAGCCCAACAGGGTAAAGAGCAGCGTAAGCGCGCCTGCCACCAGACGTACCTGCCGGTCAAGCGAGGGCGACGCTTCGCCGGTTTTGGGCAGACCTTCACCAGCCGTGGCAAAACCGGCCTCTTCGCAGGCGGCGATGCCGCCATCAATAAAGCGTACCCGGCTGTAGCCTGCCTGAACGAACTTTTCTGCGGCGCTTTTGGCGCGTGCCCCGCTACGGCAAATGGTGAATATGGGGGTATCGACGAGCACGCCGCTGCGCAGGGCAACGTCACGGGGGTCGAGGCTGGTGACGGGAGCAAAGGCAGTAGGCATGGCCAGCCGTTTTTCAGAATATTCCATGGGGGAACGTACATCCACAACAAGAGCCTGCTTCAAGTCCACACTGTGCAGCTCTCTGGCGCTGATGCTTTGTACAGCGGACATATGGTCTCCTTTTTTCGGCAATGGCTGCCGAAATGCATGCAACGTAAACGGGAGCAGTGTCAGACGGGTTGCAACCCGGACGCAGCGGTGATGGTATCCTTCCGTATTGGTAGGATATAATTATTGATTATAGTGATATAATTCGAGCTGGAAAGCAACTGCCGCCAAAAGCGGCTGCTTTTTGACAACAATGCAGTATAATTGAGTATGGCCGTTTTGTCGCGCGGGCGACAGCAGAGCTTGATGCCCTGTAAAACAGACAGGCTGCCCGGTGTGGGCAGCCTGCGGGTTTATTGCATTTGAGCTGTTTGCCTGCGTTCGTGCAGGGCCAGCCGCAGTCTGTCGGCCAGCATGAAGCAGCCGCACAGGCTTACGGAAATTGCCGTGGCCGTGAACACGCCCCTGTAGCCAAAGCCTGCGTTGATGACCATGCCGCCGATAAGCGGAGCCAGCATGCCGCTGGCGTCAAAGGTAGCCATCATGACGTTGGAGTTGATGGAGCGCGTGGCCGGATTTGAGCGGTCGTATACCGCGGCGGCCAGCAGCGGATACAGCAGGCCCAGACCCAGACCGTACAGGCAGGTCAGCGGCACAAAGGCCCACAGCGGGCCCCAGGCCAGCCCAAGCATGCAGCAGGCCAGCACGGCGCTGCACAAAAGCGTAACCCTGTAGCGCGGCATGGTGTCGAGCCGGTTGCTGCCTGCAAGGCGCACAAGAATTATGGTCAAGGTATAAACGCTGAAGAACCATGCCGGGTTTGCCCCTGTGACCGAGCACAGTCCCTTTATGAAGAATATGGCCTGCACCGTCATGATGCTGAAGGCCAGACAGGCCAGATAGACGAAAAGCAGTCCCGATCGGCTCACAGCCTGCCACAGGGCGCGGCCGGACATGCCGCCGCTGTCCTCGGGGGCCATTTCAGGCGTCCTCAGGCGGGGGGCCAGGGGGATCAGCATGAGCAGCGAGGGCAGGCCAAGCAGGGAGGATGCCGCGAAAAGTCCGGCTTCTCCTCCCAGCAGGGGCAGTATGGGTTCTGCGGCTGCGGGAATGATGGAATAGGGCAAGAGCATGGTAAGAGAAAAAATGGCAAAGCCGCGCGCACTCTGGCCCTTGGGGATGCAACTGACAAGCACGGCCACGGTGCAGCTTGAAAAAACGGCCAGAGCAATGCCCTGCACAATGCGCAGCGTCCATATCATGCCTATGGCATGCGGGCCGCCTACATGCGCATAGCCCAGCATGACGCAGCTTGATATGACGATGGAAACGGCCATGGCGGGCAGTTTGCCGCGGCGCAGCAGCAGTACGCTCGCCAGCGGGCGGAACAGCAGCACCATGGCAAACATGGATGCCAGCAGCACGCCGCGCCAGTTGGGGCTGACGGCCATGCCTTCCAGCCACTGCTCAAAGCAGTAAAAAACGGCGATAAAGCTGTTGCAGAACATGGTCATGCAAAACAGCAGGATAAAGTCACGGCTAAACAGGGTTTGCGGCGGTTCCGGCGATACGGGTGGCCGCACGGTTTCAACAGGGGAAGCGGCAAGGGGCGACATGTGGCCTCAATTACGTTATGCCGCGCTCGTTGCGTCAATGGGGCAACGGCTGCTCCAGGGGGAGCTGCGGCTAATGGTACTCGCCTTTGAGAAATTTTTCGGCATAGGCCGCCACTGCGGCCTCATCCACCATAAGCATGTCCATCTGGCGAGTCATGATAAGCAGACGCCCCAGCTGATCCAGGCGTGAGCACAGCTCGGGCCGTGGATACTTCTGATAGCGTGCACGTATCCTATCACCGGTAAGCTCAACGGTAAAGCCAAGCTCTTTGAGTATAAGCCCTATGCACCGCACCCGGCGTACGCGCTGCACATCGTTTGCGGCTCCGCCGGCGAATTCAAAGCGGATGTAATTTTTGCTCAGCGTGTCGCCGCACCATGTGTCAAGAATGGCGTAATGGTAACCTACCCGCGATGAAAAATTCAGGTAACGGTCTGAAACAATAGCATAACTGCGCTGACCAAAGCGCGAGCACCCTTCTTCGTTACAGCCAATAACACTTTGCCCCATGACCGAGAGAAAGCCGCGCATGTTGACCGGCCGCGGCCCGCGCGACTGCACTGCGGGGTTGAGCATGCCATCAAGCACGTGCCTGAAGGGAACACTGGTCACATCCTGAGGCAGCACGCGCCGTGCCTCCGGGTTGCGCAGGCCCCCGCCAAGGTCGATTATGTAAAGATCAAGGGGGATGGAGCTTACAAGCTGGCTGGCAACCCCGGCGCTGTTTTCCGTAACGCTGTCAGAGAGCTGGAACATTTCGGCATAGCTCATTTCGTGGGCGTAGCGCATGACGTCGTGCAGCGAGGTGCAGTGCTCCGGCGTGAAGGTGTCGGCCCTTGGGTCCACCAGATGCAGCGGCAGAATATATGGGGCCACACGGCGCAGGAGCATGAGGGCAGGACTGTCGGCTCTGGCTTGTGGCCGGGTAAGGCGCAGGGCCAGCAGTTCCGGGATTTCGCCGTCAAAGACCCTGCCCGTGAGGGCGTCCACGGTGATCACCTGACCTTCGCTGAGCACACCGGTGACGCCCGGCAGATTCATAAGCGTGGGAACCCCGAATTCCCGGCATATGGACGCCATGTGCCCGGTGAGGCTGCCCGTCTGGGCGATAATGGCCGAGGCCCGCCGCATGGCCGACATGGCGCTGGGCGAGGAGTGGTCCATGAGCATGACCGCGCCTTCGGGAAAATGGGTAATATCTTCTCCATCGCCCACAAATACCACTGGCCCGCAGCCCACGCCTCTGGCGGCCACGTCCGCACCGGAAAGCAGGGGGCGCAGATGCCCAAGGATGGGCGCGGCTTTTTCTTCCGCCATGCTGTCCAGCCCCATCGGCCGGGTTTGCAGCAGCACGATCTGATCCTCTTCGTCCACAGCCCATTCCATATCCTGTGGATACTGGTAGTGACGCTCCAGCTCCATGGCCATGTCCGCCAGACGCCGCACCTGATCATCGCTGAGACAGGGAACGTCCTGCAGGGTGTCGGGTACGGGAACCATCTCGCTTTCCACTCCCGATCCGTGGCGTACCAGACGCAGGCGCACAGCCTTGTGGGCAATGGTGGTTTTGGTGATCTTGCCGGTGGCCCGCGATACCAGCCACTGATCAGGCGTGCCGGAACCGTCCACCACCATTTCCCCCAGGCCCCACAGGCCGTTGATGACAATGCTGTTGGAGCGCAGGTCAACGGGATGGCGCGAAAAAACCACGCCAGCGGCACGAGCGCGCACCATCTCAACACAGCACAGGCCCATGCCCATGGCGTCAAGGGCATAGCCGTGACTGGCGCGATAGGTCAGGGCGCGGGGTGAAAACAGACTGGCAACGACAACCTTGAACGACGGGATCAGGTCGTTGCGCGTAACACCCAGCAGGCTGCGGTACTGCCCGGCAAAGGACTGGACCCCGTCTTCGGCGATGGCGCTGGAGCGCAGGGCCGCCACCACGTTGGGATCATTGCCGTAGGCCAGATCCCAGGCTTTGAGCAGGGCCTCTTCCACCTCTTTGGGAACAGTGGCCTCGCGGATGAGTTTTTCCACCTGACGGGAAACAGCGTTGATGTTGTCGGGCTTGTCAGGGTCCACGGAGCGCAGCAGAGAATAGACACTTTTGAAAAGCCCCGGCGTGCGCAGAAGAAAGATGGTTCCGGCCTTTATGGTGATGGCAAAGCCGCGCGGCACGGGCATGTCCAGCATGTTTCGCAGTTCGCCGAGGTTGGCGTTTTTGCCGCCCACACTGTAGGCCATGCTGGCGTCCACTTCCGTGAGGTCCAGGGTCAGGCTTGGCACATCACCGCGGGTGCGCTGATCCAGCTCTTTTTCGATGCGCCCGGCAATGCTGTGAACAGCGGCATTCAGCCCCAGATGCCGTCGGCCGGAAATATCGTTGAGCGCGGTGGCCATGCGGTCACAGCGAAATATGGCCCGCCGGGCTTCCTTGCGCACCTGGCTTGTTTCCATGTGGCGTTCGCCGTGCTGAGCGGCATTGAGGCCGGCCAGAATGCCGGCCAGGTCTGCATTGGCCTGAAGCAGTTCCTTGAACGAGGCGTACCGCCTGTGAAAAGCGGTCATGGCCTGCTCGCGCGAGAGACGTGGTTTGCGGCCAAAGAATTTTTTCAGTTTGCCGACCATGAACATGCTCCGGATATGACGTTAAAAAAGCCTTAATCAGCCGGAAAACGGCCTGCCCGGAACGACAACATAGCGTTGCGCCGGGCCGCGCCCTTCTTTACGTACAAGACCCATCTGCACAAAAAGCTGCAAATCGTACTGTGCCGTGCGCATGGAGATGTTTTCGCCGACCATCTGCTGGTATTCCTGACGACTTATGCTGCCCGCCTGTTCAATACGGGGCCACATTTCCGTCTGGCGGTGATTGAGGCGGGGCATGTCGGCCTGCGTGAATCTTTCGGCGTTCAAAGACGCGTGGGCCGGGGATGGGCTTTGCTGCGCGGCATCTCCCCGGGGAGCGGCGGGACCGGCGGGAGGCGACGCATGCTGCCCGGATGCCGGTACAGATGCGGATGCAGATAGCACTGAAGCTTCCCCGCGCGCTTCCCCCTGAACTTCTCCCGGATCTTTTGTCCTGTCGGGGCTGCCGTACGGGGCTTGAACATCGGCAAGTCGCGAAGCGTCCTGCGTCTGTCCGGCGGAAGGCATAGTTGCGGAAACAGGAAGCGCTGACGCCCCAGAGGAGGCGGAAGCGGTCTGCCCCTCACGATCCTGCCCGTTGTGGCGTTCTGCAGGCGCGGCGGGGTCCCGCTCCGCCTCAGCGGCCGTCTGTGCCGTGGTGTCCCTGTCTGCCTGATCCTGTGAGGTTTCCGACAGTTCACGGGGTTCTGGCAAGGAGCCTTCGGGCGGGTACTGTCCGTCGCTTCGAGTCGGTATTTTGTCCGGTGCGGCGGAAGCGGCAATGGGGCCGAGCTGGATGTTTTCGGCATAGAGAATATCGCCTTCGCAAAAGGTCAGCGCGCGGGTAAGCGTATTCTTGAGTTCGCGCACATTGCCGGGCCAGTCGTGCCCCGTCAGCTTTGCAAGGGCGCCCCGGCTGACCTGGGGCATGCGCAGCGTCTTGCGCGCGCCATTTGCCGCGGGGGACTGACCCGGGCCGTGTGCGGCGGTTTCCGTGCTCTCCGCCTGTGTTTCGGCGTCCACTTCTGCGGCCTTGGCGCGCGCTTTAACGGCTTCTGTCAGAAAGTAGACTGTCAGGGGGGGGATGTCGATTTTTCTTTCCCGCAGGGGAGGGGTGTGGATGGTTATGACGGCCAGACGATAGTAAAGGTCTTCGCGGAAGGATCCGTCGCGTGCTTCGTCAGGAAGAGATGCGTTGGTGGCGGCGATAATGCGGGTATCAAACGGTACTTCCTGATCGCTGCCCAGGGGGCGGATGCGCCGTGTGGACAGGGCGCGCAGCAGCGCCTGCTGCACCTTGGGCGCGGCATTGCCTATTTCATCCAGCATGAGGGTTCCACCCTCGGCAGCCAGAAAAGCCCCCTTGCGTGGCTGTCTGGCCTCGGTAAAGGCGCCCTTTACGTGACCGAACAGGGTGTCCATAAGCAGATTTTCGTCCAGCGCGCCGCAGTTGATGGTGATGAACGGCCCTGAAGCACGGGCGCTCAGGCGGTGGATGGCCTCTGACACCAGCTCTTTGCCGGTTCCGGTTTCGCCCACCACCAGCACGTCCGCTAAAACCTGCGATGCCTTGCGTACCTGATCATACAGGGTCTGCATGGCTGGCGATGTACCCACAAGGCCGCTGGCAGGAAGGTCTTCGGGATGCGGCAGGTCGGATACAGGTTCGCGCTGCCACTGGGCGTCCTGAAGGGCCTCATGGCTGCGGCGTTCTTCCTTGGCCTGACGCAAGCGCTTGAGCAGGGCGTTGATGCTGTTTTTGATGCGCTCCATTTCCAGGGGCAGCTGCGGCAGGTCAAGGTCGTCATCATTGCCCAGAATGTTGCGGTTGCGCAGTTCGCCGGACATGACATTGAGCGATTTGCCCATTTGGCGCGCCAGCCACCAGAGGCTCAGTGTCAGAAGCACCATGCCGCCCATAAAGCTGACGGCGTAGATGCCCATGATCTGCATGCCGGTGCGCGTGGTGGTAAAGCTGGTATCCAGAACGGCCAGCCCGCCAAGTACCACCGGTTCGCCGCCGGAGCCGGGATTGAAGCCCACGGGAACATAGCTGACGCGCTCAACGCGCATCTGTCCGTTGCTCCAGATGGTGCTGCTTTCTGTCATGGGCAGTTGCCCGGCATGCCCCCCCTGCACTTCGGCTACCATGCTCCAGTAGTTGATGTGCTCCGGGCTGGGGCGAAACGCCATGCTGAAGCCGGGACGCCCGTAGTCGCCCCAAAATCCCGCCCGAACCGCATCATTGCCCAGACTTTTGCCCGCAAGGGCCGTATCGGGCACTTCAGACTGAAAGATCATCCAGCCTTCGCGGTCGAAAAACAGACTGCGCACGCGCGTGTCCGTGCCGGATGCGGCTATGGGCGCGTTGGGCGAAGAGTAGCGCGATACGATGTTTCGCAGGTCTTTCATGTCCAGCGACAGCAGCAGATAACCCTGAAAGTTCCCGTTTTTGTCGTGCAGGGCGGTAAAAAAACGCAGTACATGCAGCGAAACGTTTTGCAGGGACCTGTCGACCGGGACCATTGAATACACGGCTTCCATTGGCTGCCCCACATTGACGTAACCGGGGCGCTGCTCGCCCCCCAGGTTGTGGAAGGGGCTTGCCGGGCTGTCGAGGCCCACCTGCATGGGGATATTGATGATGCGCCCTTCGTGGTTCAGCAACAGGTAGCGGCTTTCGGGGGTCAGGCCCACATAGGCCACTTCGCGGTACTGAAGGCCGTCGGTTTTGGCGCGGAATTCCATCCTGCGGGCCATGTCCTGTGGCTCCATGGAGCCTGCGGCCAGTATCAGCAGCTGGTTGCGCGTTTCGGCCAGGGCGTGTTCCAGAGCCAGACTCATGGCCTGGGCCTGAAGTTGCGCGTTGCGCGCTATTGCGCGGTTTATGATGTGCTCGATGCTGCTGCTGGTTGTCAGAAAGATAAGCAGCAGCACAAGCGTCAGCAGGGGAAGCCCCAGCATGAGCATGCGGCTGACGAGGCTGCGGTTCATGAAAAAGGAGGTGACATCCAGGGTGCTTCCGCCGGGAAGCGTTCTGTAGAAGCGCATTGTTCCCTCCGGGGCTTGGTTGCGCAAAAAAGCGCAATCTTTGTGCCCACTATAGGCATCTCGCGAAAAACTGGCAAGTTTTTTCGCGCAAAAATGAGAAAAAACCGGCAAAATACGGCAATTATTACGCAATGGCACGGCGATTGCTATCTTTTTCACATTCACTGCGTGACAGTCGGCATGACCCGGTGGGGGTATAGCCCAAAGAGAGTCCAAGGGATCTCAAACAGAGTGGAGGGTTCTTATGAAGAAGATGCGCACGCTTATGACCTGGCTGGCGGGCTGCGCGCTCATGCTGGCCGCCATGCCCGGTCTGGCACTGGCTGCCGGGGGCAAGGCCTCGGCGGTGGTAATTGTGGCCGATACCCGCAAGCTGGACGGCATCCTGTACTGGTGGGCGGAAATGTACAATGAGAGTCATTTCTTTTTCGCCATCCTGACCATGCTCATCATTCCCATTGTGGGCTGCATCCTTGGCTGGCTGGCCGACCTCGTGATGTCGCACATCGGCATTGACCTCAAGCACCGCGAACTGGCCGAAAAGTAAGGAGGCGCATATGGATTGGCTGTATATCTTGATGCCCATCTCCGGCGTGTACATTTTCTGGCCGGGACTTATCATTCTTGGTTTCGGCGTGGGCATTATCGGCGGGTTCTTCGGTCTGGGCGGCGCGTGGATGGTCACCCCCGGCCTGAATATTCTGGGTTTTCCCATGGCGTTCGCCATCGGGACAGACGTGGCGCAGATGGCCGGTAAATCGCTTATTTCAACCATGCGGCACGGCAAGTTCGGCAACGTTGACTACGCCCTGGGCATTACCATGCTTATCGGTACGGTCATCGGCGTTGAAATCGGCGCGCAGATGGTCATGTGGCTTGAGCGCATCGGCTCGGTAGACAAGGTTGTGCGCTGGCTCTACGTGGTGCTGCTCATCTCCATCGCGTGGCTGGTGTTTCATGACGCCGCCGTGCGTCGTCGCAAGGAACGTGAAGCCAAGGCGCAACATAAGGAACTGGACGCCGCAGCCGTCGGCATTGACTGGGCCTCCAAGCTGCAGGCCATAAGGATACCTCCCGTTGTCCATTACAAGCATGCCAACATCACCTGCTCTGCGTGGCTGCCTATCACCGTCAGCCTCTTCACCGGCTGGCTCGCAGGCATACTCGGTATCGGCGGCGGCCTCATTCGTATGCCCGCTCTTGTCTATCTTGTGGGCTGCCCCACCCATCTGGCAGTGGGTACGGACCTCTTTGAAGTTGCCATCTCCGGTCTGTACGGAACGGCGTCCTACGCGTACAAGGGCCGCGTGGAACTCCTGGCCGCGCTCATCATGCTGTGCGGTGCTGCCATCGGCGCGCAGATAGGCGTTGTGGCCACCAAGTACGTCAAGGGTTACGGCATCCGCTTTGTTTTCGGTCTGGCCGTTCTGGGCTGCCTCATGTCTGTTGTTCTCAAGCTTCTGCAGGCAGAATTCCCTGCATGGGGCTGGCTGCTTGGCCCCCTTGCCACTGTTGAAGTTCTTGGTTTCGTAAGTGCCATTTCCATCTACATCGCGGTGAAGATGGTGCAGGGCGCCAAGGCGGAATTGGCCGCCAAGAAGATGCGGGCAGCGAACAGCTAGGAGGGACATCATGAAGATTCGTAGTTTGCTGCTTATGCTGGTGCTTGGGCTTTCCACCTTCCTCACCGCCTGCAACTTCGAGGGCGGGGTGGAGCAGGGCCGCTGTGTGGCCTACAACCCCGAAGCAAAAACCCTGACCATCGTGGTTGACGTTACTCACGACCAGTTCAACCCGCATTACAGTGGTGGCGTGCATACATTCAAGCTGCCGACCATTGCCAACGAAATGGGCCCGCCGCCTGAAGTGGGTGGACGCCTCATGATCGACCTGGAAAAGAACATGGTGCTTGTATTCGACCCCGAGAGCAAGAACGTGCGCGAAATTCCCGTGCAGTTCATGGATGTGGAAAAGAATATACGCCCCAAGCATCCCAAGGTTGCGGGCAAGACCTTCCCTGTTGTTGACAAGGAACAGCAGACGGTCACCGTGTATTCCAACCGCTTGAGTTCCCTGATTACCTTCAAGGTTCCCGCAGGCGACATAGATTTGCCCCCCTATGTGTGGACTGCCGGTAACGAAATGCGCATCGCGTACCGAAACGCGGACAAGAATCAGGCCATACGCATCATGAACGTGACCAAGACCAATATATTCAGCAAGTAGATCATCGGCATCAAGTATACCGGGGCGGCTTTGTCCGCCCCGGTATAAAAGATTTTCTGGAGAGCAGCATGAACAGCTACAAGCAGCATCTTTATATCAGTTGCATCCGTATCACGGCCAACGCGCTTATGGTGGCCGCGGTTTTTGTAGCCATGTACCAGTCTTCACGGAGTTTCGACGCGGCAGAGCTGACGTTTTGCGCATGGTTTTTCGGCATAACGGTTCCCCTGTGGGCCGGGGCCTTCTGGCTTACGCGCATGGTGCGGCGGCGTTTTCCCGCTGAGGGCCAAAGCATGGTGCATCTGCCGCGTATGGGCCTGTCGCTGGTGAGCTGGCGGGTGCTTGAGCAGGTGAGGGGTTCGCAGCTGGTGCAGCAGCGCTAGACAATTTTGCTTTGAAACTGCCTGACGGCTGCGTGAGCAGACGTCCGCTACCAAGGCGCAACGCAGCTTCAGCCTCCGGTTCAGGAGCTTGCGAAAAAGACTGCACCACTGCCTGAGGGTGCAGTAAGGCGTCGAAGTGAACGTTATAAAAACTTTGCGATCTCACATCCCAAAGTTGGAATGCTCTAACAGAGGTATTGCCATGATTGCCGCCAGCACTTTCAGAGGGTACGATTTATCCATGCAGACTTTTCTTGACGCCGACACCTGGGATGCCTGCCAAAATATCCGTCGCCGCCAGCGTCGCCTGGGAACCGTGTGCGCCCTGCTGCTGGCTGTGGCACTGCTGGGCCTCGTAGACGGGCTGCAGGGCCTGATGCGTTCCGGCTCAAGCACGCTTGAGATGCTGCCGGGCAACGTGGTGGCGCTTTCCGGCCCACTGACGGTCAAAAATCCCGTTACAAACGATATTGAAGTGCGTTTTACGCCCCCGGATGCGCCGCTGATTTTCAACCTTGAAGGTTTTTTTGCCGGGTACTGGTTCGGCAACGGCATGTGGCGCGGTACTGTCGGGGCGGAAAATGGCGCAGAGGCCGGCGAATACCAGATGCGCGTGATGTTCAGGGGCGCGGCGGCGGCCACGGCCCAGAACTACACCGTAGTTGTGCGCGCCGATGCCTCGGACATGCGTGATCATGCGACCTCCTTTGCCCAGCGCCTTACGGGCTGCAATCCCTTTGTACTGGCTGCGGCCTTTGTGGGGCTGGCCCTTGTGGTGGGTGTGGGCGTGTACCGGCAGGGCAGCAAGCTCATTCGCAAGCTGGTACGTCTGGGCTGCGGCGAAGTGGTCCGTGTGCAGGAAGAAAAGGACGGTTTGCGCCTGTGGTGTCTGCTCTTCGGCACGCGCGCACCCTATGAAGGCACTGTCTGCGCCGTGATCACCACCGATGGGCGTGTGCTGGCACAGGCCCGCGCGGGTACGGCAGCCAAGGGAGCCTTGCAGCTCTTCATCTCCCGGCGTGACCATGCGCAGGACGTGCCCGACAATAACCCTGATAAAACATCTTTCGCCGTGCGGCCCGGCTGCCTTGTCTGCCTGCGTCCTCCGTGTACGCAGTCTCCTCCGGCCCCCACAAGCTGAGCCAACCGGCGTTGCGCGGCATGCACATACGCGCCATATGTGCATGCCGCATTTTATTTGCACGACCGTCTTTCAAGCCGCATGAGGCTGCGCTTCCCGAAGGTTGAGCGCCCTCGCCGCGGCACAGCCAGCAAAAGAGGCGCGGGATATCCCGCGCCTCTTTTGTTGTTTGAGAACATATATTCTCAAAGCTGATCTGCTCTAGCTGTTCAGATCAACCAGAATGGGGTTCTCTTCAAGCTCTTCAAGGAATTTGTCAGGGCGTTCCTTCTGGTCGGGGACCATGATGTCGCCGTTGACATATTCGCGGTAGCCTGTACCGGCCGGTATGAGGCGACCCACGATGACGTTTTCCTTGAGACCGCGCAGGTAGTCCATCTTGCCCTTGAGGGAAGCCTCGGTAAGCACCTTGGTGGTTTCCTGGAAGGAAGCCGCCGAGATGAAGGAGGACGTGGTCAGCGAAGCCTGGGTGATACCCAGCACCAGCGGCTCGGCCGTGGCGGGTTCGCGACCCTCGGCAAGGGTCTTCTGGTTTTCATGCTTGAATTCGCCCTTGTCCACCTGTTCGCCCACAAGGAAGCTGGTTCCGCCGGAATCCAGAATGGTCACCTTTTTGAGCATCTGGCGCACGATGACTTCAATGTGCTTGTCGTCAATGCCCACGCCCTGGAAGCGGTAGACTTCCTGAATTTCGTCCACCAGATAGCGGGCCAGGTATTTTTCGCCCTTGGTGCGCAGGATGTCGTGCAGTTCGGGGTAGCCTTCGGTCAGCGGGTCACCGGCTTCCACAAAATCGCCGTCGGCGGCGGTAATGTGTTTACCCTTGGGAACCAGATATTCCTTGGCTTCGCCAATTTCCGGCGTGACCACCAGCTTGCGTTTGCCCTTGGATTCGCCCGCATAGGTGACCGTGCCCGAGATTTCGGAAACCACGGCCATGTCTTTGGGCTTGCGCACTTCAAAAAGCTCGGCCACGCGGGGCAGACCGCCCACGATGTCCTTGGTTTTTGCAGTTTCGCGGGGCTTACGGGCGATGATATCACCGGCCTGAATGTGCTCGCCGTCCTTGACCATGATGATGGAGCCGACGGGCAGGCTGTAGATGGCCGCCGCACCGCCATGACTGCGCTTTTTGACGTTGCCGTTGTCATCGCAGATGGAGATGGCCGGGCGGAAGTTGGTGGTACGGTATTCCATAATTGTCAGGCTGGCCTGACGGGTGATGTCGTCCACCTTTTCCTGCACGGTCTTGCCGTCAATGATGTCGGTAAAGCGCAGGGTTCCTTCTTCTTCGCACACGAAGGGTTCGTTGAAGGGGTCCCATTCGGCCATGACCGTGCCCTTGACCACTTCCTGTCCATCATGCACCAGCAGGCGTGCGCCGTTGGGCAGAATGTACTTTTCGCGTTCGCGGCCCTGGGCGTCAACGATGGTCAGCTGGCCGCTCTTGCCCAGCACCAGATGAATGCCGTCCTTGTTGGTAACGGCCTTGACCCGGTTCAGGATGACGCGGCCCGCGTTGAGGGCTTCAAACTTGTTCTTTTCAATGGTGCTGGATGCCGTACCACCGATGTGGAAGGTACGCATGGTCAGCTGTGTGCCGGGTTCACCGATGGACTGGGCCGCGATGATACCCACGGTTTCGCCCGTATTGACCAGATGGCCGCGGCCAAGGTCACGCCCATAGCAAAGGGCGCAGATGCCGCGTTCGGCCTGGCAGGTGAGGGGCGAGCGCACGGTAACGGAAGAGATGCCCTTGTCGCTGATAAGTTCCGCCTCTTTTTCCGAAATAATGGTGTTTTCGGGCAAGAGGACGCTTTCAGGAGCATCGGGATCGTACACGGGGTAGAGCAGAACGCGGCCAATGATGCGTTCAGACAGGGGCGTTTTGACATCGCCGCCGTCCTTGAGGTGGGTCAGCTCGATGCCGTCCACCGTGCCGCAGTCAAGCTCGGACACAATGACGTCCTGCACAACGTCCACCAGGCGGCGGGTAAGGTAACCGGAGTTGGCCGTTTTAAGGGCCGTGTCCGCCAGACCTTTACGTGCTCCGTGCGTGGAGGTGAAGTACTGCAACACCGACAGCCCCTCGCGGAAGGAGGAGGTGATGGGCGTTTCAATAATTTCACCCGAAGGCTTGGCCATAAGACCGCGCATGCCCGCAAGCTGGCGCATCTGGTCCTGGTTGCCTCGCGCGCCGGAGTTGGACATCATGAAGATGGGGTTGAAGCTCTGGTTCTTCTCCTGCTTGCCGCTCTTGGGATCAGTGAGCACATCGTAGGAGATTTCCTTGATCATTTCCGTGGAAACGTCCTGAGTGGCCTTTGTCCACACGTCCACCACCTTGTTGTACTTTTCGGTACGGGTGATGATACCGTCGCGGTACTGGTGTTCGATGTCGTCCACTTCGGCCTGGGACGAGGCAAGAATGTCTTTCTTGCGATCGGGAATGGTCAGGTCCTTGACGCCGATGGTCACACCGGCGCGGGTGGCGAACTCGTAGCCCATGTCCTTGAGCTTGTCGCAAAGAATGACCGTGGCCTTGATGCCGCACTGGCCGTAGGCCGCGCCAACAAGGCGGGCGATATTCTTCTTGGTAAGCACGCAGTTGACGTAGTCAAAGGGCAGCTTTTCCGGAAGAATGTCGCTCACAAGCACGCGACCGGGCGTGGTGTCGTAGGTATGGCCGTCAGGCATGCGCACCTTGACCCGCGCGTGCAACGAAACCATGCCGCCATCATAGGCGCTTTCCACTTCCCACGGGGCGCAGAAGCTCATGCCTTCGCCCTTTTCAAAGCTGCGTTCCACCGTCATGTAGTAGAGGCCAAGCACGATATCCTGCGAGGGCACGATAACGGGGCCGCCGTTGGCAGGCGAAAGAATGTTGTTGGTGCTCATCATGAGCACGCGGCATTCGATCTGCGCTTCCACAGACAGGGGAATGTGCACGGCCATCTGGTCACCGTCAAAGTCCGCGTTGTACGCGGAGCAGACCAGCGGGTGCAGGCGGATGGCCTTGCCTTCCACCAGCAGCGGCTCAAAAGCCTGAATGCCGAGGCGGTGCAGGGTGGGCGCGCGGTTGAGAAGAATGGGGTACTCGCGCACCACTTCAGACAGGATGTCCCAGACAACCAGTTCTTCGCGCTCCACCATTTTCTTGGCGCTTTTGATGGTGGAGGCATGACCGCGTTTTTCCAGCTCCGAGTAGATGAAGGGCTTGAACAGCTCAAGCGCCATCTTCTTGGGCAGGCCGCACTGGTGCAGCTTGAGGTAGGGGCCCACGGTAATGACCGAACGTCCGGAATAGTCCACGCGCTTGCCCAGCAGGTTCTGACGGAACCGGCCCTGCTTGCCCTTGATCATGTCCGAAAGGGACTTGAGGGGGCGGCCGTTGGTTCCCGCAATGGCGCGACCGCGACGGCCGTTGTCAAAGAGGGCGTCCACAGCTTCCTGCAGCATGCGCTTTTCGTTGCGGATGATGATTTCCGGCGCGCCAAGTTCCATAAGCCGCTTCAAGCGGTTGTTACGGTTGATGACGCGGCGGTACAGGTCGTTGAGGTCGGAGGTGGCGAAACGCCCGCCGTCCAGGGGCACGAGCGGACGCAGCTCCGGCGGAATGACGGGAATCACTTCCATGATCATCCATTCGGGCTTGTTGTCCGACTCAAGAAAAGCCTCAACGATCTTGAGACGCTTGGTAAGCTTTTTCTTCTTGGTCTGGCTTTTGGTGGCCTCGCCTTCTTCGCGCAGTTCGGTACGCAGCTTTTCAAGCTCCAGCTCTTCCAGCAGGCTGCGCACGGCTTCAGCGCCCATGCCAACGGTCAGCACTTCATCGCTGCCGTAGTGGTCCAGAATCTGCAGGTACTGGTCTTCGGAAATGACCTGACGCTTCTGCAGATTGGTCTGGCCCGGATCAAGCACGATGTAGGAGTCGAAGTACAGCACCTTTTCCAGATCGGCCATGGTCATGTCCAGCAGGGTGCCGATCTTGGAAGGCAGGGTCTTCAGAAACCAGATGTGGGCAACGGGCGCGGCCAGTTCAATGTGGCCCATGCGCTCGCGACGCACCTTGGAAGCAATGACTTCAACACCGCATTTTTCGCAGACAATGCCGCGGTGCTTCATGCGCTTGTATTTGCCGCAGTTGCACTCATAGTCCTTCACAGGGCCGAAGATCTTGGCGCAGAAAAGGCCGTCACGCTCAGGCTTGAAGGTACGGTAGTTGATGGTTTCCGGCTTTTTAACCTCGCCGTAAGACCATTCGCGAATGGCTTCAGGAGAGGCAATGGAAATCTGGATGGCTTTCAGATTGCGGATGTTGGTCACGTTGGCCGACGTGCCGCGAGCGGTGAAAAGATCGTCCAGGCTCATATATAATACCTTGCTTTGGTAAAAGCTCGTTGGAATCGTTAGCTATGCTGTCGTCAGCCGTGAGCGGGCATGCCGCTGACGGCTGACGCAACGCTTGTCCGTGCCCGCCGAATGGGGCGGTTTAAGCCTCGTCCTCGCGTTCTCTCATGTAGCCCGTACGCTTGGGCTTTTTCTTGCCTTCTTCCTGATGCAGGGTCACGTTGAGCCCAAGGCTCATGAGTTCCTTGACCAGAACGTTGAAGGACTCGGGCAGACCCGCTTCAAGGAAGTTGTCGCCCTTGACTATTTTTTCGTACATTTTCACGCGCCCGGTCACGTCGTCGGACTTGACCGTGAGGAATTCCTGCAACAGGTAGGCGGCGCCGTAGGCTTCCAGCGCCCACACTTCCATTTCACCCAGTCGCTGGCCGCCGAACTGGGCCTTGCCGCCCAGGGGCTGCTGCGTCACCAGAGAGTAGGGACCAGTGGAGCGGGCGTGGATTTTTTCGTCTACCAGATGGTGCAGTTTGAGCATGTACATGACGCCCGTGGTCACGCGGTTTTTGAAGGCTTCGCCCGTGCGGCCGTCGTAAAGGGTTGTCTTGCCATCGTTGGCAAGGCCGGCCCTTTCCATCCAGCTCCATATTTCTTCTTCGGTGGCGCCGTCAAAAACAGGTGTTTTGGTCACGATGCCGTTGCGCAGCTTGCTCACGGAAGCCTTGAACTCGTCTTCATCCATCTCGTCCACCAGGGCGTTGATGTCGTCAGAGCTGAAAATGCTCTTTACTTCATCACGCAGCACCTGCATGGCCGCGCCGGAGTCCAGCAGTTCTGCCAGCTGGCGGCCCAGTTCCTTGGCTCCCCACCCGAGGTGGGTTTCCATGATCTGGCCGATGTTCATACGCGAAGGCACGCCCAGGGGGTTGAGCACGATGTCAACGGGGCGGCCGTCGGCAAAGAAGGGCATGTCTTCTTCCGGCAGAATGCAGGAAACAACACCCTTGTTACCGTGGCGGCCGGCCATTTTGTCGCCCACAGAAAGCTTACGCTTGATGGCGATATGCACCTTGACCATCTTGATGACGCCGGGGGGCAGATCATCACCTTCGGTGACCTTTTCACGCTTGGAATCGTAGATAGCGTGCAGGTAGTCGACCTGCTGGTCGTAAGGCTTGAGGATGTCGGCCACGACATCGTTGACTTCCTTGCTCTTGAAAAGACCGGCAAGCTTTTTCACCGGCAGACCGGCGAGCATTTCTTCGGTCAGGGCCGCACCGGCTTCCACCAGCACTTCGCCCTTCTTTTTGCCGGGCAGGGAAGAAGCCACCTGCTTGCCCACCACGTGCGGGGCCAGCAGGGCGCGGGTGCGATCCGTCAGAGCGCGCATGTGGTCGGCCTCTTTCTGGTCGAGCACGGCGGTGTCATGGCTCTCGATCGCCAGGGTGCGGTCGTCTTTTTCGCCGGAGCGGCGGTTGAAGACCTTGACGTCAATAATGGTGCCTTCCACTCCCGGGGGAACCTTGAGGGACGTGTTTTTCACATCCCGGGCCTTTTCACCGAAGATGGCCCGCAGGAGCTTTTCTTCGGGAGTAAGCTGGGTTTCGCCCTTGGGCGTGATTTTGCCAACCAGGATGTCGTCGGGCTTAACTGCCGCGCCGATGCGGATAATGCCGCTTTCATCAAGGTTGCGCAGCATGTCTTCGCTGACGTTGGGAATATCGCGGGTGATTTCTTCGGGTCCCAGCTTGGTATCGCGGGCCACGACCTCGAATTCCTCAATATGGATGGACGTGAATACGTCTTCCTTCACCGTGCGTTCGGAGATGAGGATGGAGTCTTCGTAGTTGTAGCCGCACCAGGGCATGAAGGCCACGACCAGGTTTTTGCCAAGGGCCAGTTCGCCATCGTCAATGCCCGGGCCGTCAGCCAGAATCTGGCCTTTCTTGATTATCTGGCCGGGATAGCAGCTGGGCTTCTGACCAAAGCAGGAGTTCTGGTTGGACTTGTGGTACTTGAGCAGGTCATAGGCGCGCACGCCGCCCTGCTTTTTGTACACATCGCCCTCGTAGGCCACCACGATGCGGTCGGCATCCACGTATTCGATCTTGCCGTCGGCGGGAGCAACAATGCACGCACCGGAGTCGCGGGCCACGTCCACTTCCAGTCCCTCCACGCTTCCCGTCTCGGGGTTCTGGAAACCGAAGCCGGGCACGTCGATCTTCGTGCCCACGCGCAGCACGTCTGCGCCGCCGGCGCAACCGGCGAGGCCGCCCGTCGCCCCGCCCAGCACGAGTGTCGCCGCAACCAGCGCCGAGGAGCGTATGAACGTTCTTCTCGTGATCATGGCCGAGCCTACAGGATCTTCGACAGGAAGCTCTTGACGCGAGCGTTGTCAGTCTCATCGAACAGGTAATGGGGCG
>CAJMLK010000017.1 GCA_905214305.1 uncultured bacterium
CAATGGCCATCTGCTTGCCGGGCATGGCGTCCAGAGTAAAGCGGGCCGCCACTTCGGCGATACGCGTTGTACCGGCGGTGATGACCACCTTGTTGAGAATGAACAGGATCATGAATATGACCGCGCCCACCACATAGCTGCCGCCCACGACAAATTCGCCGAATGCGCGGATGACCGAGCCTGCGGCGTCAACGCCCATATCGCCGTTGAGCAGGATAAGACGGGTGGCGGCCACGTTGAGCGAAAGCCGCAGCAGGGTGGTCACCAGCAGCAGTGACGGAAAAATGGTGAATTCCAGCGGGGAGCTCATGAACATGGTGGTAATGAGCACCAGCAGGGATATGGAAATGCTCACGCAGAGCATGATATCGAGAAAAAACGTGGGCAGCGGAACCAGCATGACCAGAAGGATGATGACCACGCCGGCGGCAAGCATGATTTCCCCGTTACGAGAAAACCTGCTGTAGTCGAGCTTGGGAAGGCTTGTTGAAGCCATTTTTCTGACACCTCGCTTCTGCGTCCGGTTTGGGAGCGCACGCTGGAAAAACTATGAATTATGCACCTTTGGCTTGAGCTTCCAGATGGCGGCCAGCACTGTGGCAACAGCCTTGTAAAGCTCTTCGGGGATCATGTCGCCCACCTCGGCTGACTTATACAAAGCCCGTGCCAGAGGCACATTTTCGCGGATGGGAACATTATGTTCACGTGCCGCCTGCTTGATTTTTTCGGCAAGATGGTCTGCGCCCTTGGCAAGCACCACAGGGGCCGGGGCCTCTGTGGCGTTATAGCGCAGGGCTACGGCAATGTGCGTGGGGTTGGTGATCACCACGTCGGCCTTGGGCACGTCCTGAAGCATGCGCTTGCTCATGGCCTCCATCATCTTCTTGCGCTGCTGGCTTTTGACCACGGGGTCGCCGTCGGCCTGCTTGTGTTCGTCCTTGACCTCATCCTTGGTCATTTTCATGTTTTCCTTGTAGGAGTAGCGTGACTGCCACACGTCAAAGGCCGCGATGATGAGGATGGGGATGAGCGCATAGCAGACCAGCTTGAACGCCATCTGCAGCATGTA
Organism: uncultured bacterium; assembly: GCA_905214305.1. Taxonomy (GTDB): domain Bacteria; phylum Desulfobacterota; class Desulfovibrionia; order Desulfovibrionales; family Desulfovibrionaceae; genus Desulfovibrio. The sequence goes on from CAJMLK010000017.1 coordinate 1,070, forward strand.
CACGGCGACACCTTCGGTGGTGGCATAGTACATTGGCAGAAAGTTATGATATTCCTTATAGATGATCCATGCGGGTATGATGGACAGGATAAGGGAAAACATCAGGCTCTTGATGGTGCGCAGGATGGTCTGGGGCGAAAACAGCATCTGCTTGATGCCCTTGAAGATGTTGAAGCGCTGCATCTTGGGCTTGAAAACCTTGGTGGTCCACAGTTTGCCCACCTGCAGGCGCTGGGCCAGCATGCTCAGCACAGCCAGGGTCAGCAGTATGGGCATGATGATCTTGCAGACCTCAAGCATGAGGTCCAGCGTGAGGCTGTATACATTTTCGGGGTTGGGGTCGAATTCCCACGCATGGCTCAAAAAGTGGCGGAACAGATTTTTGATTGCCTCGCTCATGGGGCCTATCCACGCATAAAGAATGGACATGCCCCCAAGCAGGCTTACGGCCTTGCCCAGCTCCTGCGATTTGGGAACGTTGCCCTCACCGCGTTGTTTATTGATGCGTTTCGGGGTCGCTTCTTCTGTTTTGCTGGGGTCTTTCTGTTTGCCGAACATGCCGTTTCCGCCGTCGTTTTATTGGCGCATCGTTGCAGAAGCAGCGTGCGCCTATCAGGATAGCAAGAAGCGTACCCGGAACTGCCGTGCGGCACAGCGCCTGCCGCAGGCGACTGCCCACGACAGGAAAAAGGCGGATCAGCCGAGGGCATGGCGGCATGCGCGGCCCGGATGGACTTGAGGCCCGTCGTCAACGGGTGTATGGCAGGGCATGCGCGGAGCAACGGCCCCTGTGCGGCCTGTTGCGCCGTTTTTCGCGCCAATGCCTGCGCCAGAGCCTGCGCAAAGGCCTGCGCGACTGTTATGGAAACGCTGATGTCTTCCGTTTGACGGCGTTGCTTCACTTTTTTTGAAACGATCGAGGGCGGAAGAGGCGACTCCTGTTTCAAAAAAAGATCGCGCCTTGCCAGACGAAATAACTGCGCGTTTCCGGGAGGCTCTTTAATCAGTGCTTCCTTACTACTTCGAGGATGACATGTTTTACGGTTGGAAAATAGGCCTGCTCTCCATGGGAGGCAATTTCATGCTTCAGGGTACGGTGCTCTATTGCATGAATGCGTTCATGGAGCCGCTCTGCGTGGCTTATGGCTGGACCAGAGCGGAACTGAACATCAGCATGGCCGTGGCCGCGCTGGTGGGGCAGCTTGCCATGCCTCTGGCGGCGTCGCTTTCTGCACGTTTTCCCTTGCGGCGTCTCATGACGGCCGGGGCGCTTGTGGGCGGTATCGCCACCATTTTGCAGGGCATGACGGGCAATCTTGTGCTTTTTACCCTGCTGTTCACACTGGCGTGGAGCGCTACCCAGATTTGCGGCGGCGTTGTGGGCAACGCGCTTGTGAGCAACTGGTTCTACTATTTTCGCGGTCGGGCCTTTGGCCTTGTCAACGCCGGAACGTCTCTTTCCGGCGTGGTGCTGCCGCTGGCAAGCATGGCGCTTATCAATGCCTTTGATGTGAGCACGGCCTATCTTGCGCTGGGGCTGCTCACCTGCGCGCTTGCCCCCCTGTCGTGGTTCATGGTGCGTGATACGCCGCAGGCCATGCACATGCACCCTGACGGCAGAAAGCACGAACCCCCGGCAGGGCGCTGCAGGCTTGCGCCGGACACGTCCTTCAGGGGGCTGATGCACTCGCCCTATGCCTACTGCATGGGCATCGCCTTCGGGCTGGCCCTTATGGTCAGCTCTTCTGTCATGAGCCAGATGAAGCCGCGTTTTGTGGACCTGGGGCTGGCTCCCTATACGGCCATGCTGCTGGCCTGCGCGGCGGCGCTGTGCGCGGCGCTGGGCAAATATGCGTGGGGCTGGGCCTGTGACCGCTTTACGCCGCTGACGGCCGCGCATGTGATCATGCTGGCCTGCGCCCTGAGCCTGTGCCTTGGCTTTTTGCCGCCCACGGTGTGGGGCATGACCCTGTTCAGCCTCACTTTCGGCCTGTGCGTCGGCGGCCTGTGGACAGTGCTGCCCGCCGTGGTTTCCTATTATTACGGCAGCGGCAATTTTTTGCCGTCCTATAAATTTGTGTCTGTTTTCATTGTGTTGCGCTGTGTAGGGTATCCCATCATGGGCTATTCCTATGATCTTACCGGAGGCTACCGCGCGGCGGACGTGGTTTTTGTGGCCGTGTTGCTGCTTTCGCTGGCCCTGAGCATGTGCCTGCGCGAGGACGACGCCGTGGAAGGCGGCGCCCGGCGTCACAGGTAGGCGGCACAACCCGGCGGCGCAGGTAGGCGGCATGACCCGGCGTCAGAGGCAGGCGGCACAGCCCGGCGGAACGGCGCACGCAAAGGGCGCAGCCGGACGGCGCATGCCGAGGATATATACCGAAGATACGTGCCGAGGGCACATGTCGAGGATACATGCGGACGGCGCAGCCCGGCGAAACGGGCAGGCTCAGGCCTCAGCCCGCATCGCGCAGCGTGGTCTTCAGACTTTTGGCTGCCCGTCCTGCCCGCATTCTTCGGGCCACCACCATGCCGCGCGCTGGCAGAGCAGGTCGATATCTCCGGCTGCCGCCAGATTGAGCATCTGCCGGTACTGGCGCACGGCCTCATGACTGTGAGCGTTGGCTTCGAACAGCCCGGCAAAAAGGCGGGCGTCTTCCGTCAGCATTTTGCGGGCCGCATTGCGGCGGCGCCGGAACGATGGCGTCAGAAAGGGCAGCAGGTCATCCTGCCCGGCCAGCAGCGAAAAATAGGCCAGACTCGTGATGAAGTTCATGTTCTGTATGCGCGCCATGGCCTTGTCGTGCGTTTCCGCAGTGGTCAGAAAGGTGCGGCAGCCCAGTGCCGTAAAAAACGCCTCCACCAGCGCCACATGCTGCGCCTGCGCCGCGCGGCCGGGCGTGATGGCAACGGGCAGGTCTGCTTCCGCTTCCGGGCTGGGGCCGAAAAGAGGGTGCGTTCCCACCACCGGGCCGGGCCAGACACGTTCCATCTGGTGCATGGGCTGCTCTTTTACTGACGTGATGTCAGCGAGCACCGCCCCTGCGGGCAGATGGGGACAGATATCGGCCGCCACCGTGCCGAATACGGCGGCCGGTACGCACAGCACTGCCATGTCCGCTCCGGCGCAGGCGTCTGCAAGTTTTTCCGGCGCAAGGGGAACGTCCACCCCGACAGCGTCAAGCCCGGCAGCTCCGGCGCGGGCCATGAGCATGGCCCCCATGCGCCCGTGAGAGCCGACAATGACGATTCTGCCCGCATGCTTTTTGTCTTTCGTCTTCTCTGCCACATCTGCCGCTTCCGTTGCGCCCGTTGTGACGGTCATGCCTGTCACGCCTGTCGTCCCCGTCGCCGCACGGCTGCCTGTCGCCACGGCGCGGGCAGCTCTCTGGTCTGTGGGCGCCGTCATGCCAGTTTCTCCCAGATATTCCAGAATTGCGGAAAGGATTTGCTGACCACCGAAGGGTCGTCCAGACGCGAACGCACCACAGCCTCGGGGCGGCAAAGGTCGAGCAGGGCCAGAGACATGGCGATGCGATGATCGTTATGGGCCGAAAGTGTCTGGTCGTCAGGCAGAACGGGGTGGTCCGGCCTGCCGTTGTTGCGGCCGCCCAGACCGTTGATGAGCATGCCGTCCGAGAGTTCGTCCACCACCACGCCGGTCTTGCCCAGTTCCGTGGCCGGAGCCTTGATGCGGTCCGACTCCTTGTGGCGCAGATGGGCCACGTTGCGGATGCGGGTGGAACCCTGGGCAAAGGCCGCCACCGTGGCAACTGTGGGTACAAGGTCCGGGCAGTGGCCCATGTCCAGGTCCACGCCGTGCAGGCGCGAGGGATAGACCGTCACGGCCAGCGGCTGCACGTCCACTCGCGCGCCCATTCTTTGCAAAATGTCCAGCATGGCGCGGTCGCCCTGAAGGGAATCGGCTCTCAGTCCTTCCACGCGCACCGGACGGCGGCCGATGGCCCCGGCGGCAAGCAGGTAGGACGCGCCGGACCAGTCGCCTTCCACCGTGTATTCTCCGGCGCGGTACGCACCGGGGTAAACGGTGATGCGCAGGCAGCCGGGCAGGGCTTCGTCCAGCTTGCGCCACGCACCCTCGGCCAGCGGCTGCCACGGCTCTCCGGCAGCGCGGCGGGTCTGCACCTCGAACCTGATGCCGTAGTCTGTCAGGCATTGCAGGGTCAGCCCCACATAGGGCCAGGACACGGCCTTGCGGCCTCCGAGGGCCAGGGTGAGGGGCGACGGCCCCATGGGCGCGGCCAGCAGCAAGCCGGAAAAATACTGGCTTGAAATATCCATGCCCAGTTCCACCACGCCGCCGCAGCGGGCCGGATCAAGGCCGTGGGCGGTGAGAATGCAGGGGGGGCAGTCAGGTTTTTCTTCAAACGCCGTGCGCGCGCCCAGGGTGGCCAGAGCATCGGTCAGTTCCGCGATGGGCCGCTCGTGCATGCGGCCTGCCCCGTGAATGCGAAACACGCCCTGCCCGGCGGCCAGCACGGCCGTGAGCAGGCGGCAGGTGGTTCCCGATTCTTCCACATCACAGGAAAGGGGCGCTGCGGCTGTGCCGCCGCGGGGAGCGCCGTTCATGCCCGTGACCCGCCAGACCCCCGAAGCGGGAGTGCTCTCGGGCAGCTCTTCCATTTTTGCCCCTGCCGCGCAAAGGATGGCGCGGGTGCGCTCCAAATCGCGGCTTTCAAGGGTGTGGCGTACGATGGAAGTGCCCCCGGCAAGAGCCGCGCCCATAAGATAGCGGTGCGATACCGATTTGGAGGCGGGGGCCGTGACGGTTACGGTTTCCGTTGTTGCGGCGGCTTCCACAGCGTGGTTGGCGGCTGCGGCGTCCTTGGTCTGGCTCATGATTCTATCTGCTCCGGTTCGTCCGTATGAAGGTCAAGGCGGTCAAGCTGTGGTCCCGTGGGGTAGCTGCCCAGAATGCGAAAGCCCGTGCAGGCGTGTCCCAGCTGAACCAGCAGGTCTGCGTGGCGCGGGTCTTCAAGATCGCTTTCCACATCGGCAAAGAACACATACTTCCAGCACTGGCCGCGCAGGGGGCGTGACTCAAGCTTGCGCATGTTGATGCCGTGTCCGGCCATCAGGTCAAGCACGCGCGAAAGTGCCCCGGCCTTGTCGGGCAGGGTGAAAAGCAGGGATGTCTTGTCCGCGCCGCCATGCCCGGGTTGGGGGTTCTGCATTTTGCCGCTCTGGGCCGCAGAGTTTTTGGGGCCGATGATGACAAAGCGCGTCCAGTTGCCCGGTTCGTCTTCAATGCGGCCCGCAAGAGTGCCGAGGCCCATCAGGTCGGCCAGCTTGCCGTGGCCGATGGCCGCCGTATGGCCCTGATCCGGCCCCTGAGCCGCGCGCTGGGCTGCGGCTGCCGTGGATTCGACAGGCACAAGGCCCGCGTTGGGCAGGTGGGTGCGCAGCCATGTGCCGCACTGGGCCAGAGGCTGCGGGTGCGAATAGACCGTGCGCACGGCGGCAAGGGAGGGCGCGTTGCTCAGCAGGCAGTGGGAGATGCGTGAAAACAGCTCGGCCTGAATAAAGACCTCGTGCTTGAGAAAAAGATCAAAGCTTACGCCCACTGTACCCTGCAGGGAGTTTTCCAGCGGCACGACGCCCAGCTCGCACTGGCCCGAAGCCACTTCTTCAAAAACCTGGGCAATGTCATTACAGGGATGAAACGTGGCCGCATGGCCCAGATATTCAAGCCCGGCAAAGTAGGAAAAGGTTCCTTCCGGGCCAAGATATGCCACGTTTTGCGGCCGTTGCAGGGCGCGTGATGACGAGAATATCTCGCGCCAGATGGCCCGCAGGTGGTCTTCGGGCAGGGGGCCGGGGTTGCGGGCGGCAAGACTGTCGAGCACTTCCTTTTCGCGCACGGGCCTGAAGATGATGCCCGGCGCTCCTGCCTTGATGCGGCCCACCTCGCGGCTCAGGGCCGCGCGGCGGTTAAAAAGCTCAAGCAGGTCCTGATCGACGGCGTCTATTTCATGCCGGATGACGGAAAGGCGCTCATCGGCATTGCGGTTTTCCTTTTCGTGCTGCCCGTGTTCTGGCATGGAGGCCGGGCCGGGCCAGTGGCTGTTGCTGTCGCCCATGCTATACCTCCTGAATGTCTTCGCGCACGCGCATGCCGAAATGGCGACCGGCTTCGTCAAGACGACAGAGCACCCGGTCGCCGGGCTTCAGCCCAACCACGCTCACGGCTTCGCCTTCAGGGGTGGTCAGGCGGATGGTTTCGGCATTTTGCAGAAAAACCGTGCCGGTTTTCACGCCTTCGGGGGTTTCGACCTGGGCTTCCACAAGCAGCATGGGCCGCACTTCTATCTTGACCCTGCCGAGCGTGGCCACGCTGGTTTCGCCCGTGTGGTCCACAACAAGAACCTCCTGCCCGGCGCGGAATTCGCCGAGATAGGTGGTCTGGTCGCCGGGCAGGCGCACATAGGCGTGTACAGCCCCGGCATTGACCCTGAAAGGACGGGCCGCCACATACTCGTTGCGTTCGGTTTCGGCATGCACAAGAAAGGTGAACGCGCTGGAATTGCCCACCAGCATGCCCTGACCCTTGCGCAGCAGGGAAAGCGTGTCGGCGCAGACGCGGTGGCCCAGCCCCACAGGCTCCACGCGGGTAACCACGGCGGGCAGCAGTTCTTCGCGGCCGCGCGCCATCTTGCACTGGGCCACAATGTCCTTGAGTTCGGCCACGGCCCCTCTGGATACAACAATGCCCGCCACACCGCGTTCCAGAATACCTGCGGCAAGGCGGGCCTCGTCCAGTGTACCGGCCTCGGCCAGTACGCTGTCGCTCTGGGCCAGAAGGTTTTCTACAGGAATAACCTCCCAGCCGCGCGCCAGTACCACGCGCTCGCCCTTGTGCAGCCGTTGCAGCACGGCTTCTTCATCGGCCTTGGCGGCCAGCGTCGCCAGGGGGGTTTCTTCGGCGGCCCATACAGGGCAGCGTGAAAGACCGGCCACCTGTTCCACATGCTCGGCGGGCACAATGACGCCGTCCACGCCCGATTCGAGGGCAAGAGTCACGTCTCCCTTGTCAAAGGGCACACAGCTGAAATAGATGCGCGACATGGTGCTATTCTCCCACCAAGGTGATGGCTTGGTCTACGCTGGCGTTTTCGTGCACGATGGCCCGCAGGGCCTTGACCAGATTTACGCGACTGGGGTGCTGGAAAACGTTGCGGCCTACGGAAATGCCCGCGCCGCCCGCTCTGATCGAGTCGTGCACCATCTGGAGGATCTGTCGTGTGGATTCCATGCGTTCTCCCCCGGCAATGACCACGGGTACGCAGCAGGAGGCCACAACTTCCGCAAAGCTGTCCACATCACCGGTGTAGGGAACCTTGACGATGTCGGCGCCCAGCTCCACGCCGACGCGCGCGCAGTGGGCAACCACGTTTTTATCAAAGCCGTTCTGGATCTGCGGGCCGCGGGCGTACATCATCGCCAGCAGGGGGATGTGCCAGTTGTCGCAGGCTTCGGCCACCTTGCCGAGGTCTGACAGCATGAGCCGCTCGTTGGGATCGCCCAGATTGACGTGAACAGACACACAGTCTGCCCCGTGCTTGATGCCTTCTTCCACCGTGCCCACCAGGGTTTTGGTGTTGCCGTTGGGCGTCAGGGCCGTGGAGGCGGAAAGATGGACGATAAGGCCGATGTCCTTGCCCGCACTACGGTGCGAACAGCGCACAAGGCCCTTGTGCATGAGCACCGCATCCGCGCCGCCCTGGGCCATGTCGTTGACGGCCTCTCGCATGTCCACAAGACCATCCACTGCACCGATAGTGACGCCATGGTCCATAGGAACTATAATGGTGCGCCCGTTGTCACGATTGATGATTCGTTCAAGACGGACTTTTTTTCCAAGGTACATGGCCTGCTCCTTTTGGTTGTTGACGTGCGTTGTGCAGTCAAATTGCATAATGCCTGTAACCATGAACCGCTCGGCGTGGGCTTTTGAAGACCGGCTGCCCATACAGAAAAAGGGCCGCCGGCGGTTTGCCTGCGGCCCTTTGAACTTCCTAACTTGTTTTTTAGCGTCAGCGAAGCTCCCGACCACAGGCATCCATAAAGTACGCAAAAAAATACCAGCTATAAAAGCCAGCGGCGTAGGCGGAGGTGTGGTTGGAAGAAATGCGTTGCATGAAAAATCCTTATTGTTTCTTCAAAAACGTTACGCCGGGTAAAAACCGCTGTCAATACCTTTTACGAAAAAAATAAGCGAACGGCTTTTTGTGCGCTGTGGGGGGATATCGTGGCGGAGCAGGCGTAAGACCGGCCTTGGTAACACTCTGGATCGTCAGTGGTTATTTGCATGCTTGTGCAGTTTCTTCAGTGGTTTGCGGCAGTGCTCTTGTGCTTAAATGCGCAAATGGCGCTGTTTGAGCAAAAACACTGGTTGATCAACCATTCAGTAAGGTGTCGTCCTCGTAACGGCGGGTCAAAGAGATTGTCTGCGTGGTCTTTGGTTGAGGACGAGGAAAAGAATATTTTTTTATAAAGTTATAAATATCAGGTTATTAAATGTGTTTGGAGACGGGGCGCCCGTGCCGGGAGAAAGTTTGCCTTGACAGCCTTGGGAAAGTTTTCTTAAAAGAAGACATGCCAAATGTTAACATTTAACTTTATACAATTTAAAATGCACGTCCGCGTGCATCCTGCCGAACTCACGCTGCCGACCTCGGCATCGGACAGGACGGACGCCCGGCATTTTGATGAACCCAAGCATCAGGAGGCAAAAATGAATCTCAGCAAATTTCCGCGTAGAGGATATGTGAAGGAGGCTACTCCTCTGGAGTTTCTGCCAACCTTCAGCAAGGCCCTTGGCGGCAGGGTCAACGTGTGGATCAAGCGCGACGACCTTTTGCCGGGGACCAGCGGGGGCAACAAGACCCGCAAGCTTGATTTTGCCATTGCCGACGCCCTGTCCAAAGGTGCGGATACCATCATCACCTGCGGGGCCGTGCAGTCCAACCACTGCCGTCTTACCCTGGCATGGTCGGTAAAAGAGGGGCTGGACTGCCATCTGGTGCTGGAAGAGCGCGTTGCCGGCAGCTATAATCCCGAAGCTTCGGGCAACAATTTTCTTTTCCGTCTCCTTGGCGTCAAGAGCACCACAGTGGTTCCCGGCGGCAGCCCCATGATGCAGGAAATGGAAAAACTGGCCGAAAAGCTGCGGGCCGAGGGCCGCAAGCCGTACATCATCCCCGGTGGTGCTTCCAATGCCATCGGCGCTCTGGGCTACGTGCAGTGCGCGCAGGAAATCATGCAGCAGATGTTTGACCGCGGCCTTGACTTTGACCACATGGTCGTCCCCAGCGGCAGCGCCGGAACCCATGCGGGTGTTTTGCTGGGCATGCTGGGCTGCAATATGAATATCCCCGTGACGGGCATTGGCGTGAACCGCAAAAAGCCCGTACAGGAAGAAGCTGTGTATTCTCTCATGCTGGAAACCGCGGGGCTTCTGGGCGTTGGCGCTTCCTTGCCCAGAGAAGCAGTGGTGGCCTACGATGACTACGTGGGGCCCGGCTATTCACTGCCCACTGCCGCCATGGTGGAGGCGGTGCGCCTGCTCGCCTCTACAGAAAGCATTCTTCTTGACCCGGTGTATTCCGGCAAGGCCATGTCGGGCCTGATTGATCTTGTGCGCAAAGACCATTTTGCCGCAGGCTCCAATGTGCTTTTCCTGCACACGGGCGGTTCGCCTGCCCTGTACGCCTATCTTGACGAATTTCGCCAATAGACGGCGCGGGCCGCGTGGCTGACCACGCGGCCCCGATGTTATATTTCCCCCAGGGGAGAGGAAAAGAACCATGCAGAATGACAAGTTGAAAATGTACGGCGGCATATGGGGCGGGCTTGTTCCCCTTGCCATACTGGTGGTGGGGCTTGTGTGGCTTTCTGTAGCGGGGCGGGGAGGGACCAAGCCGTTCTGGGCCTGCGCATGGATGGCGCTGGCAGTGGGGCTGTTTTTTGCCAGAAGCAAAGAGGAATATTGCAAGGCCGCCATGCGCGGCATCGGTGACAAGACAGGCATTGTCATCGTAACGGCCTGGCTGTTCGCGGGGGTGTTCGGCAAGCTGATGGCGGCCGGGGGGCTGGTGGATGGTCTGTTGTGGCTCGGCATGACCACAGGGGCGCAGGGGGCGGTGTTTACCCTGCTGGTTTTTGCTGCTGCCATGCTTTTTTCACTGGGTACGGGAACCAGCACCGGAACATGCATTGCCCTGACGCCGGTACTGTATCCGGCGGGGTATTTTCTGGGGGCTGACCCGGCCATGCTCGGGCTGGCAATTCTGTCCGGCGCGGCCTTTGGCGACAATCTGGCCCCCATATCAGACACGACCATCGTGTCTGCCTACACGCAGGGAGCCACCATGCGTGATGTGGTGCGAAGCCGTTTTCCTCTCTGCATTGTGGCGGCAACCTTTACCGCGCTGGTGTTCATGATCTTCGGGGGCGGGGGCGAGGCTGCGGTTCTGCCCGCCATACAGGCCGACCTGAATCCGCCCGGCATATTCATGCTGCTGGCCCTCATTGTGGTTGTGGTTGCGGCGCTCAGCGGCAGGCATATCATCGAGTCGCTCATTTACGGTAACGTCACGGCGGCGTTGGTGGGCATGCTTATCGGCACGCTCAGGCCGGGCGACATTTTCGGCATTCCCGCCAAGGCCGGGGCTTCTACAGGCATTATCCAGTCCGGCATCGACGGCGTGGTAGGGGCCATTATTTTTGCCATCCTCATTCTTGCCGTTACCCAGATTCTTGTGGAATGTGGCATAATGACCAGGATTCTGGAATTCGCCCACAAGAGTGTGGTGAGCACCGTACGGCAGGCCGAGCTGTTCATCGTGGGGGTGACCATTCTGGCGTCCATTCCCATTTCCGCCAATGCTCCGGCGGAACTGCTGGTGGGGCCGAGCCTTGTGCGCCCCATAGGCGAAAAATTCAACCTTGCTCCGGCACGGCGCGCAAACCTCATGGACTGCGCGGTATGCACAATCTTCTTTATCCTGCCGTGGCACATTGTGGTGGCCGCATGGTACGGCGCCATGGTGAGCGCCGCCGAAAGTTACGGTATTGCGGCGCCGCCCATCAGTACGGCCCTGTATAATCCGTATTCGTGGGCTTTGCTGGCAGTGCTGATATTCTCTGCCGTCACCGGTTGGAACCGTCGTTATGCCACGCCTGAGGACACAGTGACAGAAACGGCCTGATAGACCGGCCGAACACTAACGGCCTGATGCACCGGCCGAACACTCTGTGTCATACTCAGGGGCGGCAGGCGGAATGCTTTTATTCCGGCTGCCGCCACTTCAATTGTATCAACAGGGCTTTTTTGCGGATAACTGCATTGCAGGACCATTCTGGCGGCAGGGGGAGCAGGCGTCGGCTGCCGGGGCGTTGATACCGTTTATCTGGATGAACACGGGCCGAAGCGGGCGTCATGCAGACGTTGGGAATATATATTTCCAACGGTAACATGCTCTATGGACAAGGCATCATAATTTGCTAAGACTATCCAAGGCAAACACATGAGGAGCAAACATTGAGCCACGTTCAGACTTACAGCGCACAGGCCATAGACTACATCAAGCAGTGTCTGCTTGACGGAAGGCTTGCGCCCGGCGATCCCATCCGCGAAACAGAAATTGCCGAGCATCTTGGCATCAGCCGCGGCCCTGTGCGCGAAGCACTGCAAACCCTTCTGCAGCAGGGTCTTGTTACTGGGCTGCCGCAAAAGGCCAAGCATATCCGGCATCTTACGGCTCAGGAAATTGAAGACAGCTATTGCCTCGGGGGAACGCTTGAAGGGGCCTGCATTGTGCAGTCCATGAGCAAGTGGGATGACGCCGCTCTGGCCGAGGTCAAGGCCATACTGGACGAGATGGCGCGGCAAAGCCGCAGTGCCACGGGGCTTTCGAGCATGAGCCTTGTGGACGAAGCCTTTCATGATGCGCTGCTTTCGCGCTGCTCCAACAGGCTGATGGTCAATACGGCGCGTAATTCCTGCGCCCATATTTCAAAGTTTCTCTACTATAAATGCTGGGATACGCTTTTTTCACCTCAGGAATTCTATGAGCGCCACACGGTTATTTATGATGCCCTGTGCAGCCGTGACCAGCAGCGTATCGAGCGCGTCCTGCGTGAGCACTATGCCGAGTCCGGGCGGCGTCTTGGGCTTCAGTGCGGCCAGCGCTAGGCAGGAGCGGCTCATCGTAAACGTATGCTCTGCGCGGACATCGAGCGGATCAACGTTGAGAATGCACATTCTTGAAGGTTAGGGCACGCATCGCTTTGATGCGTGCCCGCGCAAGACTGGATAAAGCACGCCCGGCTTGCCGGGCTTTTTGTTGTGGCATGGCGGCCTCGAAAGCAGGCCGTCGCCAGGAGCCGGTAACGCTGTTCAGGAGGTGCGGGGGCTGCCCTTGTCGTCAGCGGGAGGGCACGTGACGCGGCGCAGTTTGCGCGTTTGCAGGCGCTTCAGCACAAAGTCCGCCACCTTGACGTTTTCCGGAACCGCTGCCAGCGGAAACTCCGCCCTGCCCATGTTGCGGTGGCCTCCGGCCTGACCCACATCGTAAAAGCAGGCGTCAGCCAGACGGCCGATATCGCGCCCGCCGTCGCCGCGAAAGATGACGATGACGGTTTTACCCACAATGCCGCTTACGGCAATCCACTTCAGCCCGTGTACCCGGGTGAAAAAGTCCGCCACAGCCACCAGCAGATCCGCGCTGTTGACCTCATTGAGCCAGGCAAAGGCCCCGCTGCCCCGGCAGTCGGTAAGGCTGCGAAAGGCGCGTGAAAAGAGGGGCAGCCAGTCGCGCAGGTATTCACTGCGCACAATGCGTCGCAACAGATTGTTGTCCGCATGGCGTGAAAGCCATTGATATGCGCGAAAATCGTCCTCATCTCCCGAACGCTCGAAAGCGCCCGTGTCGGTGCGTATGCCGTAAAGCAGCGCGGTCGCCAGCCGGGGGCCGGGCCGCATGCGCAGCCCCTGCATATAGCGGGTCATCATGGTGCTTGTGGCCCCGAGGCCGGGGCGGATGTCGCAATAGGCACTGGGGGAGTATGGCGATTCGTCCGAGGCGGCCGGCAGGGGATGGTGGTCGATGACGCAGTCAAAGACAATGCCGTGAAAAGATTTATGGTGGTGCGGCTGCGAGTCCACGATGGCAAAGCGGTTGTACTGGTCGGCCTTTTCCGGCTGCCACATGCGCACCGGAATGCGCAGGTAGCGTATCATGGCGAGATTGTCGGGCCGGGTGACTTCGTTGACGCGGGCAATGTCGGCGTTGTGAACCTTTGGCAGCAGGATGCGCCTCAGGGCCAGCGCCGAGGCCAGGGCATCGGGGTCGGCATTGATAAGGATGCACCAGCGGTCGTCCTTGTCCAGTGTTTGCCGCCATTGCTTCATATTGGCGACAAGTTCGGCAGTGGGCAGCATTGCTGTATTCATCCTCCCGAGGCCGGTGCCCCTGATTGCACGGCGGGTTCATGCGCCGCATGGCTGTGTTTTTGCCTTCAGCCCCCGAATGCGTCCGGCGTTTTGCCATCAGCAAGGGCTGCCAGAACAGGCAGGGAAGACGCCAGCCCTTCCCATTGGAATACTTCTACCAGATGTGTGGCTGTGCGCGGGGCATCAGCCATGATGCGCCACGCGATGCGTTTTTGCGCAGGCGTGAGAGCCGTGAGCGGCAGGTGCTGGTCGCCCTTGCCGGGTGCGCTCCAGTGCAGCAGGCAAGCCTGTGCGGGCAGTGCCGAATGGAGCAGCTTTTCCTGAGCATAGCCGAGGAGATGCCCCACGTCCAGACAAAGCCCCAGCTGGTGATCACGAAGAAAGTCTTCACCAAGGCAGGCCACGTCGCTGTGAGCCACATTTTCAAGCAGCAGGGGCGTCTTGCGCAGGGCCGGTGAGAATTCCCCCGTGCCCGCCCCATCGCGCCAGTGTCGTACAAAGTCTGCCAGCAGGTGACGCTGCCGGGCAGGCGGGGCTTCCGGCGGATGCAGCACTGCCGCGCGCGGCGTCAGCCCGGGAACAAGGGGCATGAGCCGCGCCGTGACCGCCGCCGCCGTGTGTGCGGCCCGGCGTGCAGGATCGGCCTGATGCGTGCCCGTGGCGTCGGGCCAGGGAAGGTCCACAGGCAGGTGAACATGCCAGCGCAGGGGCAGAGCAGCCATGTCTGGCGGCAGATCGGCGGGGCCGTAGTGCAGGCAGGCATCGGACTCGAAAAGGCACAGGCCCACCTCATCCACCCGTCCCGCGAGAAAACGGGCATTTTCGGCAACACCCGCCGGGATGACAAAGGAAGGCGCGGCAATGCGCCCGGCAAGGGGGTGGCCGGAAAGAGCCACGGCATGCGTATTGGCCGGAGGCGATGCGGTCAGGCCGCAGGGTGACGGGCTGGTGGGAAACATTGCTTTGTGTGGGCTGACCGTTACCGGTTCTGCGGGGCGCATCATATTGGTGCTCCGCAGAACCGGTAACGGTTGGTTTTCTGTTATATGAGCCTGCTGCTCTCCCACCCGTGTTCGGCAGCGGCGGCTTCGGCCCGGGGGCCGCCGAGCACGCAGATGTGCCCCTTGGCGGCGGCTTCGGCCAGCACGTCGGCAAAGTCACGGAAGTGCTTTTCGGTGGTGGAAAGGATTTCCTCGCGCATGAGGGCGCGGGCGGCGTCCGTATCGTTGGTAAGCCAGCGGGCCAGAGACTGCGCACCCTTGGCATCGGGCAAAAGGTAGCTGTCCAGATCGCCGATGGCTCCCACGATGGCCTGTGCAAGCTGGGCCTTGTCGGGCGTGAAACCGCGCAGGAAGTCGGCCATGCCGTCAAAGGCTTCCAGCGTGGCGTCCACGTTGGGGTCGCGGTAGGAAGCGCAGACAAGGGTTCCGCCCAGGCGGTCCAGATTGCAGAACGCTCCGTATGCGCCGCCGCGCACGCGCACGCGCTCCCACAGATAGCCCATGCGCAGGTAGCGCAGGATCACGCTGGCAGAGCCGTGGTATATATAGCCCTGATCATAGATGTTGGCGGCCTTGCCCACATAGTTGATCTGCGCCGGAGCAATGAAGGCTTCGGCGGCGGGCAGGCGCATGGGGCTTTCACCGATGCCTCCGGACGCGCCGGGGCGCAGCTGGGGCATGGTCTGCAGCAGTTTGCGGGCGTGGCTTTCGGCCAGTGCCAGACCGGCGGCTTCGGCGGTGCAGTCAAAGACCGCGCCGGGACGCGCCACGATACGGCTGCGAAGCTCTTCAAGGTCGGTCAGAAGCGTCTGTGGTTCCGTTTCCATGCGCTCAAGCATGGCACGGACGCTTTCAAGATAGCTCAGGCCCGAGGTGCGTTCGGCCAGCGCGCCCGCGCCGGTAAAGCGCGCCCGCAGGCGTGCGCTGACGGCGGCATGCCCGGCGGACTGAAGGGCGTTCTCAAGGCGGGCCTTGGTTTCCAGAAGCATCTGGCCCACGCGTTCTTCAATCACGCCTTTATCGGCCAGAGGCTCCAGCAGGATTTCCTGTATGATGTCGAAGAAATCAGGCAGCTTGTCGTACACTGTCTTGCCGGAAACGGCGAGATAGCTCACGGTTCGGCGGCTTTCACGCACGGTTCCCAGCAGGGGATCGGCCCCGATGCCGCCGGTTTTTGCGGCCATGAGCGCCCCAAGCTCCGTAAAGTCGCGCCGTGCCGTGCCCATTTCGGTCAGGCTGCGGGCAAAGAGCGGCAGCAGGGGCACAAGCCGGTCAGGCACGTTGTCCAGAGGCAGCAGCAGGGTGGCATAGGCAATGCCCTGAGTGGGCAGCTCGTGGCTCAGGATGGCTTCCGGCACTTCCACCACGCTGCGCGGGATGGAGGCATTGCGCTGCGGCAGATCTTCAAGCCCGAGAGCGGGGATGGTCGCCAAAGCCTCCGGGCTGTCGGGCGCGCTCTGCACCTCTTCAAGGCGCAGGGTGTCGGCGGCCATGGCCGCGCGTTGCGCAGCGTCGGCTGCGGCCTGCACGGCATCCACACGGGCTTTTTCCGCCGCGTCACGGGCTTTGCCAAGACCTGTGTCCGGCAGCAGTACCACGGTGGCGCGATGGTTATTGTTCAGGAACCAGTCTTTTATGGCCTGTTCGAATACGGGTTCACCGGCCTCGATGCGTTTTTTCAGGGCGGCAAGGGGGGCCTCCCACGCCAGCGGGGCCAGAGGGTCGCCGTCATACAGCCATGTGGACAGTGACTGGATCATGGCAGAAAGCCCCCGAGGAAAGCGGCCGGAATTGTTTTCGCGGTAGGCGAATTCCACGGTGTTGACGGCGGCTTCCACCGCGGCTGCCGGAATGCCCTCTTCGGCCAGCTGCGCCAGAGTTTCAAAAATGAGCACTTCTGCCGCCGGAACGTCTCTGGGGGCCACGCCCTTGAGACCGGTGGAGTAGTACATCTGGCGCAGGTCGGTTTCCAGCCCGCAGCCCGTGGTGTCTTCGCCAAGGCCGGAGGCGATGAGCGCCTTGCGCAGGGGAGAGCCGGGCAGCCCCTCAAGGATGTGCTCGAGCATTTCCATCAGCAGGGCCTGATTTACGTCGCCACGCTCGCCCAGCAGCCAGTTGACCGTGAACAGGGCGCGCTTTTCGCCTTCGGAGGCCGCGTAGGGGACTTCGATATGACGCGGCGTGTCGAGGCGGGCCTGAAGGGGAACGGAAGAATCCACCGGGCGCGCCGCATACTCTTCAAGGGCTTGGCCTGCAATGCGCAGCCGTTCCGCTTCCGGGTCATCGCCCCAGAAGAAAAAGCGGGCGTTGCTCGGGTGGTAGTAGCGGCTGTGGAAGTCGTGAAAGGCTTCGTAGGTGAGGTCAGGAATGCACTGGGGGTTGCCGCCGGAGTCAAGGCTGTACAGCGTGTCGGGGAAAAGGGCCTGCTGGCTCTGCTCGGCAAGCACCGAGTCCGGCGAGGAGTAGACGCCCTTCATTTCATTGTAGACAACGCCCTTGTAGGCCCAGGGGCCGTCCGCGGAGGGCGCGTCCACATGCCAGCCCTCCTGCTTGAAGATGTCTTCGTTGATGCGCGGGTGAAAAACGGCGTCAATATAGACGTCGATAAGATTGTAGAAGTCGCGCAGGTTGCAGCTTGCCACCGGATAGCAGGTCTTGTCCGGAAAGGTGAAGGCATTGAGGAAGGTTTGCAGGGAGCCTTTGAGCAGCTCCACAAACGGTTCCTTGACGGGATACCTGTCAGAACCGCAGAGGACCGAGTGTTCCAGAATATGGGCCACACCGGTGGAGTCGGTGGGCGGCGTGCGAAAGCTCACGCCAAAGCACTTGTTTTCGTCGGTATTGCTGATGGAAAGCAGCTGTGCGCCGGTGGCTTCGTGCCGCCACAGACGGGCGGAGCCGTCCACTTCGCGCAACTGCTGTTCGGTGATCAGGGTAAAGCCGTGATTGTTCATGTTTTTTCCTGCGGATATTTTTTCTTGTATTTTTGCGGCAGATGAACACCAACTATAAGGGCTGCTTCAGACTTTGAAAAGGGGCTGCATGCAGGCCCTTTTTTTGGCGGAAAGGGGGCGTCTGCGCTTGCCAAGCCTACAGTGATCATGTATGTACACCCTTTCCATCAAGCACACCCAGGCAGCGGCCCGGGGTGCCCGGCGGAATGTCGCGTGTGGCGGCGTTCTTTTTTGCGCTTCAGGCGCAACGTCGGGTTGCAGGGTCAGGGCGTGGGTGGAAGAAAACAACCCTTTGGAGGAATCCCCATGGCTTACGTCAGCATGAAGCAAATGCTGGAAACCGGCGTGCACTTCGGTCACCAGACCCGCCGCTGGAATCCCAAGATGCGTCCTTACATTTTCGGCGCGCGCAACGGCATCCATATTATCGACCTGCAGCAGACCGTGAAGCTCTTCCGCATTGCCCACGACAAGGTTGTGGACGTTGTGGCCAAGGGCGGCAAGGTTCTTTTCATCGGCACCAAACGCCAGGCCCAGGAGGCCGTGGCTGCCGAAGCTGGTCGCGCCGGACAGTTTTTTGTGACCAATCGCTGGATGGGCGGCACGCTCACCAACTTTGTCACCATTCAGAAAAGCGTTGACCGCCTGAAGAAGCTTGAAGTCATGTTTGCCGACGGCAGCATCAACCGCTACCAGAAAAAGGAAATCCTGCTTCTGGAACGCGAGCTTGCCAAGCTTGAAGAAACCCTCGGCGGCATCAAGAACATGGAGCGTCTGCCCCAGATCGCTTTTATCATCGACCCCCATCGCGAAGACATCGCCGTCAAGGAATGCCGCAAGCTCGGTATCCCGATTGTTGCTGTCACCGACACCAACTGCGACCCTGATGTCATCGACTACATCATCCCCGGCAACGATGACGCCATCCGCGCCATCAAGCTGTTTGTGGCCGCCTTTGCCGAAGCCTGCATGGAAGGCGAAGCCATGGGCAAAGACCACAAGGGCGAAACCGCCAACGCTGAAGAAGCCATGCAAAAGGCCGCCGCTGTCGAAGCCGCTGCCGAAGCTGCTCCCGCCCAATAGCCGGCTTTCTGCTTTCGCATTCCTGGGGGCAGCGCAACCTGATTTATGGCTGCGCTGCCCCGTTTTGGATGCAATTCTGCAATTCAAGAAGTAATTTTGATAACTCCGGCTGCAGGCCGGACGCATTTGGAGAATACAATGGCTGCTATCACTGCTCAGATGGTGAAAGAACTGCGTGAAATGACCGGCGCGGGCATGATGGACTGCAAAAAAGCTCTGGTGGAAGTGGAAGGCGACCTGGAAAAGGCCGTTGACTGGCTGCGCCAGAAGGGCATGGCGAAGGCTGCCAAAAAATCCGGCCGCGCCACCAGTGAAGGTCTTGTGACCGTGGCCCTGAGCGATGACGGCAAAACCGTGGCCATGGCTTCGCTGCTGTGCGAAACCGACTTTGTGGCCCGCGGCGACCAGTTCCAGGCCATGGCCGCCAAGGTGGCCAAAAGCGTGCTGGACAATGCCCCCGCCGACGCCGTTGCCCTTGAAGCCCTTATGGGTGAAGAAGTGACCCAGCTCATCGCCTCTGTGGGCGAAAACATGCAGCTTGGCAAATTTGCCCACCACACCAAGCCCGGCGAAGGCTCCCTTGTGGGCCAGTACATCCACGCCAACGGCAAGATCGGCGTGCTGACCTTCCTGACCTGCGGCAAGGCCGAAAGCGCCGACAAGCCCGAAGTGCTGGAGCTCGCCAAAAACATCGCCATGCAGGTGGCTGCTGCCAGCCCCATGGCGCTTGACGCCGCAAGCCTTGATCAGGCCGCTGTGGAACGCGAACGCGAAGTGTACCGCCAGAAGGCTCTGGAAGAAGGCAAGCCCGCCAACATCGTTGACAAGATTGCTGACGGCGCTGTTAAAAAGTTCCAGAAGGAAGTGTGCCTTATGGAACAGCCCTATATCCGCGATGACAAGAAGACCATCGCCGATATCGTTCGTGAAACGGGCAAGACCGTGGGCGATGAAATCACTGTTACCGGCTTTGAACGCATCCAGCTCGCTGCCGAGTAATGACATCTGACTTTCCCGAGCCGGGCCAGTTGTCTGGCCCGGCCACATGCCGGGCGCCTTTGGGCGCATGCCTGCAGCGGCATTCAGGTTTTCTGCTTTTCGGCCACGTCCGGCGCGTCCTGTGCCTTGCACCGGAAGCTGAAAACCACCCGATGCCTGAGGCAACGGAAATTTACTGACAAAAGGGGGCTTTCGGCCCTCTTTTGTCTTTTTTTTGGGGGGCCGGGCATGGGCCGCCGCATCCGTCATTCCGCAAGAAGGGGCAACCGCCCCGGAGCGTGACATTATGTTCGACTTTTCATGGGTCACACACCTTTCCGCCTGGGCCGGCCTGGGCACGCTTGTGCTGCTTGAAGTGGTACTTGGGGTGGATAACCTGGTTTTTATTTCCATTCTCGTGGGGCGTCTGCCCGGTGAACGCAAGCGGCAGGCTTTTCTGGTGGGCCTTGGGCTGGCCCTGCTCATGCGCATGCTGCTGCTGACGGTCATGGCGCGTCTGGCAACGCTGACAACCCCGCTGTTCGAGCTGGGGGGGCACGGTTTTGCCGCCCGCGATCTCATACTGATGGCCGGGGGCGTGTTTCTGTTGCTCAAGGGAACAATGGAGCTGCACGACCGGCTTG
This sequence comes from uncultured bacterium, assembly GCA_905214305.1. Taxonomy (GTDB): domain Bacteria; phylum Desulfobacterota; class Desulfovibrionia; order Desulfovibrionales; family Desulfovibrionaceae; genus Desulfovibrio. The sequence goes on from CAJMLK010000017.1 coordinate 21,207, forward strand.
AGGGCCACAGCGGCCGGTATGCCGGTGATTCGGGCCATCACGCGGATTTCTGGCAGGTCATCTTTCAGATAGTGGTGCTGGACGCGGTATTTTCCCTTGATTCCATCATCACGGCCGTGGGCATGGTGGAGCACGTCACCATCATGATGCTGGCGGTGGTTATCGCCATGGGCATCATGCTGCTGGCTGCGGCGCCGCTGCTCAATTTCATGGAGCGGCATCCCACGGTCATCGTGCTGTGCCTCGGCTTTCTGCTGATGATCGGCCTGAGCCTGCTGGCCGATGGCCTGGGCTTTCATATCCCCAAGGGCTACATGTACGCGGCCATTGTGTTTTCCATCATGGTGGAAGCGTGCAACCAGTGGGCGCTGCGCAACCGGCGCAGACGCTTCAGCATGCGTGACATGCGCGAATCCACGGCGCGCGTGATCCTGAATATTCTTGGGGGCAACGCTCCGGGGCAGGGCGACGCCCAGCTTGATGCGGCGGCTCTGGCTGGCGAAAAGGAACAGCTTTTCGCGCCCAAGGAGCGGGACATGCTGGCCCGGGTCATACGCCTTGGCGGGCGCACGGCGCGTTTCATCATGATTCCGCGCCAGCGCGTGAACTGGCTGGACAGCAATGCCGACCGCACGACCGTGAACCGGTATGCCGCCGCCTCACGGCTGGCCTGGCTGCCCGTATTGCGGCGCGATACGGATGAGGTGCTCGGCGTGGTACACCCCGGCGATATCCTTGAGCGCGGCGACTGCTCGCCCGACGGCAAGTGGGACCTCAAGTCCTACATCCGGCCTGCGCCCACGATCTTTGAGCACACCCCCCTGCATGTGATCATGGAGGACTTCCGCACGCATCCCACGCCTCTTTCCTTTGTGCGGGATGAATACGGCAGCGTGGTGGGTGTTATCACCCCGGCGGAGCTGCTGAGCGTACTGGCAGGACAGATGGGCGACATGCCCGCCGGGCCGGAGGCCTGCCGTCGCCCTGACGGCAGCTGGGTCATGCCGGGGCGGCTTACGGTGGACCTGTTTGCAAGCTGGCTTGGCATCAGCCTGCCCAAGCGTTTGTCCAGTGCCACTCTGGCGGGCTTTATTCTTGAACGTCTCGGCCGTATTCCTGAAAAGGGCGAACGCCTGCACTATCAGGGATGGGAGCTGGAAATTACCCGCATGGACAAGCGCCGCATTGACGAGGTGCGCGCCGTGCGCATGCTGACCCCTCCGGGCAAGGGCAAAAAGAAATAGGCGGGTCTGCCGGTGCGGGCAGACTGCAGGATACAGCGCCGCGCCTTCTCGTAATTTGAGGAGGCGCGGCCCGCCGTTATGCTGCCGTGGCGACCCGTGGGCAGGTCGCTGCTGATCAGGAGCTTTTCAGCTTTGAGGTCGTTTTGTACCCGGCGCTTTCACGCTGTTCGCCGCGTTGTGGCTGCGTGGCTGAACAGCTGACGCCGCAGTGGCAATGCCTTTGCTCACGCAGCCGGCAGAGCAGTTTGCGGGGTTGCTGCGGTAGAAAACAGGGCCGTTATGCCGCGCTGCCTTCAGCCTTCATGCCGTTGATAAGGCTCTGGAGCACCTGCGACTGGCGCGCCAGTTCCGCTGTGGCCTGCGCGGCCTGCGTCATGGCCGTGGCCGTCTGGCTTGAGATGGCCGCGACCTGCTCCACGGAGCGGTTGATTTCGTCGCTGGCTGCGGACTGTTCTTCGCTGGCCGTGGCAATGGAGCGCACCTGATCGTTGGTCTGGTCAACCAGAGTCACGATGGTGTGCAGCGTTTCGCCGGACTGATTGGCGAGGTTCGTGGCTTCCTGAATGGTTCCGATGGAAATGTCCACCCCGGCCACGCTCTTGCGGGTTCCTTCCTGAATGCCGCTGATAACCTGACCCACTTCGTGGGTGGCAGTCATGGTCTTTTCGGCCAGCTTGCGCACTTCGTCTGCCACCACGGCAAAGCCCCGTCCGGCATCTCCGGCGCGGGCCGCTTCAATGGCGGCGTTGAGGGCCAGCAGGTTGGTCTGGTCGGCAATGTCTGAAATGACGCTCATGATCTGGCCGATACCTTCGGCCTGATGGCTCAGAGTGTCCATATCCTGCTTGATTTCCAGGCTCTGGCGTGAAACTTCGTTGATGCCCTGCACCACGCGCGACACAATGGCAGCCCCTTCCTGCGCCTGCAGATGGGCCTGATCAGACATTTTCGAGGCGTGTCCCGCATTGCTGGCGACTTCGCGCACGGTGGCGTTCATTTCTTCCATGGCGGTGGCTGTTTCGCTCACGCGCTGGGACTGTTCGTCCGCTCCGCGACTGGACTGTTCGATCTGGGCCGAAAGTTCTTCGGAAGCCGAAGTCAGGATATCCACCACGGCTTCAAGCTGCTGGGCGGCCTGCAACATGCCTTCGGCCCTGGCATGTTCTGCGGCGGCCTTGGCGGCGTGGGCCTCCTGGGTGGCAATGTTGGCCTGTTCGGCCTGCCGGGCAGCTTCAGCGCTTTTTTCTTCGGCTTCGGCAATTTTTTCCTTCATAACGCCGACCATGTTCTGCATGACATGGTACACGCCACCGGCAATTTTTTGCGGCCTGAACGCCACATTGAGGTTGCCGCTGGCAATTTCACCCGCCACCTGGGCCAGATAGCCGGGGTCTTCACCAAGCTGGCGCATGATGTTGCGGGTAAGCAGAATGCCCAGAGCAATGGAAAGCAGAATGCCAAGGCCCAGCGCCACGTAAAGAAGGCGGCTGGACGAATCAGCCAGCGAGGCATTGTTATGGGCCAGCAGTCTGGCCTGCTCAAGCTTTGAAAGCACAAGGGCGTCAATGGCGTTCTGATAGATGGTTGATATTTCCCATCCCTTGCCGGTCAGCAGGGTGTAGGCTTCGGCCTGCCTGCCGCTGTTTGCCATATCCATGACCTCGTCTGTCATGGCACGGAAGTCGTGGCGGCGCAGCTTGTATTCCGCAAGGATTTTTCGGGCTTCATCGGAAATCAGGCTTGCTTCCACGCGGGAAGTGCTGCTGTCGATGGTGGCACGGTACTGGGTGATCTCGCCGCGCACACGCTGCTTGACGGCGTTGTCGTCAGTGGTGACAAAAGTCAGCAGATCCAGACGAATGCGCTGGAAAAACACGGACATGTTGATGAGGTCACCCATAGGTTCCGTAGCGCGTTCATACAGAAACGTGTCGGCCTCGCTCATGTCGTGCAGGCGGGAATCTGCAAAAATGCCCATTGATAACGTGATCAGGGCTGAAGCAAGAAAACCTGTCAGAAGTTTGGCTTGTAATTTCATAGTATTTTCCTCGGATTTTGCCGCCTCAATGTGCGGTCGAGATTGTCCAAACCGCATGAATATTTGTGTTTTAAGGGGTATGCGTTTGAAGCGGCCTTAATGCGACTTTAGAGCGGTTTCGCTTTGAGATTGTCGTTAATCGGCGTGCAGCGCCTGTCTGTATCAATCTCGTCTGAGGGCTGCACTTTGCCTCATAAAGGTCAAAGCATTTCGTCTGTATAGAGAATACGAAAGTTGAAATGCTCCAAAGGACGTGAAAAAGAGGCTTGCCCGCTGGGCTAATAGCTTTTCACGCAAAAAGAGTAAAGCTTATTATTGGAGGCGCAAGGGCAAAGGCGCTAAAAAAAATCTTCCTGATAGGGAATGCGTTCAAAAACCTTGCGTCGAGGGGTCATGCTTATATGGTAATACTGATTTTGTGGAATATAGATATAGGGTATGTCCTCACTGCGTTGCTGCAGAAAAAGGGAGAGCAGTACCCGGTTGACGGCCTGATGCCCCACAATGACAAGCGGCGTGTCACCGGCAAGAAACAGGGCGCGCCGCAGGCCGCGCTGCACGCGTTCGCGAAGCATGGCGTAGCTTTCACCATTGGGGTAGGCATAGGTGTACTTGTCGGCATTACGCCCGGCGGTGATTTCAGGCATTTTTGCCCGAATTTCGCTGTACAGCATGCCTTCGCAGTCGCCCGCCCAGATTTCGTCAAATTCCTTGAAGGCCATCACGTGCGCGCCGGTATGTCCGGCCAGCAGCGGGGTGGCTGTTTCGTGCGACCGCAGGCGGGTTGAGGTGAAGACCCAGCTTATGTCCTTGTGGCGCATGTGGCGTGCCAGTGCTTTGGCCTGGCTGCGCCCTCTGGCGGTCAGGGGCGGGTCGCCGCCGATGCGGCCGCGCACGTTGAACTCTGTCTGACCGTGCCGCGCAAGATAAAGGCAGTGAACCCAGGCGCTGACCACGATTTCCCGTATGGCGGGATAGTATGGGGAGCCTTCGCAAGGGCGCTCACCCAGAATGCGGTTGGCCGTGGAATCAACGCATAGCCAGAACTTTTCGTCTTCCAGCGGCTCATAAATGGCTTCATAATAGCTTATGCGCGTCATGAAGCTTTGCAGCGCTTCATCTTCACTGTAGGCGGCGTATTCCGGCAGGGTGGTTTTGCGGCGGATACAGGCCTTGAGCAGCAGCTGGTCTTCGTTGACGCACTCCACAAACAGCACGGGATGGTCAGTAAGCGTTTTTTCAATAAGGATCCGCCGCGCCCGGCTGACGTTGGTGGCGTCCAGAATGGCAACCTCGCCTTCGGCGGCCAGCCATGCACGGGCAAGCTCCATATTCTTGCGGCAGATCATCTCGCGCGCTTCACGGCCTGTTTCATTGGCGGGATTGTAGAAGTCCGGATCCGTGGACTCCGCGCCCATAAGCGCACGGCGCATGTCACCGTTATTGAATAGTCTGGCCTGAATGCCCTCGGCCTGCAGGCCGTCGCGAATGCGCTTCGCCAGAGTGGATTTTCCCCTGGCGGGCAGGCCAACCATTGCTACGTAAAGTTTCTGCATACGCCCTCCGTTATGGAGAATACGGCAAGTGACCATAAAATAGAAGCGGGTGCGGGCCTGCTTCTCGCGTGGGCAAGCGCCCGCATCAACGCGCAAGCGTAATGTGTTTGCGGGTTTGTGCGTCGAAGCGGGAGTGTCTGCTCCAGAGCAGTTAACGAATGAAATGAGTTAGTTGCTCTGCAAGGATTTCCTTGAAAATCCTTGCCACGAAATGCGAGAAGGCAGGCTTTTGCCTGCCTTCTCGCATTTCAAGTGTTAGCTGCTCTAGCTGACCAGCAGCTTCAAAAAGCGCTTTTTACCCAGTTTTATCACATATTCACCGGCGGCCAGAGGCGTGATGGCGTCATCGCAGCGCTGTCCATCAATGGAAAGCGCCCCTTCTTTCATCAGGCGTTTTGCCTCGCCCCGGCTTTTTACCAGACCGGCGGCTTCAAGGAATACCGGGGGCGTGCTGTCTTCACCGTGCGCGCACTGGTGCTCGGGCATTTCGTCCGGCACGCCACCGCCAGCAAACACGGCATTAAAGCCTTGCTGCGCTTCGTCGGCGTCCTTTTCGCTATGGTAGCGGCTGACCATTTCGTGGGCCAGCGTTTCCTTGGCGGCCTTGGGGTGAACAGTGCCGTTGGCCACATCCGTCTTGAGGGCGGCGATGTCTTCAAGGCTTTTGGCGGAAAGCAGTTCGTAGTAGCGCCACATGAGATCGTCAGAAACGGCCATGATCTTGCCGAAAATCTCGGAAGGCGCTTCGTCGATGCCGATATAGTTGCCGTAGGACTTTGACATCTTGCGCACGCCGTCAGTGCCTTCGAGCAGGGGCATGGTGAGGATGCACTGGCTTTCAATGCCGTAGTGGGCCTGAAGGTTGCGGCCAACCAGCAGATTGAACTTCTGGTCGGTTCCGCCCATTTCCACATCGGTCTTGAGGCACACGGAGTCATAGCCCTGACACAGGGGATAGAGAAATTCGTGGATAGAAATGGGGCGCTGCTCGCGGAAGCGCTTTTCGAAATCATCGCGCTCCATCATGCGGGCTACGGTATAGCTGGACGCAAGCTTGATGAAGCCTGTGGCGTCGAGCTTGCCAAGCCATGTGGAGTTGAAGGCCACTTCGGTCTTGGCGGGATCAAGGATTTTGAAGACCTGCTTCTTGTAGGTTTCGGCATTGGCGAGCACTTGCTCTTCAGTCAGCGGGGGGCGGGTTTCAGAACGGCCCGAAGGGTCGCCGATACGCCCGGTGAAGTCGCCTATAAGGAAGACAACATGGTGGCCCAGTTCCTGAAAGTGACGCATCTTGTGCATGACTACGGTGTGCCCCAGATGCAGGTCGGGGGCGGTGGGGTCAAAGCCCACCTTGATGCGCAGGGGGGAGCCGCGCAGGATTTTCTTGCGCAGTTCGTTTTCGTCGATCAGTTCGGCCACGCCGCGCTTGATGGTAGCCATTTGGCGGTCAATGTCGGTCATTTGCCCTATCCTCATGTACCGGCTGCGGTAATACAGTATGTTGCGGTAAAAAATTCGGCACAGAACCAGTGTTCTGTGCCTGACATGGACAGGAGACAGTAGCCTTAACGCGGCGGAGGTGTCAAATTTTCATTACCGTAACGTGCTGTCAACGCGCGGCCCGGCAGAACTGCTACATGCCGAGCAGGGCAAAAACGCGGCTTTGGCTCAGCCCGCCGTGTACGGAGAGCGCGCCCACATTGTCATGGGCGATCATGTTCAGGGTTTCGTCCATGACAGACTCCACTTCATGATCTTCAAGCAGCTTGGGGGTGCTCAGGTTGACGACGTCCTGCACGGCAGCGGGGGTGGAACCGGAATCGTCCTTGCCAGGCAGGGGGAACGCAAACGCACTGAATTTGTTGAGTCCGGAAATTTCCATGACAGTATCCTCATATATTGCCGCAAAGGCGGGTGTGGTCAGATTTTCCGCACTGGGCGGATGCTGAAAATTATGCAAGTTGAGTGCCATTGTGTGGCTGGAGCGCCGCAGGCGTGCCGCGCACCGCTGTCTTGCCGCTGCGGATGGGAAGGGCCTCTTGCCGCGGCAGCACAAGGTGAAAGGGCAGGATTTTCCGCTGTGGCGGGGATGCGTCAGAGCTGCTTGCGAATGTAATATTTCAGCTGGGGGCAAGGATTTCAGGAAAACCTTTGCCGCCAGCTGCGCTGAAATACCCGCAAGGTGCGGCTGGCGAGGCGGCTGTGCGAGGCGGCAAGGCAAGGTGTCCGGCCGGGGCAGGCGTTGGGCCGGGGCGCAGGGGCTGGCAGAAGTGGTCAGACCGACGTGCGTCGTATGAGGTGACAGACAGAAGGGGGCTGGCAGAAGGGGGCAGGGGCATGCGCACGAACCACGGGCGCAGGGCAGGTCAGGGTGTGGGCCTGAACCGTCAGGGCACGGTGTCAGGGCACGTCATCAGGGCATGACGTCAGGGGATGGTGTAAGGATTCGGTATCAGGGTGAGCCAACAGGGAAGCCAGCAGGGGGAGGGCTTGCAAGGCTCAGAACAAGGGCCGAGCGGGTTAGGCGGTCAGGCGGGGTGCGGGCCGGGCGGGGTGTCGGTCAGGCGGCCGGGCGAATCCCTTGGCTCACGTGGTCCGGCCGTGGTGGCGCGGCTCATGCTCCCGGGCCAGCGGGCTAGGCGGTCAGGCGGGATTTGTCCGTGGCAGCGTCCACGCTCGGCTCGTCGTCTGCCTCATCCTCGTCGTCATAGTTTTCAAGGCAGTTTTTCAGACGTTCAGAGCCGGAGGCAAGGATGTCGTCCCATTTCAGGTTCTGACTTGGGGCAAACCAGTCCAGTTCCTCGGTGAACAGGAGGCGCAGCGCGGTTCCCTGATCACAGAGGCTTTTGCAGGTTCCCATTTTTTTGGAAAGGAAGATGTAGGGTGGTTCCGAATCCGTAGCCTTGTTGGGCACAATAAAGAAAAGAAATGTGGAGGACAGAATTATGGACGATATTTCATCCGGCAGGCAGACGCACGCCCCGCCTGCAGAAAGGTTGACCAGTGGCAGGGGGTTGGGGCGGCCCGACTCATAGTATTCGGCCAGCAGGGTTTTCAGCTCTGCCCTTGAGGTCGGGGGATTGTCCAGCGGTGTGATGCCGGCCAGACGGCTGCGGTCGTTGTTCCACGTCACTCTTTTGTGTCGGCGCATTTGCCGGACGGCACAGCTGCGGGCCAGACGCAGGCGCATGTTGCGTATGCCGCCCTTGTCGTCCTTGTTCTTTTCAAGAATCAGGCCCGAACCCTGATAACCCATGCGGCTCATGCCGGAGTCTTCACGCTGCTCCAGGCTGAAGAAAAACTCGCATGTATTTTCCTCACCCTTGCTTTTGCCCTGCTTGATTTCCGTGTGGCGCGGGATAAACAGCACTTCGCGGCCATCAACGCTGCGCAGTCTGCCGTGCATGACGATATCCGTCGGTTTGCCCTCATGCGGCAGGCAGCACTTGATGCGTACTGTCACCCGCTGGCGCATGGCGCGTGAAAAGGCTTCCGTGGCATTGGAGTTCCAAAGGCAGTAGGAAGTAGGAGCCGTCATGGGGCACTCCGTTCCGCGCTTGTCCCTGCCGACGAATTTCGTTGGCAAGGGCGGATCTGTCGTTGGAGCCGCGCACTGGCTCCTGTTCATGAACTGTCTACGCGAATGGAGAAACTATAGAATTACAATAGCGCTTTATCTGAAATCTGAAGATACAGTACGCCACGCTTATATCCCCGTCAATAATTGCATATTTTGCCTGCGCGGCTGAAAAGTATCGTGGCTGCCGGCGGACTTGCACAAGGGTGATGTTTCTGAAGCCTTTCTGCCGTGAAATTGCTGCGTAACGGCAAAGCATGACTGCTGTCACGCCCGCACTTTTCGCGCTAACGGTCAGGGCTTCGGGGCTGTCCACGTTTGCCGTTTCCTCCGTCGCACCGTGAAAGCCCGGCTGCTGTCATCGTCCGTAACTTCTTTTGGCGCAACGGTCAAAACAAGTTTGCCCGGCGAACCTTTTGTGGTGCGCATTTCCTGAAAAACGTTCTCAGGGTTGCCGAGGCAGAAGGGCATGCTTCGCAGCGTCCCGTTGTCGTGGGCCGCCACGGCAGCTGGCAGCGCTGGTCCGGTTTGCCACTGCGATAAACTGTTGCATTCACTTTTTTATATGTTCATCTGGCGGGAGCCACAGTATGCCGTGTATGGGAAAGTGGTTTCTTAGTGTATCAATATGAAAAATTCTGTACCAATGTATGGAATAATTGTGTTTAATGTATCAGAATAGATTGTTAACAGTAAAGTTTTTTCACACATGCATACAAGAAAGGCCCCCTGTTCGCAGGGGGCCTTTGCTAAAGAGCAGATTTGCAACCCTGTCCGGTGCGGCCTTGCTGAGGAGCCGCCGGAACAGGGCATGTCGAGTCTAGCTTTCCTGCTTGACCTTGGACTTGGTCATGGCAAGGCCCAGACCTTCAAACAGTTCAAAGATGGCAAAGCCGTACCACAGGGTATAGAGCACGTAGAAGATAAGCATGGCGCTCATCAGCACGAGGTGCTCGGAAACCTTGGCGGCCGGTACGCTGTAGAAGTTGTTGCCAGGCTCGATGGCGCGGCGCAGTACGTGGTCAACCACCTGCGATTCTGCAATCTTGTGTTGCTTTTGCAGTTCCTTGATGGTGGGTGAAAGCACGTACCACCATGCCGAGGCCACTTTGAGAGCAGGCTCGCCATCGTACTTTTGCGTTACGGCTTCAGCGTCATTGTTGTACAGGTTGTCAGAGTCGTCAGTGGCCGAGGTCAGAATAAGACCAAGGTTGCCGGAGAAGCTGACCTTGCCGTCCTGAGCGCTCACGTTGGTAGCGCCGGATTTTTCCAGCACCAGAGCGGCCAGCGGGGCCAGATCGGCCTTTTTGAGCTTCACGGTGACCTGAATGTCCTTGCCGTCGACGCTCTTGAGGTTTTCACGCACGCCGGGGATGAAGTAGGACGAACCCTTGGACAGTTCGTTAAAAACGTTGTCCGCATACTGCAGGCCGGTGACATGGTTGCCAAGCTCATCCTTCATGATGGGCATAAGCAGAATCGCGAAAAGGACAAGAAACGAAATCAGCAGCAGGCAGCCTCGGATAAAGGGCGCTTTAGCATGTACGAGCATAATCAGGCCTCCCCTCTGAGCTTACCGATGTTGGCGAAGAATTTGCTGAAGACCCAGATGCCGAAGAATGCCACAACGACCCAGAAAACGACGTTGCCCACACTCTCGATAATGCCCACAACCTTTGGCGACCAGTTGAGCACTTCCATTTCCACCAGCTTTTTGGGCAGGGTGGCTGCGCGGTTGATGAAGCCCGCGATGATGGAGATGGCGTAGAAGCCGCGGATGTGGATGCCCTTGACCACCTTGGTGGTCAAGGCGCCGACCTGGATGCCCAGCAGCGAGCCGAGCAGCATGCCGATAGCCAGCGTGTAGAACACGTAGCCGTAGATGGCGTACTGGCCGACAGCCGCGAAACCGGCGGTAAAGATGATCTGCAGGATGTCTGTTCCCACAGTGGTCATGGAAGACACGCCGAAGATGTACACAAACATGGGGAAGGTGACGAAGCCGCCGCCCACGCCCATGATGGCGGCCAGCAGGCCCACAAACACGCCGCCCGCTGCCACGATCCAGCCGGAAATGCGGCGGCCGCCGGGCACGAGGTCTTCGTCAAAGGAAATCATGGGAGGAACGCGCAGGCCCTGAAGCTTGACGGAAATGCCGGTCATGCCGGAGCTGCCGCCGTGGGCGTCCTGACTGGCCGCCGAGCCGCCGCGCGAACTTTTCAAAAAGTCAAACAGGGCGTAAAAGCCGAGAAAGCCCAGCAAAACAGCGTAGATGCTGCTGATGAACAACTCGGAAAGCAGGGGGTCGGCGTTGTACAGGCCCTTGTTGATGGCCCCGCCGATAAAGGTTCCCACAACCGATCCGCACAAGAATGCAACGGCCAGCTTGCCTGACACGTTGCCCAGTTTTTTGTGGACGGTTGTGCCCATGATGGCTTTGGCGAAAATGTGGAACAGGTCTGTGCCCACCGCCAGAATGCCCTTGACCCCCACGGCCATGAGCGCCGGGGTGATGATGAAACCGCCGCCCGCCCCGATACACCCGGTGATAAGACCGGCTGCCAGGCCCACGGCTATGGATGCCAGAAAGATGTTTGTGGTGTAGAAGGCTGGCGCATAGGCGGTTTTGCCGCCCAGCATTTCGTGGTACTCATAGGCTTCTGCCAGGCAACCCGCAAGGATGGGAACTGCCAGCGCCAGCAAGAGAAGCAGTTTTTTGCGGTTTTTGAGGATGGAAGTGGACACTTCCAGGTCCCATTTGGCGTACGCCCTTGAGCCGCTCAGCAGAAACTCATAAACTTGTCTGCCAAAACTCATACTCTCCTCCAATACGATTGTGGCCGGCCAACGGCCGTAATCATGGCCCCAACAATAAAACGCGCGGTCACAACTGGCTGCGCGGCGCGCCCCGGTGCAGCCTTGTGCCTATAACCGAAAGCTTTTCTTGCATAAAAAAGAAAAGCGGCCGGATACTTTTCCGCGCACAAAACCACCCTGACATATTCTTTCGTTTTTGTAAAAGAAATTTATCACGAGCGGCGGTTTTTTGTGGTTTGAGGGGAATAAAATGCCCCTGCAGTGGTGCTTTTAGGAGCTTGTATCCAACATGCTGTCACAAAAGAACAAAAATACGCATCATTCTGCTTGGTTTCGTGTGATTTAAGGGCTTTTGTCGTGTTATTGTGAAAAAACACACTATTGGCTTTTGGCAAGCCCCTCGCTCTGCCCGAAAATAACAAGCTCCAGCCAGTCCAGCGCAAAGTCCAGAGCTGCCACGTCGCCCTCGGGGCTGTCCTGCATGACGGCGGCCTTGCGTTCTTCGCTTATGTCCACATGGCTGAATATCTTCATGGTCGTCACGAGCTCGCGAAAGCGGTCAAGCTGGAAAAGGCAGAGTACGGTCATGGTGACCATGCGCGGTTCCAGCGGTTTGCCCGTGGCGCGCACCAGAGCCATAAGCCGCATATAGCGGTCGTTGGCCCTGTTGAAAGGCTGCAGGCCTTCGTGTTCCATCCATTGGCGGGGCGTGCGGTCAGCGCCCTGATCAAAGCCGCGGCAATGGGATTCGCGCACAACGAAAAAACGTTCGGCAACGCCGTCGGCGGCCATTTTTGTGCCGCGTCCGATGGGATAGTAGCGGCAGGCTCCGGGCCTGTCTTCATATACCGTACAGCCCGCAGGACTTACAAAGGGGCAGGGTTCGTCGGGACCGTCCAGCATGCGCAGCATGGGCAGGGGAAAGCCCGTGTCGGGAAAGCTGCGCAGTGTCGTGAAGGTATTAAGGAAGTCTTCGCTGGTCATGCCCATGTGGCGACGCAGGCGCAGGATGTCGTATGGCGTGAGGGGCAGGGTCAGTTCCGCACAGCAGCGGTTAAAGCAGGGGACACCGGGATGACAGTCAAAGCAGAAGGTTTCGTCTGCTCCCAGTTCCGGCAGGGTTTCGAGAAATTCGCGGCTGGCGTCATTGCTCATGAAGGCTCCTTATGAGTTGTGGGCGTATTGCGGCCCGGCGGCTTGCTGTGGGGAGGCGCGTGAGAAGGGCGGCGCGTGTTGCCGCCGATGGTCTGAAGCTGCGGCAAAACCGGCATGGCCTTGCTTTTGTGATTGCGCTGCCTGCGGGGTGCGGTGTGGTGCGCAGAAGGCGCATGTGGGCCGCATGCCCTGTGGCAGCAAAAGTTGTGACGCATTTTCCGGCTCAGACCCGTTTTCCGGCCCTGCTCTGGGCTGCGCGGTGGATTGCGTCGTGCATGCACAGCGCCAGACACCGGGAAAGGCGCCTGACGCTGTGCATATTCATATTTCCACCGTTGCGGCGGGAGCAGTCACGCGCTGCCCGCCGTAAAGATGCAAGCGCAGCTTCAGCCGTTACGACAAAGGAAGTTACGGATCAAGACAGCAGCGCTGTTTGCTTGCGCGCTTAAGCATCAAAGCGAGCGTGGCTTACACCTTGAGAATCTACATTCTCAAAGTTTATCTGTTCTAGATGACCTTGTTCAGGGCGTATTCAATGATGCCTTCGGCCCCGGCTTCGCGCAGGCGCGGTATAAGGTCGCGCACCACGTCAACCTGCACCACGGACTCGACGGAAAGCCACTTTTCGTCCCGCAGGGGAGACACGGTGGGCGAATTGAGCGAGGGCAGCATTTCAAGGATGAACGCCAGATTGTCCGCCGGGGCGTTCATTTTGAGGGCCACCAGATTTTCCGCCCGCAAGGCTCCCTGAAGCAGCAGGTCGAGCTGTTCGATCTTGGCGCGCCTGACCGGGTCGGCCCAGGCGTCCCTGTTGGCGATGAGCACAGGGTAGGACAGCATCACATCATCAATGATGCGCAAGCCGTGGGCGCGAATGGTTGTGCCTGTTTCTGTCACTTCCACGATGCCGTCGGCAAGGCCCTCTACCACTTTGGCTTCAGTGGCGCCCCAGGAGTAAAAAACATTTACGGGCACGCCGGCTTTTTCAAAATAGCGCCGGGTAAGGCCCTCCAGTTCCGTGGCGATGCGCTTTCCCGCAAGGTCGGCGGCGCAGCGATAGGGGGCATCGCCCGCCACGGCCAGCACCCAGCGGCAGGGCCTGTTGGACGTTTTGGAGTACACGAGGTCAGAAACGCGCACCACCTTGTCTTCGTGATTGCGCTCGGTGAGCCAGTCAAGACCGGTGATGCCCACATCCAGCACGCCAGCTTCGATATAGCCGCCGATTTCCTGCACACGGCACAGCGAGGCCGTGATTTCAGGGTCGTTGATGTCGGGAAAGTAGTTGCGCGTGTGCTTGCGGATTTTCCAGCCGGCACGTTCAAAAAGATTGATGGTTGCTTCTTCCAGCGAGCCTTTGGGCACGCCGAGCTTGATGATGGGTTTTATGTCCGCGCTCATGATTCTTTCCTTTATACGCCGTAAACTTTTTTGGGATCAAAGACCACGGGGGCGCACAGGCTGACTGCGCCGTCCTTCCATTCCCGGTAAAAACAGGTGCGTCGGCCCGTATGGCAGGCCGCGCCGCCCACCTGTTCCACAAACAGCAGTATGGCGTCGCTGTCGCAGTCAAGCCGCACAGCGCGCACTTTTTGTATATGTCCCGAAGTGCCGCCTTTATGCCAGATTTTTTCGCGGCTGCGGCTCCAGTAGTGGGCTTCGCCGCTTGCAAGGGTTTTGTGCCAGGCTTCTTCATTCATGTAGGCCAGCATGAGCACCTCGCCGCTGGCGTGGTCCTGTGCGATGGCGGGCAGAAGGCCCTTGCTGAAATCGGGGGAAAAAGCCTCGCCGGGGGCGGCGGAAGACTGCGGTTCGGGGGCTGTCATGGTCACTCCTTGAAAAGGCTGCGCCCTGTGTGGCCCCTGCATGGGCTTTGCGGGCGGCAAAGGGGATAAACGTACTCGCAAGAGGCATGGGACGCAAGCGCCACATGCCTGCCGGGCCGTTTTTGGGAACAGGTCAACGCTGAAATGCTTCACATTTCAACGTTGTCATTCTGCCGAAACGTGTGTTTTTTGGCAGAATCCACGCTACGCTGTGACGACACTGTCTGGAGCATTTATACTCTTTCAAAGGTAAAATGCTCCAGGGCCATTTGTCTGCACAAGGAGTCGTGCGGCACTGTTGTTTGGGTTGCGGTGCGTGGGTGCTGCGTTATTTATAGGCGGTCCGGGGGCTGCCTTGCGCGTTGCGTCGGCTGGCTGTGGCTGCGGTTTGAGGGGCGCCACTGGTGCGGACCTGTGTGGCGGCACGCGCGGGCAGTTTTCTGTTGTATGGCGGACAAAGGATAAAGAGCAGAGGCCGAGCAACAGAAATGCTGTCTTTCGTGTGTCGCGGCGGACGGCATCCACTGGGCTTTCATGCAAGCCGTGCCGCTGCCGGAAAACGGGTGAACTTGCGCAATCCGGCGCGCTGTGGCATGCTGCCCCGTTAGTAGTTTCATATCTAAAAGCGGCGTCCCGCCGGGAAAATATATGCCTGAACACCAATCAAATATCGCACCTGACAGTGCTTCCGCAGCGGCGGAAGACACGTCGACACACAGTTCGGAAGCTCCGCTTGAAGGGCTTTCCGTCAGTGAACCGGAAGATGCCCTGCCCAGAGTGACCCTTGATGACATGCCCGCAGACATGCGCGCCGCCTGCGCCCGCGCCGGATGGCAGGGCCTCATGCCTGTGCAGTCGCTGGCGTTGCCCTATCTGCTTGAAGGGCGTGACATCATGGTGCAGTCGCGCACGGGCAGCGGCAAGACGGGCTGCTATCTGCTGCCCATGCTGCCCCGGCTTTCCGCCGAGCTCAAGGCGCCCCAGGCCCTTGTGCTGGCTCCCACACGGGAACTGGCCGTGCAGGTGGAGCGCGAAGCAGCCGTGCTGTTTGAGGGAACCGGCATTGTGACCGTGGCCGTTTACGGCGGCGTGGGTTACAAAAAACAGATGGATGCCCTGCGCAACGGCGCGCAACTTATTGTTGGAACGCCGGGCCGTGTGCTCGACCATCTGCTGCGCCGCACCCTTGACCTCGGCGACCTGCGAGAGCTGGTCTTTGACGAGGCCGACCGCATGCTTTCCATCGGCTTTTACCCCGACATGAAGGAAATACAGCGCTACCTGCCCAGGCGGCGCATCCATACCTGCCTGTTCTCGGCCACATATCCCCCGCATGTGCTCAAGCTTTCAGGGGAATTCATGGCTGAGCCGGCCATGCTTTCACTTTCGCAAAAAGAAGTGCATGTGGCCGAAGTGCAGCATCTCTTCTGCGAAGTGAAGCCGATGGATAAAGACCGTGCTCTGGTGCGTCTGCTTGAGACGGAAAACCCGGCGTCGGCCATCATTTTTTGCAATACCAAGTCCAATGTTCACTATGTGACCGGCGTGCTTCAGGGTTTTGGCTATAATGCCGATGAACTGTCTGCGGATCTTTCGCAGTCGCGCCGCGAGGCCGTGCTTGAAAAAATCCGGCAGGGCAAGCTTCAGTATCTGGTCGCCACGGACGTGGCCGCGCGCGGTATTGATATCCCCGAACTTTCCCACGTATTTTTGTACGAGCCGCCGGAAGACCACGAAAGCTACATCCACCGGGCCGGACGCACGGGCCGGGCCGGAGCCGCCGGTACGGTCATTTCGCTGGTGGACGTCATGCAGCGCATGGAACTTGACCGTATTGCCAAGCATTACAAGATCGGTCTTATCCCGATGGCTCTGCCTACGGACGAAGATGTGGCCCTTGTGGCGGGAACGCGCCTTACGGCCATTCTTGAAGGCCGTTTTCGCAACCTCACTGGCCTTGAGAAGGTGCGCGTGGCGCGCTATGCCGCTCTGGCGCGGGAGCTTGCCGCCGAAAATGATGAAGAGGCAAGCGTCCTGCTGCTGGCCATGCTGCTGGATGCGGCCCATCAGGAAAGCCTGCGTGAAAACCGCTTTCCCGACCAGTCTTCCGGCGCGGCCGGGCAGCAGGGGCGCAGCGGTTCCGGCGGCGGCAGCGGCAGGAGCGGCAGAAGCTCCAGATCGGGCAATGCCCCCAGGGGCAGCTCTGTGGAACGGAAAGAAGAGGACAGCGCAGAGGGCGGCTCCCGGAGCGGAAAACGCCGTCGGCGTTCTTCACGTCGTCGTGACGGCGGGGAGCAGGGAAGGGACGCCGCGCCCACCAATGCGGCAGGCAAAACGGATACCGCTGAGTAAGCAGACGGGGTTCTATGGGTCACATGGACGGTACACCGGTTGCGCCCACGGGCGCATCCCCTGAAAAAACGCCGGGCGACGCCCTTGCAGGCACGCCACGGCAGGCTCTGGACAATTTTGCGGCTCTTTTTGAAGACGCAGATTTTACCGTGGAACTGGATTGCCTGGGAGTAGGGCGCATGCAGTTTTTGCGCCGTCGCCAGATGCTGCTGGAACTGCGGGGCCTGTACGTTGCGCTGTGGCGCCTTGCGCTTGCGCGGTCTTTTCCGCAAGACGCCGGGCAGATGTTTGATACATTTTTGCAGGAGTACAAGGCCGGTCACAGAGACAGGGCAGGCGCACAGGTGCTCGTGCGCGCCCGCGAATACTGGGGGATGCTTGAGCCGATGGGCGACGGCGACTTCAGCGATGTGGCCCGTCATCTCACATCATTCTTTGCCCAGGCGGACAAAGGGGACAAAAGCGTCAACCTCAAGCTTGTCCTGCATATCCGCAAGGTCTACAAACTCATATTCGACAGGCTGATCTAGCGCTCATGCTGTTCCGGGGCGCGTCTGCATCTGTGCGGCGCATGCCCCGGTCTTCGGCCGCGCGGTACGTCCGCGCCCTGCGGGCAGTGTCTGCCCGGCGGCCACGGCCCGGCCTGCGCCAGCAAAAATCCACAAGTGTATCCTTGTTTCGGAACCGGCAGAAAATGAATATCGCACACTCCATTGATGAACTGAATTTTACGGGAAACAGCGGCCTTACCATCGGCAACTTTGACGGTGTGCATCTGGGGCATCAGGCGCTTATCCGCCATACCCTTGACGTCTGCGCCGGTGAAGGGCTCACGCCTGTGGTCATGACCTTCTGGCCCCATCCCCGTCAGGTGGTCATGCCCCAACTGGGGCACATGCCGCTGACCACACGCGAAGAGCGCTTTGCCCTGCTGGAATCACTGGGCGTGCGCCATGTGCTGGAACTGCCCTTTACGCGCGAGCTGGCCGGTCTGGATGCCCCGTCTTTTGTGCGCACGTTTCTTGAGCCGCTGCGTTTGCGCCATCTGGTGGTGGGCTATGATTTCAGCCTGGGGCGCGACCGGGGCGGGCATGTGGATGTATTGCGCCGTCTGGGTGCGGACGCGGGCTTTTGCGTGGAGCAGCTGCCGCCCGTGGTTGTGGACGGCACGGTGGTCAGCTCCACCACACTGCGCAAGCTCATAGACGAGGGCAACGTGCGTGAAGCCGCACGTCTGCTTGGGCGCTTTCACGGTTTCAGCGGCGAAGTTGTGCACGGTGACGGGCGCGGCACGGGGCTGGGCTTTCCCACGGCCAATCTCGCCCGCCCGGAAGTGGTCATCCCGCGGGTGGGGGTTTACGCCACCCTCGCCACCCCGGCCGACAGCGGCAAAACCCGGCCCGCCGTGACCTGCATAGGCTGCAAGCCCACCTTCGGCCAGAACGAGCTGAGCGTGGAAACTTTTTTGCTTGAGGGCGGCGACGACCTTTATGGCCGGACGCTGCGGCTGGATTTTGTGGAACACCTGCGAGGGGAAGAGCGCTTTGATTCCGTGGAGGCTCTCAAGCGGCAGATCGCTGCGGACGTGGAGCAGGCACGCCGTATACTGGCGGCCTTTGTACGGCACTAGAGCGGGTCACGAATGAAGTGATCTGCCTGTCATACGGGGATTTTCAGGCAAATCCCCGCCCACCGGATGCGGGCAGGCCTTTGCAGGCCGCAGGCGGGCATTCCACGTATTCAATGTTTCAGAAATGAAAAGGCCGATCCGGCATAAGGATCGGCCTTTTCTGTCTGTGTCCGCCGCAGCAGTTGCAGCGGCAGGCGCAATTTGCGTCAGGGCAGCTCGAAAACCGGACTGCCTGACGGGAAATTATAACGGTGTTTTTTTGGATTGTACGGAAATCAGCTCGGAAAAATGCTTGAGGGATGTTTTCCACAGGTCAAAGATTTCTTCCAGATTTTTCCGGGTCATGCCGTAACGCATGAAGACGTCCATTTCCAGAGCCAGGTCGCGATCCTGATCAAGGTAGGCTCTGGTATACACCTTTTTGGTATTCCATTTGTTGATTTCTTCCATAGGAAAGTCTTTGGCTTTCCATATGCCCAGGAATTGCAGGGTGCTGCAACTTTTGCCGTCGGTACATCCCGAAAACCATATGGCATACTTTGTGCCGTCTATACGCCCCTGAATGATGGGCGTTCCCTTGGATGAGGCGCTGAGTTCGGCACTGCCGAAACCTTTGGCGACTTCAAGTATTTTCTCATGGTCAGAGGCGGTAATAATATCGCTGTTAGCCATGGCCCCGGCGGCAAAGGCGCAGGTCATCCACAGGCTCAGCGCGAGCGTTAAAAGTTTTTTCACTTGTTTCTCCTGATAGTATATTGCGTTATCCCGGCATCCGTGCCGGAGCGAAAGGCGCGAAGGGCATCATGGCCCGCTTTTTTCGCGAAGCTCTCTTTACCATTATACAACGCATTTCCTGTTTGTAAACGCTTTTGATTCTCCCTATTAATATCGGTCACCAAATAAGGAAGCATTATATAGAAGCAAAGATGACGTCATGTTTCAGCGGAAAACGCCCCCCGCGTCTGGTGGTCATTGTCTGCGCTTTGCCGTATGATCAAACGATGATACGCGCTGATCTGCATAATCACACTTTGGCCGCCCACGGCCAAGACACCGTGGGCGACATGTATGAGGCAGCCAGGAAACGTCATGTGGACTGGTATGGATTTTCCGAGCATTCCCCTCTGCCGCCGGGCTACTCCTGCCCCCTGTACAAGGGGGACCTCAACGTGACCTTTCCCGCCTATGTGGAAGCGGTGCTGGCGCTCAAGGACAGTGCGCGCCCCGGCGGGCCGCAGGTGCTGCTCGGCATGGAGCTGGACTGGCTGCCCGTGAATATGGGGTGGATGGAAGACCTGCTGGGCCGGTATCCTTTTGACTATGTCATCGGCGGCTTACATTTTGTTCACGATGTGCCCATCGGCTCCCCGCGCAGCTGGGGCGAGGAACTGACCTTGCCCGAGCGCTTTGCCCGCTATGAAGCCTATTATGGCGAAATGGCCCGGCTGGCGGCCGGGGGCCTTGTGGATGTGGTGGCTCACCCGGACTTTATCAAGGTCTGCTGCTACGAAGATTTTCAGACGTGGCTGCGGCAGCCGGGCAGTCTGGACATTGTGGCGCACGCCCTTGAAGCCATGCGGGATCAGGACGTGGCCATGGAAGTTTCCTCCGCGGGCCTGCGCAAGGCGTTTCGCGAACCGTATCCCGGCCCTGTCATCATGCGTCTTGCGGCGGATCTGGGGCTGGATATCAGTTTTGGGTCCGATGCCCACGCCGCGGCCGAAACCGTATCACACTTCGATGATCTGGCGCGCTACGCCCGCTCGTTTGGCTTTAGCCGCAACCGCATCGCCGTGGGGAGAGAGCGGCGCAAGCTTGAATTCTAGCTGTAGAGCAATTTCACCTTGAAATTGCTCTGGCGGCTGCGTGAGCCGTCGCCCGACGTGGGCTGACCCGGCCTGCTGCCTGTTGCCTGCTGCCTTGCGCTGTTGCCTGCTGCCGTGCGCTGTTGCCTGCTGCCGTGCGCTGTTGCCTGTTGCCTTGCGCTGTTGGCGCTGCTCGCGGGCTGCTCGGGCGGTTCCGCTGCGGGCCAGACCCGGAAAAGAACGCAGACCGGTCTTTTCATTTACTGCGGCGCAGCAACAGGCCTCGGCACACCGAAACACGGCTGTAACTGCCTGATATTCGTCATCTTGCGCACTACATTCGCCACGGGCAGAGTCGCCGCACAGCGGACTTTTGCTCTTCCTGCACAGGCACACGCCTGCCCGCCATCTGCAAAACAAGCATTTTCAGCTACCTGTGTTGACAGGGAACTGTATTTCTGAAATCTATACTGAGACTATTCATTCGCCTTAGCTTTAAGCGTTGCTATCATAGAATTCCTACCAAATTGCATTGTATTGTATCCAAGCCATCGCGGGGCAGATAGAGCAGGCCCCAGCAGGAGAAATCATGAAATACCGCAGCGTGTACCTGGGGCTTGTTCTGGCAGGCGTGTTGCTTGTTTTCGGTGTATGGGCACTTTCTTTTTTCAGCTCAGCGCTTTCGTTGCAAAGGGTGGCTCTTGATTCCGAAGCTGCCGCCAAAAGGGTTGCCGTGCCGTCCGGGCAGGCCCTGTTCAATCCGCCCCGTCCCGAAGACGCGCCGGAGAGTATTCGTGAAGAAGTCATGCTCGGCTACAGGATCATGACCGAAACGAAAAAATACGCCGGGCAGTATATCGGCAAGGACAGCCAGCTTTCCTGTTCGAGCTGCCATTTTGAGGGCGGCCGGTCCATGGAGAGTTTTTCGCTTGTAGGTGTGGGGGCGACCTATCCCCGTTACCGCGACCGCAATGAATATACCATCGACCTCGGCATACGCATTCAGGGCTGCTTTGACCGCAGCATGAACGGCACGCCGCCCCCGCTGGACAGTCAGGTCATACAGTCGCTGCTGGTGTACCTGCAATGGATTTCCAAAGATATTCCCGTCTATGCCGATCTGCCCTGGGCCCTGCCTGAAAGTATGGACAATCCCCACAAGCCCGATCCGGCCAATGGCGAAAAAGTGTACAAAAACGTGTGCGCCCGCTGCCACGGCCTTGAAGGCGAAGGCACGGACATTGCCCCGCCCGTATGGGGCGACGGCGCATACAATGACGGCGCAGGCATGCACCGCATCCGCACCCTCTCCATTTTTGCATGGCGCTTTATGCCCAAGAATGCGCCTTCCCTGACGCAGGAAGAGGCGCTTGACGTGGCGGGCTACATCCATGAGCAGCCCCGACCGGCCTTCAAGCCCACCCATTCCGAAAAGATCGTGCGGCTTATCCCTCTGACGGAAGGGAACTAGCCATGATATTTCCCATATTGCATATACCGGGACTGGGCGATGGCATGACCATTGCTCTGGATGCCGTGCTGCACGTTGTCATAAGTCACGGTCTGGCCATCGGTCTCATGACCATGCTCATTCTGTTTCAAACCCTGACTTGGATGGGCAAGGGCGACTACTGGGCAAAGATCAGCCGCAGCCTGCTCGGCCCCGCCGTGGTGGTCATCACCTCCGTGGGCGCGGTGACGGGCGTGGGCATCTGGTTTATCACCGGCATCCTTGCGCCCGAAGGCATCGGTTCGCTCATTCACCTCTTTTTCTGGCCCTGGTTCATAGAATGGGGGGCCTTTACCTCTGAAGTCATCCTGCTGCTCATCTACTACTACCTGTGGGACAGGCTGGCGGAAAAGCAGCCCGGCAAGCTGGCCGCACTGGGCTGGGGCTATGTGGTCATGGCTGTTTTTTCGGCCATACTCATTTCGGGCATTCTGGGCTTCATGCTCACGCCTGACGGCTGGCCCTGGGAACAGGACTTTGATCAGGCGTACTTCAATCCCACCTTTGCGCCACAGGTTTTTCTGCGTCTGGCTGGCGGGCTTGCCATCGGTTCGCTGCTGCTCACGGCGTGGATTGCCTGGCGCTTCAAGGGCACGGCTCAGGAGCGGGGCAGTGCCCTGCGCCTGACCGGGGGCGTTTTTCTGGCTTGCGTGGCTGTGGCCGGTGTGAGCGCATGGGTGTATTTCTCCCGCATACCCATGACCTATCTGACCCACTGGAAGTTCGCCGTAGCCACATCCTACATGTCTCAACTGCCGGACTTTCTGCCAACCCTCAATGCCGTGGGTGTGGGCGTGCTGTGCCTTGCCGGTCTTGTGGCGGTGCTGCGCAGCCGTGTGGCAAGCCGCATTCTCTGCGTGCCGGCCCTGCTGCTTTGCGTGTTCATGGTGATGGAATTTGAGCGCATACGCGAATTTGTGCGCGGGCCGTACCTTTTGCCCGGCTATATGTATGCCAACCAGATTCCGCTGGTGGAAAAACTGGCGCTGGACGAAAAAAATGAAAACTTTCTGCCGCGCATGCGCTGGGTGAACGACAACGGCAAGCTGCCGCCCAGCATGGTTGCCGGGCAGGCCCTGTTTGCCGCCAACTGCGGGGTGTGCCACACCAACGTCAAGGGCGGGCTCAACAATATCGGCATCCGCGTGGCCGGGCGTACGCTGGACAGCCTCAATGCCATCATCGACATCACCGAGAACCTCGGGCCGTTCATGACGCCCTTTACCGGTTCGGAATCAGAGCGCCTGCTGCTGGCGAACTACATTTACATGCTCGCGACGGAGCAGGGCTATATCAAGACGCAGCAGGCCCATAAGGGCCGCGCCGCCGGGGAGGCCAAGCAACCATGAACAAGTGGACCGATCTTTTTCTGCTGCATCCCCTGCCCGAAGGCTGGCTCAACGGCCTGCTCTTTGTCTCCTTTGGCCTGCACCTGCTTTTTGCCCTGCTGATCGTGGGGACGGCCATTCTGGGCCTTGTGTTCTTTCTTCAGGACTGGCTGGACAGGGATCAGGCGGGGCAGGCGTGGAACAGCCGCTTCATGCACACCCACCTTGGCCTCAAAAGTCTGGCTGTGGTGCTTGGCATAGCGCCCCTGCTGCTCATACAGATCCGCTACTCCTATTCGTTCTTTACCACCACGGGCCTGTTCGCCTACGCATGGCTGGCGGTGATCCCCCTGCTGATCGTGGCCTTTCTGCTCATCGACGCCTTTAACCACAGCATGGAACGGCGCGCCTGGCTGGCCTTTTTTTGCGGTGTGGTGGGCGTGGGGGCGCTGCTTACCGTGCCTGCGGTCTTTACCGGGGCGCTGGCCCTGATGGAACGGCAGCACCTCTGGGCGCAGTTCGGGCAGAGCGGCGGACAGGATTTTGCCTCCATGCCCGCGCTGGCTCCGCACTGGCTGTTGCGCTATCTGCACGTCATTGGCGCGGCGCTTGTGCTTGGCGCGGCGTTTCAGCTCTTTTTCTCCACGCGCAACAATCCGGAAAAAGCCCCGCGCCTGCGCAACTGGATTTTCGGCGCGACACTGACGCAGGTTTTCATTGGCATTCCATTGCTGTTTACCGTGGCCGCCGAGCTTGACTGGACCATCCTGACGGCGCTCATGATCGGCGCACTGGCCGCGCTGCTGGCCCTGTGGGTGCTGCGCCCCGGCAAGGGGGCGTCATGTGCGGCAGACGGTTCACCGTCAGACCCCGCGGCCACCCGGGGTTCCGCCACGCCCGAGTCGGCGGCGGCCCCGCGCAGCCTTCTCTGGCTGCTGCCCGTGGCCTTTGCGGCCATGCTGGTGGGACGCCAGTTTATTCAGGATCAGGCCATGAATCCGGTTCAGGCCGCCAACGACGCCTACCGCGCCCAACGGGCCAGGGCGCTTGATCCTTTCCGGCAGCCCGCACTGGAGGGCTATGCCTTCAAGCTCAAGACGGTCTATGACAATGGCGACACTATTTATGATCAGACGTGTGCGCCCTGTCATGGTCTGGAGGGCAGGGGGGATGGCCCCGTTGCCAGACGTCTGCTGATCCCGGCCGAAGATGTCGCCGCCATACGCGCCAACAGGGACTACGTGTACACGCTGGTGCGTGACGGAGTTCCCGGTTCGGGCATGCCGTATTTTCGCCTGTATGACCGTGAGAAGATAGAAATGGTGCTGGACGCCATGTCCAGACGCTTTGACATGTTCGGCAAGGCCGATGTGCCGCCCGACCGCGAACCGGAAAGCGACGCCATGATCGTCTGGGCCGAATCCTGCGCCGTCTGCCACGGCGTTGAGGGCGAGATTACGGAATTCGGGCATACACTGCTGCCGCCCCCGCCGGATCTGCAGCAGTATTCAATGACACATGCGCGCACTCTGGAGGTCATCACCAACGGCTATCCCGGCACGGTCATGCCGCCGTTCCGCCATCTGCCAAAGGAAGTGCTGGAAGACCTGGCTGTCATCAGCAATACCTTCAGGGTGGAAAAGTAGACAGGGCGCGGCCCTCGGGGGAGGCGTCGCGGACGGCGCTTCTTGCGGGTCTGACGTTCCAACGGCAAACCGCCGGAGCATGTTCGTGTGAACGCGCTCCGGCGGTAAATTTCAGGCCGAAGAGGCTGACGCTGGGGGCCTTATGCCTGTGCTCCCAGAGCGTATTCGCGCTGTTCGCGGCGGCGCACCAGCCAGAAAACCAGAAGCGCGCCAAGCAGTTTGCTTACGCTCATGGTGATGATTGACCAGGGCGTGGCAAGGCCGATGATGAGCAGAAACACCACGCTGTCCAGAGGCGCGCCCACCAGACTCGAGATAAGTATGCGCTGCGAAAACGGGCGATTGGTAAAGGTAAACAGCGCCCAGTCCCCCAGTTCGCCGATGGCGAAGGCCGCTGCGCTGGCAAGGGCAAGCTGCGGCGTTGCCATGTACCAGCTTACGATGCAGCCCACCAGCATGGCCCACAGCACCTTATGCCCCACGCGGCGCTGCGCGTAGTCGCGCACCACAAAGATAAAGCCCACCACCAGAGACAGCGGCGGCCACATTTCCCCATTGGGCAGTTCCACAAGGGGCGTGACGGCAAAGGCGTAGTTTACGCCCACGATAAGAGCGATATAGGTAATAAGGGTAAACATGGGCGCGAGAGTAAGCGCTGGCGGCATGGTCGTCAAGTGGGGCAGGGCGCAGGGGGCCTTGCAGCTTGACCGCAAGGCGCGGATATGGGACAGAAAAGCAGATTTAGCATGTATCTGGGGCTGGTTCTGAAAACGTCCGCTGCAAAAGCCGCCTTGTTTCCTTCGTCGGCATTGCGGGAAAAACCCCATCCCGCCGTATCCGGTACGGCCTTGTCCGGCAGTTTGTTTTGCCGGGCAAAAGCCCGCTTCGCGCGGGCGGCATGCGCTTGAACACAGCCCCTTGAAAAACTTTGCGCCTTGTATGCGCAGCGTAGGCCGGTTGTCCGGCCAGGAGACGTAATGACAGATCTGCACTACCGTTGCGGATGGGTGGCACTCATGGGCCCGCCCAATGCCGGCAAATCCACACTGCTCAATGCCCTTTTGGGGCAAAAGGTGACCATTGTCACGCCCAAGCCGCAGACCACGCGCAACCAGATTGTGGGCATCCTCACCGATGACGAGGCCCAGACCATCTTTATGGATACCCCCGGCCTTACCCAGGTTCGCGGACGGCTGAGCAAGACCATGATTCAGGCGGTATGGCAAAGCCTGAATCAGGCCGACATCATCATGCCCGTGCTGGACGCCCACCTGTATATCCGTCATCCCGAATTTCTCGACCGCGATCTCGCCCCGGTGGCTCAGGCCCTTGCCAGTGACGAAAGGCCCATGATCGTGGTGGTCAACAAGGTGGACCTGTTCGGCGATAAAAGCCGCATGCTGCCCCTGCTGACCAGACTGCATGAAATGTGGCCCAGAGCCGATATTTTTCCCATTTCGGCCCTGAACAAGGACGGGCTTGCCGATCTGGTGGAGCTTATCCACAAAAAACTGCCCGCCGGGCAGGCCCAGTTCCCCGAAGACCAGATATCCACCGCGCCCCTGCGCTTTATGACGGCCGAGATCATTCGCGAAAAGCTCTTTCTGCATTTGCGGCAGGAGGTTCCCTATTCCGTGGCCGTGGATGTGGAAAGCTGGGAAGAGGATGAAGAGCGCGGGCAGACGGTCATTCACGCCACCATCTATGTGGCCCGTCCCATGCACAAGGCCATGGTCATCGGGCGCGCCGGACAGTCCATCAAGGCCATTGGCACTGAAGCCCGCAAGGACATTCAGGAACTGGTGGGCGGCAAGGTGCACCTGGAACTGTGGGTCAAGGTTCGCGAACACTGGACCGAAGACACGGCCTTTTTGCGCGACCTGGGTCTTATGGCGGAGTAGGCTATGGAACTGCGGGATCGCTACCATCGTGTGCTGGAAAGGCTCGATGCCGCCTGTGCCGCCGCCGGGCGGCCCAGGGGGGAAGTGTCTCTCATTGCCGTGTCCAAGCTGCACCCGGCCTGCGACGTAGCCGCCGTGGCCGCTGCGGGGCAGGTGGACTTTGGCGAAAACTATGTGCAGGAAGCCCTGCAGAAGCGTGAAGAGCTTGAAGCTGCACCCGCGGCTTCTGCCCTTCATGTCCGCTGGCACATGATCGGCCATGTGCAGAGCCGCAAGGCCGGACAGGTCGCCGGGGCCTTCGCTCTGGTGCATACGCTCGATTCGCGCAAGCTTGCCGATGCTTTTGAGCGGCGGCTTGCTGAAGCGCAGGCTCGTCAGGCGGTGCTTTTTCAGGTGAATATCGCCTCGGAACCGCAAAAAAGCGGCATCATGGCTGCAGATTTGCCCGCTTTGGCCGATTATGTACTTGAGAGCTGCCCGCACCTTGATGTTCAGGGGCTCATGTGCCTGCCCCCGGTCTTTGATGCCGGCGATGCCGCACGGCCCCACTTTGCCCTCCTGCGTGAACTGCGGGACGGCCTGCGCACCCGCACCGGTTTGCCCTTGCCTGTATTGTCGATGGGTATGAGCGGCGACTTTGAGGCGGCCGTGACCGAAGGGGCCACCCTGGTACGCATAGGTACGGATATTTTCGGGCTGCGCCCGGCCAGGACGTAGCCTCTGGCACAGTGTCTGCAATAGCTGTGGGGGCCGGTTTTTGCGGGCGGTGCTTCGAGATATGCGGTTGCGCATGCCTCGCCCATAAAAATCGTACGCGGCACGGTATTGCCGTTATGCCCGCGTCAGGCCAACGGAGTTTATTATGGCGGCCAAGGAAAAAGAAGCCCCGGCCCTGCCCGAGGGGCAGGCGGAAAGCCCCAGGAAAAAGTCACGGGTCAAGCGCATCGTCATTATTTTGGCAATACTGCTCATGACGTTGAGTGGCGCGGGGCTTGGGGGCTACTGGTGGCTGTATTTGCGCACACCCTCCAACGGTGCTGCTGTTTCGTCGCCGGAGGCGGCGGGCGGCCTGCCTGCGGAAAGCGGCGCTGCCGCCGGGACAGCGCAGGGCGGCCATGCGGCCCCCGGCCAGTCCGGCGGCCAGTCTGCCCCGGGTTCGGATGTACGCATTGAACGGCAGAGCGATCTGCCCCGCAGCGGGGGCATGGTGCTGCCGTTGCCCCCTGTTACCGTCAATCTGGCGGACGCTTCGGGGCGGCGCTATCTCAAGATGGGTATGGAAGTGGAGGTGAACGCCGACGTGTCGGCGGCCCTTCAGGCCAATAATGCCCGCATCAGGGATGCCATCATCATGCTGCTGGCAGGCAAGAGTTACGCCGATATAGCCACCCCGGACGGCAAGGTGCTGCTCAAGGCCGAAGTGGCGGCGCGTATCAACCAGATACTGGGTGCACAGCGCGTTATCCGGGTGTTCTTTACGGATTTTGTTGTGGAATAGGGCGGGCGTTCGTACTTCAGGACGTTTTCCGGGCTGTTTCACGAAGGGGCGCGTTAGGCCGCGCTGGCGCATGCCGCATATGCGGGGTGTCAGCCGTGGTGCGTTTGACGTCGCTTCGGCAGTTCGCCCGCAGAGGTTGCGGGCGGGGCAGGCACAGCTTTCGTCAAGGCGCGGAAACCGTGCACAAAGACGGCAGCGCTGGCTGTTTGCGCGGCCGGACGCCGGAACGGGCGTCAAACAACTTGGGAAACGGACTGCGTTTCAGGGTGAACCTGCTCCAGAGCAACTTCACTTTGAAATTGCTCTGGCGGCTGCGTGAGCAGTCGCCCGCCGCAAAGGCGCGAGCGCAATCAACTTGCGTGGTCAAGCGCCGAAGCGAGCGTGTCTTAAGCTTTGAGAATGTACGCTCTCAAAGTTGATCTGCTCTAAAGAGGTGACCTATGTCTCAGGAAGATCAGGACAATCTGGCCGCTCAGTGGGAAGCCGAACTTGCCAAGGAGGCTGAGGCCGCCGGCGCTTCCGACACCGCCAGTGCCGCGCCCGACGCTCCGGCTGCCGGGGCTGATGCCCAGCATCTGGCCGATGAGGCGCTGGCCGCCCAGTGGGCCGCAAGCATGGCCGAAGAAGAGGAAAAGCAGCCCCGCCAGTCTTTCGGCGGTGCGGGCGCGGGCATGGGCGGGCAGGCGACGGACGCCCACTTCAAGGATATGACGGAAATGGCGCGCCAGCCCGGTGACAACAAGCTTAAACGCGAACTGGATTTTATCCTTGATATCCCGCTTGATGTGTCGGCGGAACTGGGCCGTACCCGCCTGCTTATCAACGAGCTGCTCCAGTTGGGGCAAGGCTCGGTGGTCGAATTGAACAAGCTGGCGGGCGAACCGCTTGAAGTGTACGTCAACGGCAAGCTGGTGGCGCGCGGCGAGGCCGTGGTCATTAACGAAAAGTTCGGCGTGCGTCTTACAGACATCATCAGCCCCATTGAAAGGGTGAAGCAGCTTGGCTAGCCTTGTGACTGGCGCAACGGCGGCGGGCGCGACCGCCCTTGTGGCTGCTGTGCCCGTTGATGGCGTGGCCGCGCAGGCCATACGCGGAACTGTTGAGGCCGTTGAGGGTGGCGCACCGTCTGCGGGCGCACCGGCTTCAGGCCTGTCCGGCGGGCTGGATCAGATCGTTGGGCATGCTGTCGAGTTGACGCGGCAGGGCCTTGGCGCGGCTGCTCAGGCAGCGGGACATTTTGCCGAAAGTCTGGGCGACGGTCTGGAAGGCGGCTTGGCGGGCGATGCGGCCAGCAGCGCGGCAGCGCACGGGGCCAGCCTTGGCGGAAGCTCGTTTTCGTGGGGCGGCTATGCCCAGGCCGTGGGCATACTTTTTCTTCTTGTGGCCCTGCTGTGGCTGGTTGTCTGGCTTGTACGGCGCTTCGGCAAGTTCAATTTTCTGCCGCGCCCGGGCGCGCTGCCCAAGGGCGCGCTGGTTATGGAGGCGCAATTGCCGCTGGGCCCGCGCAAGGGGCTGATGGTGGTACGCTTCTTGAATAGAAGGTTGCTGCTGGGCGTTACCGACCAGCACATAACCCTTCTGACCGAGGAGCAGGCGCAGCATGAGCCGCAGAACAAGGATTTTGAACACGTCATGGAAGAAGTGTCTCGCGGGGCTGACAGCCGCTAGTCTTCTTTTCTGGCTGCCTCAGCTGGCCCACGCCGCGCAGGACATGGCCATGCCCACCCTGCAGCTCACACTGGCGGGCGGCGCCAAATCGCCGGAAAAAGTCTCCATTCTGCTGGAAATTCTCTTTCTGCTGACCATCCTTTCCGTGGCTCCGGCCATCATGCTCACGGTCACCAGCTTTACCCGCATCATCATTGTTTTCAGCTTTTTGCGTCAGGCCATGGGCGTGCAGCAGCTGCCTCCCACCCAGATTCTGGCAAGTCTTGCCATTTTTATGACGGTCGTCATCATGTTTCCCGTGGGCAAACAGATCAACGACGACGCCCTTCAGCCCTACCTCAGTGAGCGCATCGACTACAGGGAAGCTCTGGACAAGGCTCAGGCCCCGCTGCGCTCCTTCATGTTCAAGCACACGCGCGAAAAAGACCTTTCCATCTTCTATTCCATCAGCAATATGGAAGCCCCGAAGAACAAGGAAGAAGTTCCCACCATGCTTCTGGCGGCGGCCTACGTTATCAGTGAGCTGAAAACGGCCTTCACCATCGGCTTTCTCATCTACATTCCCTTTCTTGTGCTTGATATGGTGATTTCAAGCGTGCTGCTTGCCATGGGCATGATGATGCTGCCGCCCATGATGGTTTCCATGCCGTTCAAGCTGCTGCTTTTTGTGATGGTTGACGGCTGGAATCTGCTGGTGGGCTCGCTGGTCAACAGTTTTCTGCTTTGACCGGGCACAGCCCTGTGCAGGCTGGCATCAATCTTGAATCAAATGGGCCGCCGGTTGCGGCAGTGTCAAAATTTTCCTGTGAGGTTACGCCATGTCTCCTGATTTTGTCATCGGTTTCGGACGCCAGGCCATTGAATTGTGCCTTATGATGGCCCTGCCCATGCTGGGCGTGGGGCTGGGCGTGGGCGTGATCGTGAGCGTCATTCAGGCTGCTACCCAGATTCAGGAAATGACGCTGACCTTTATTCCCAAAATCGTCTGCATGTTTCTGACGCTGCTGCTGGCCTTGCCCTGGCTTATGGAGCGCATGATTACTTTCACGCGCGACGTCTTTATCAATATCCCCAACTACGTGCGGTAATTGAAAATGTGGTGCAACGGTATCGACTTCAATGCTGCCGGGGAACGGTTCCGGCTCGACAAACAGCAGGCGATGCTCCATGTATCGGCACTGGCATAAGCCGTACTGTGTACAGAATGGCATATATGCAGATGGTGGAAGAGCGGATCAGGACAAGTCTAGAGAAAATTCAGAAAGCTTTTATTTTTTAACAAAAAAAGGAAATGCCAAAGACATTTCCTTTTTTTGTTGTCTGAAACAGCAACCGTATGTAAGTTGGACTGCGTACGCATCCGTGACACCGGTAAGGCAGTGCGCATTTCTGCTTTTTCCTGCCGATGCAGTGGGTGCGGCGCAAACGGCCCGCGTGGGCGGATCGGGCGGTAGGCCCGGATCAGACCGGACGCCGGAATCGGACCGGATACCCGGCGCCTCAGTGCCGGCTGGCGCTGCAAGGGGCCATGTCTGCGGTCAGTCAAGCTGTCAGGCCCCGGAGCCGCAGGCCGTTCGGCAGGCCCATTTTCACAGCGCGACGCTTCCTGTCACGGCGCGCAGCCGCGCTAATGCCACACATATTGTCTCTGGTGGCGGGCGTTTGCCCGCACAGCTACCAGAGCTTCTTCAGGATGGATCTGTTCTAGGGCCTGTGCCGCGCGGCGGCCAGACCCAGCAGGACAGCCCCGGCCTGAGCCACATTGAGCGAGTCGAAAGGCCGCGCCAGCGGTATGCGCAGCATGTGCGCGCACCGTTTGACAATGCCGGGCCGCAGTCCCTTTTCCTCATTGCCCAGCACCAGAACAGCGGGCAGCCGCATGGCTTCGGTAAAGGCGTCCACGCTGGCCGGGCCGTTCTGGCCTCCGGCCCCATAAATCATCAGGCCCGCTTCTTCGGCGCTGTCCAGCGCATGTCCCAGGTTGGTCACGCGCGTTACGGGCAGGTGCTCCAGTGCGCCGGCTGCGGAACGGCGCGCGGCGGGGCCGAGGTAGGCGCTGTTGTGACGGGGCAGAATAATGCCCGCGCCCCCGAGCGCGTAGAGCGTGCGGCAAAGGGTTCCGACGTTGCCGGGGTCCTGCACCTGATCAAGGGCCAGGATTATGGGCAGGGGGGCCTGCTCCACGGCGGCAAAGATATGCTCCAGCTCGCAAAAGCTGGTTGCGGCCAGCCGGGCTATCACACCCTGATGCGCCACGGCATCGCGCCCGGCCTCACGCGCGTCGCCGCGCCGGGGATTGCCGGGGCGGCACAGGCGGTCAAGCGCGGCCTGCTCCACCAGAGTAAAGCGGATATCATTTTTCCGGCAGAGGTCTTGCACCTCGCGGGCCTCGGGGCTGCGCAGCCCCTTTTTACAGAATACGCAGTCGATGCGCTGCGGGTCGCTGGACAACAGCTCCAGCACGGGCTTGAGTCCCGGCAGAAGCGGGGCTTCTTCAGATTGGCTATGCATGCGCGCCTCCGCGCGGGGGCAAACGGCGGCCACAGGCTGCCGGGCTAAAAATATGGATACAACGGGCGTTCACGGTCATGCGGCTGTGTACGCATCTTCCCGGCGCATGGCAAGCCGGGCGGACAAGGAGAGCATAATGACGGAACATACTATGGACACTGTCGCGAAAGGACGCAAGGGGACAGTTGCCGGTATTCGCCTGTGCGTGCTGGCTGCCGTGTGCTGCCTGCTGCTGGCCGGAGGCTGCGCTTCACGTCAGGGCGGCTCGGGCGGTGGCGGTGGTGCATCCTTTTCCGTTCCCGATGATGATCCCACTCCCTTGAAGCCCAATGAGGTCGCTGCCCTCAATTCTACGGGGCATGTCGACAGGGGCCTGCCCCCGGAAGCTATGGATGATGTGACACGTCAATATAAATACTTCCTGCGCAAGGGGCGCAATTCCGTATGCGTGTTCTCAAAACGCGCGGAAAACTATCTTGCTTACGCACGCAAGGTCTTCCGTTCGCGCGGCATGCCCGAGGATCTGGCCTACCTTGCCATTGTGGAAAGCGGCTACCGGGTGGATGCGCGGTCACCCGTAGGCGCTACCGGGGCCTGGCAGTTCATGCCGCCCACGGGCGAACGTTTCGGGCTGACGCAGAACTGGTTTACCGACGAGCGCCTTGATCCCTATGAATCCACGGAAGCAGCGGCGGACTATCTGCAAAAACTGCATGAGTATTTCGGTGACTGGCCCACAGCCATCGCGGCCTATAACGCGGGCGAAGGCAAGATCGGTCGCGCCAAGGCGGGCACGGGCGGCAAGGATTTCTTTGAGGTCAAGGCCCGCAATCATATGCTGGATGAAAAGGCCCAGCTGCGGGATGAAACCAAGCAGTATGTGCCGCGTTTTCTGGCAGTTGCCAAAATCATGCGCAATCTGCCCCAGCTGGGTTTTGAACCGATCAACCCCGAAAACGCGCCCGGCGTGCTGCGCCTCACGGCGCGCCCCGGAACGGATCTTAACGGTCTGGCCGATGCCTGCGGCATGAGCTGGGGCGACTTTGCCTCCTATAACCGTCACCACAGGCGCCGCATCACTGATACGGATCGCTCGACCTTTGTGTATGTTCCGGCCAGAACAGAACGTCAGGCTACGGCCTTTCTGTCTTCACCCCGCTGCACCGCCTATGCGGGCTGGGGGGCCATGCGCGTGGCGAGCAGCGCCGATTCATGGGACAAGATCAGCCGTCGCTGCGGGGTTCCTGTCGCGCAGCTGCGCGCCCTCAATCCCGGCGAAAGCCGCCTCAGCGCCGGGCAAACCGTGCTTGCGCCGCGTTCGGTGGACATGTCCGCCAAGGCTGTGGCCGCGCTGGACAGCAAGGCTCAGCCGTCAAACCGGGAACGGGCGGCGACAAAGTCCAGCGGGCGCGCGGGGGCACAGTCTGTGGCGTCATCGCCTGCGTCCCCGGCAGCTCAGGGCGGTGGCAGCCATACCCTTGAGGCGGGCGAAACCCTGTATGCCGTGGCCCGGCAGTACAACATCAGTGTAAAGGACCTTCAGGAACATAATAATATAAGCAGCCCCAATATGATCCATGCCGGAACGGTGCTGCGCATCCCCGGACGCGCGGTGGCCCGGAGCGGCCCGGTTTCCGGCGGGTCTGACGGCAGGGTGGGGCGCAAGGCCCCCGCAAGTGGGGCAAAAGCGGCAAAAAGCACGTACCTTGTACAGGACAGAGACAGCCTGTGGAAAATAGCCCGCGAACATAATGTGAGCGTGGAAGACCTTAAACGCTGGAATGGCGTGGACGAAAAGACCCTGCGCGCCGGGTCTGTGCTGGTGGTGGAGCAGTAGCCGGTTCGTTGCGGTGGCTCTGCTCAAAAGGCAGGGTTTTTGAGCACAGTTGCCAATTCGAGGCCATGTAACGTGCTGATGTGATTGAAGCTGTATAAAAAGTTTGCACGGGGGATGGCGCTAAAATCCGCGCCACTGGCCGAAAAATGGGCGCTGTATGGATTTGCTGTGACAATAATCTGAAAAAAATGAAAAAATCGGTTGACAGTTGAGGGCCTTTAAGGCAAATTCCCGTTTCGCGACACGGGAACGGAATGAGCCTGGGCGCGGCGAGAAAAAAATCGCCGAACCGGCAAAAAGAAGTTGACAGGGTCGCGGAAAGAGAGCATAAGCCTCTCTCGTTCTTGAAAAACTG